>NZ_JAHSQD010000071.1 GCF_020103755.1 Streptomyces sp. LS1784
GGCTCTCCGCCGCCCCCGCCGCACAGCGCGATCCGCTGGCCCGGCTGGCCGCCGAGCACGCCCACGCGGCCGGCGCGCTCCGGATGCAGGACGGCCGCAACGCCACCGCGATGGCCTGCTACGACCGCGCCCTCACCTGGGCCGGGCTGGCCGCGGACCAGGCCACCCAGGTCGGCACGCTCAGCGACATGAGCATCCTGGCCCGGCTGGACGGCGACCCGGTCGCCGCCCTCGGTTACGCCCGCGAGATCGAACGGGTCGCCCCGGACCGGCACTGGGCCGGCGCGATGGGCCGGATCAGCCGGGCCCGGGCGTACGCACTCACCGGCGACGTGCGGGCGACCGTCCGGCAGGTCGACCTGGCCCGGACGCACCTGGACCACATCGGCGCGGAGGACGAGGTGGACGTGCCCTGGCTGTCCATCGCCTCGATGCGCATGCGGGTCGAGTCCGCCGCGGCCGCCGCGCTGCGCGACCTCGCCGCGGCCACCGACGACCCCCAGCGGGCCCGCCGGGCGCTGAGCGCCACCGAGACCGCCCTCGGCCAACTCGGTCCGGACCAGCTGCCGTCCAGCCGTCTTCTCTTCATCGTCCGGGCGGCCGACTGCCTCGTCTGTGCGCACGACCCGTCGGCGGCCGTCGAACTGCTCGGCCCCGCCCTGGAGACGACCGGTGCCACCGCCCTGCCCGCGCTGGTCGAGTACGAGCTGCGCGGTCTGCGCGACCGTCTCACGGCGCACGCGCCCCGTGCCGCCCGCCGACTGGCGGAGCCGGCCCGCTCCTGACCCGGCGGTGGTGTGAGAGGGGTGGCGACTGCCGTCGGGTTTGGCCGGATCGGTATCCGCGCGGGGCAGCGCAGAAGGGGCGCACAACAGCGCTTGCCGTCCTGAACAGCCACGGTCGCGCACCGTCAACTCCGGCGCTTTCTCGAAAATGCGCCCCCTTCACGCCATTCAGACGTCAACTTCGTGCGCGTATAGTCCGCCGATCGGGTCATTCATGGAGTTAAAACGTCGAATGACTGTCGCGGCACGCGTCTGCCGCTAGAGTCTCTGACGTTTCCAGTCGTTAGTCCGCGAAGAACGGGGGGCGCGTGCTGTCAGCCATTGCCCGCCGGCTCGCCCATCCGCTGCTGCTCCTGGGTGTGCTGTGCACGGCCGTCGCGACCCTGCACTTCCACTGGGCGCCGGATCGGGTCTCCCCGCTCTTCCTGGTCGCCACCATCGGATATCTGGCGATCCTGGAACGGGTGATCCCGTACCGGGCCGACTGGCATCCGAGTCGACGTGAACTCGGCTGGTACAGCTTCTACTTCGTACTGAGCATGGTCGGCGGAGGGCTGGCTCAGGGGCTGGTGTCGACGCTGGTGGAACTGCTCGGCCCGGCCCACCCGGCGCTGCCGTTCGCGGTGGAGATCCCACTCGCGCTGCTGGTCGGCTCGCTCGGCGACTACCTCGTGCACCGCTGGTCCCACCGCAACCGGTGGCTCTGGCGGCTGCACGGGGTGCACCACGTCCCGGACAAGGTGAACGTCGCGAACAACGGTGTGAATCATTTCCTGGACGTTCTCCTCGCGCAGTCCGTGGTCCAACTGTCGTTGGCTCTCATCGGATTCTCGCCCGATTCAGTGTTCGTGGTCGGAATATTCGTCCTGGCCCAGGGGTATTTCGTCCACGCCAACATCGACGTCCGAATCGGCCCGCTCGGCCATGTCCTGGCCGGCCCGGAACTCCACCGCCTGCACCACAGCACCGACCTCGCCGAAGCCGGCCACTACGCCTCCGATCTCTCGCTCTGGGACCACGTGTTCGGGAGCTTCACCTGGCGGCCCGGCAGAGCGCCGAAGGCCGTCGGCCTCACCGACCCGGTCGCGTTCCCCGCCACGGGGGAACTCGGCGCCACCCTGCTGCACCCCTGGCGCCGGGTGAAGACCACCGAGCAGTCCGTCTGAACCCCGGCCCGCGAGGCCGCCCCACTCTCCCCGTGACCGCGGCGCCATGCCATCACCCTCGGATTGGATCATGACCTCCTCGCCCTTCGCCGTGTCCCGCGAGCGCATCGCGATCACCGGTATCGGCTGCCGCCTGCCGGGACACGCCAACGACCACCGGACCTACTGGCGCAACCTGATCGAGGGCCGGGACTGTCTCACCGAGACGCCCGCCGACCGCTACGACATCGGCACCCTGGGCAGCAGGGACCGGGCCAAGCCAGGGCGGCTGATCGGCGGCCGGGGCGGCTACATCGACGGCTTCGACACCTTCGACCCGGACTTCTTCGGGATCAGCCCGCGCGAGGCCGAACACATGGACCCGCAGCAGCGCAAGCTCCTGGAGGTCAGCTGGGAGGCGCTGGAGGACGGCGGCCTGCGCCCCGGCGAGCTGGCCGGCCGGGAGGTCGGCGTCTACATGGGCGCCTTCACCCTCGACTGGAAGATCCTCCAGTTCGCCGACCTCGACTTCGGCACCATCGCGGCGCACACCGCCACCGGCACCATGATGACGATGGTGTCCAACCGGATCTCGCACTGCTTCGACTTCCGCGGGCCCAGCGTCTCGATCGACACCGCGTGCAGCTCCTCGTTGGTCGCGGTCCACCTCGCCTGTCAGAGCCTGCTCCGCGGTGAGACCGAACTCGCCCTGGCCGGTGGCGCGTTGCTGCACATGGCGCCGCAGTACACGATCGCGGAGACCAAGGGCGGCTTCCTCTCCGCGGACGGCCGCTCGCGCGCCTTCGACGCCTCTGCCGACGGCTACGTCCGGGCCGAGGGCGTCGGCGTGGTCGTGCTCAAGCGGCTCTCCGACGCGCTGCGCGACGGGGATCCGGTGCACGCCGTCATCCTCGGCACCGGTGTCAACCAGGACGGCCGCACCAACGGCATCACCGTCCCCAGCGCGGACGCCCAGGTCACCCTGATCGAGCGGGTCTGCGCCGAGGCCGGGGTGCTGCCCGGCAGCCTCCAGTACGTCGAGGCGCACGGCACCTCCACCCCGGTCGGCGACCCGATCGAGGCCGCCGCCCTCGGCCGGGTGCTCGGCATCGGCCGCCGCGCCGGGGAGCGCTGCTACGTCGGCTCGGTCAAGACCAACATCGGGCACACCGAGGCGGCGGCCGGCGTCGCCGGGCTGATCAAGACCGCGCTCGCGATCAAGCACCGCCGCATCCCGCCGCACCTCAACCTGGAGCAGCCCAACCCCGGCATCGACCTGGACGCGCTGCCGTTCGAGATCCCGACCGCCCCGGCGGACTGGCCCGAGCACCGGGGCCCGGCCCGTGCCGGCGTCAACTCCTTCGGCTTCGGCGGCACCAACGCCCACGTCCTGCTGGAGGAACCGCCGCAGCCCGGGCCCACCACACCGGTCGCCGGGCCGGCCCGCACGGTGCTGCCGCTGAGCACCAAGGACACCGCCGGACTGCCCGAACTGGCCGCCGCCGTACGGCAGGAGATCGCCGGCGGGACGTCCCTGGCCGACCTCGGCCACACCCTGGCGCGCCGCCGCCAGCACCTGCCCGAGCGGCTCGGAGTGGTCTACTCCACCCGGGAGGACCTGGACGAGGCGCTGGCCGCGTACGAGCGCGGCGAGGAGCACCCGCGGGTGGTCCAGGGCCGTGCCCGGAAACGCCGGCAGCGCCGGCTGGCCTGGGTGTTCACCGGCATGGGCCCGCAGTGGTGGGGGATGGGCCGGGGGCTGTACGAGCACGAGCCGGTCTACCGGGAGGCCGTGCAGGCCGTCGACCGGGAGATCCGCGCGCAGGCCGGCTGGTCGCTGCTGACCGAGCTGGGCCGGGACGAGGCGGACTCCCGGATGGCCGAGACCTGGCTGGCCCAGCCTGCCAACTTCGCCGTCCAGGTGGGGCTTTCGGCGCTCTGGCGGAGCCACGGCCTGATCCCCGACGCGGTGGTCGGCCACAGCACCGGTGAGGTCGCAGCCTTCCACGAGGCCGGGGTGTACGACCTGGCCGACGCCGTGCGGGTGGTGCTCGCCCGCAGCACGCTCCAGCAGCGCCTGGCCGGTACCGGCACCATGCTCGCGGTCGGCCTGCCGGAGGCCGAGGCCGAGCGCCGGATCCGCCCCTACCGCTCGCAGGTGTCGCTCGGCGCGGTCAACAGCCCCTTTGCGGTGACCCTGGCCGGGGACGCCGAGGCGCTGCGCGAGCTGGCCGAGGACCTGCGGCAACAGGGCGTCTTCGCCCGCCCGCTGGACGTCGAAGTCCCGTACCACAGCGTGCGGATGGACCCGATCCGGGACGAGCTGGTGGCCGCGCTCACCGCCGTCAAGCCGCAGGAGACGCGGCTGCCGCTCTACCTCACCGGCCGTGAGGGGCTCGCCCGCGGGCCGGAGCTGGACGGCGAGTACTGGTGGCAGAACGTCCGCAACCCGGTGCGCTTCCGGGCCGCCGTCGAACGGATGGCCGAGGACGGGCACGGGCTGTTCCTGGAGCTCGGCCCGCACCCCGTGCTCGGCCACGCGATCCGCGAGTGCGCCGAGCAGGCGCACACCCTGCCGTCGATCCGCCGGCAGCAGGACGAGCCCGAGCGGTTCGCCCGAAGCCTCGCCGAACTGCACACCCTCGGCGTCGAGTTGAGCTGGGAAGCGCTGCACCCGGCCGGCCGCCCGGTGCCGCTGCCGGCCTACCCGTGGCGGCGGGACCGGTACTGGGTCGAGCCCAAGCCGGTCGAGCAGGTCCGGCTCGGCCGGCTCGACCACCCGATGCTCGGCCGCCGCACCGCGAGTGCCCAGCCCGGTTGGACCAGCGCGCTCGACCCGGAGCGGCTGCCCTACCTGACCGACCACCGGATCGAGGGCCAGGTGGTCTTCCCGGCCGCCGGGTACCTGGAGATGGCCGCCCAGGCCGTCCGCGCCCTGACCGGCGGCACCGAGGTGACGCTGGCCGAGGTCGAGCTGAACCGGGCGCTGTTCCTCTCCGAGACCGAGCCCGTTCCCGTCCAGCTCGGCTACGCGCCGGAGGACGCCCGCTTCACCATCGCCTCGACCCCGGCCGGCGGCGAGCCGAGCGTGCACGCGAGCGGACGGGTCCGCACCGGCCAGCGCCGCTCCTACGGGCCCGCACTGGACGCGGACGCACTCCGCGCCCGGGGGCGGCACCTCGACGGCCCGGACTGCTACCGGCAACTGGCCGAGCGCGGCTACGACTACGGGCCCGCCTTCCAGGCCATCGCCGAGGTGTGGGTGGGGCCCGGCGAGGCACTGGCCCGGATCCGGCCGACCGGGCGGCTCGGCCCGGACGCGGCGGACCACCACCTGCACCCGGTGCTGCTGGACGGCTGCTTCCAGACCCTGCTCACCACCCGGCTGGACGCGCCGGAGGGCGGCAGCGTCCGGCTCCCCGTCTCGATCGAGGAGGTCCGGCTCGACGAGATCGGCGACCGCCCGCTGTGGGTGCACGCCACCGTCACCCGGGACAGCGGCGAGGAACTCGTCGGCGACCTCGCGCTCCACACCGAGGACGGCACCCCGGTCGGGAAGGTCACCGGCTTCCGGGTCGCCGACGTCGCCCAGGCCCCGAGCTCCGTAGGACTGGCCACCATCGACGGCTGGCTCACCGAGGTCGCCTGGGTGCCCGCCCCCGAGCCGGCCGTGGACGAAGCCCCCGGCGACCTGCTGCTCTTCGCCGACCGCAACGGCCTCGCCGAACGGCTGGCCGCACTGGCCGCCGGGCGCGGCGCCCGCTGCCACCTGGTCCGGCCCGGCACCGGGTACCGGCACGGCGAAGGACACTCGACCGTGCGGCCCGACTCCGCAGAGGACATCCAGCGGCTGTTCGCCGAGCTCGACCCAGGCTTCGGCACCGTCGTCCACCTCTGGAACCTCGACCAGCCCGCCCTGGCCGCCACCGCCGCCGACCGGCTCGGCCCGCTCGCGACCCTCGGCGCCTACTCCCTGATCACCCTCGCCCAGGCCCTGCCCGCCGCCCGCCCGGAGGGCCGGCTGCACATCGTCACCCGGGGCGCCCAGCCCGCCACCCCCGGAGACCGGGTGGAACCGCTCGGCGCCCCCGCCTGGGGTGTCGGCCGGGTGCTGTGGCAGCAGGAACTGGTCGCCCAGCGCGGCACCCTGATCGACCTCGACCCGGCCGTCGACGCCGTCGGCCAGGCCGAGGCACTGCTCGCCGAACTCGCCGCCGGGGACGAGCAGGAGATCGCCCTGCGGTCCGGCGGCCGGCTCACCAGCCGGCTGCGACAGGCCGAGGGCCTCACCCGCCCGCTGCCCCCGGTCCTGCGCCCCGACGGCAGCTACCTGGTCACCGGGGCCTTCGGCGCCCTCGGCCGGCTGCTCTGCCGCACCCTCGTCCGGCGCGGCGCCAGGCGGCTGATCCTGGTCGGCCGCACCGTCCTGCCCGAGCGCTCCCAGTGGGCGCACACCGACCCGGACAGCCCCGTCGGCGAGCGGATCGCCTTCCTGCGCGAACTCCAGGCGCTCGGCGCCGAACCGCTGCTCGCCCCGGTGGACGTCACCGACGAGACCGCCCTCACGGACTGGCTCGCCGACTACCGGCAGTGCCAGAGCCCGCCGATCCGGGGCGTGTTCCACCTCGCCGGGCAGGTCAAGGACACCCTGCTGGCCCAGATGGACCGCCCGGCCTTCGACGCCGGCTACGCCCCCAAGGTGACCGGCGGCCATCTGCTGCACCGGCTGCTGCGCGACGAACCGCTCGACCACTTCGTGCTGTTCGCCTCCGTCGCCTCGCTGCTCACCACCGCCGGGCAGACCAACTACGCGGCCGGCAACGCCTTCCTGGACGCCCTCGCCCACCACCGCCGGGCCGAGGGACTGCCCGGGCTCAGTCTGGACTGGGGCCCCTGGGCCACCGGCATGATCGAGGAGCTGGGCCTGGTCGCCCACTACCGCGACGCCCGCGGCATGAGCTCGCTGCCGCCGGACGCCGGAACGGCGGTCCTGGAGCGCGTCCTCGGCCAGGACCGCGCCCAGCTGCTGGTCGCCACCGTGGTCGACTGGCCGACCTTCCTCTCCTGGTACCCGGCGCCGCCGCCACTGGTCGCCGACCTGGCGGCGAGCGCCGCCGAGCAGGCCCCGGCCGAGACCGGCGGCTTCCTGGACGCCTACCGCGCGGCCGACCCGCAGGCCCGCCGGGACCTGGCCACCGAGCGGTTCACCGCCGCCGCTGCGGCCGTGCTGCGGATCGGCGCCGAGCGGATCGACGCGGAGACCAGGCTCGGCGCGCACGGCCTGGACTCGCTGCTCGCGATGGAGCTGCGCGCCAGGGTGCACGGCGAACTGGGCGTCGCCCTGCCGGTGGTGGCCCTGCTCAGCAACGGCACCGTCGGTGACCTGGTCGACCTGCTCGCCGAGGGCCTGGCCGAGCGGCTCGCCGCCGACGGCGGCCCGGCCGAGGCCGAGGTCGAGCTGTACACCGACGAGTCCCGCTTCCCGCTCACCCACAACCAGCAGGCGCTCTGGTTCCTGCGCCTGCTGCACCCGGACGGGTTCGCGTACAACATCGGCGGCGCCGTCGAGGTCCGCGCGGAGCTCGATCCGGAGCTGATGTTCGCGGCCTTCCGCCTCCTGGTCGCCCGGCACCCCGAACTGCGCGCCACCTTCACCGCCGAGGACGGCCGCCCGGTCCAGAGCATCCGGGAGGAGGCCGAGGCCGACACCGGGCTGTTCGACGTCGAGGGACGGCCCTGGGAGGAGATCCACGACCTGATCGTCCGTGAGTACCGGCGGCCGTACGACCTCGCCGGGGACCCGCTGGTACGGCTGCGGCTGTTCCGGCGCGGGCCGGACCGCTGGGTGCTGATGAAGGCCGTCCACCACATCGTCTCGGACGCGATCTCCACCTTCACCTTCATCGAGGAACTGTTCGAGGTCTACGAGGCGCTGCGCCAGGGCCGCACCCCGGAACTTCCCCCGGTCCCCGCCCACTACCTGGACTTCCTCAACCGCCAGAACCGCTTCCTGGCCGGGCCCGAGGCCCGGCGGATGCTCGACTACTGGCGCGGCCACCTGCCGGCCGAGGTGCCGGTGCTCTCACTGCCCACCGACAAGCCGCGCCCGGCCGTGCAGACCCACAACGGCGCCTCCGAGTTCTTCCGGCTGGACGCCGAACTCACGGCCAGGGTCCACGAGCTGGCGCGGGCCAACGGGGCCACCCCGTTCATGGTGCTGCTCGGCGCCTACTACCTGCTGCTGAACCGCTGGTCCGGGCAGCCGGACATCGTGGTCGGCAGCCCGGTCACCGGCCGCACCCAGGAGGAGTTCGCGTCCGTCTACGGCTACTTCGTCAACCCGCTGCCGCTGCACGTGAGCCTGGCCGGGGAGCCGACCGTGGCCGAACTGCTGGCCCGGGTGCGGGAGAGCGTGCTCGGCGGCCTGGACAACCAGGAGTACCCCTTCCCGCTGCTGGTCGAGCAGCTGGGGCTCCAGCACGACCCGAGCCGCTCCGCGGTGTTCCAGGCGATGTTCATCCTGCTCACCCACAAGGTCGCCGTGGAGCGCTTCGGATACCGCCTGGAGTACATCGAACTCCCTGAGGAGGAAGGACAGTTCGACCTCACGCTGTCCGCCTACGAGGACCGTGCGGACGGCTGCTTCCACTGCGTCTTCAAGTACAACTCCGACCTCTTCGAGCCCGCTACCGTCCAGCGGCTGGCCGCGCACTACCGCAACCTGCTGGACGCCATGACCCGCGCCGCCGAGGGCGAGCCGGTCGGGCGGCTGCGGATGCTGGGCGAGGCCGAGCGGCGGGAGATCCTCACCGGCTTCAGCGGCGCCGAGCGTCGGATCGATCACGACACCCCGGTGCCGGAGCTGATCGCCAAGGCCGCCGCCGAGCGACCGGAGGCCGTCGCGGTGGTCGCGCCCGGCCGGGACGGCGTCCGCCGACTGACCTACGGGGAACTGGACCGGAAGGCGCAGCGTGCCGCCGGACGACTGCGCGAACTCGGCGTCGGCGAGGGCTCGGTGGTCGCGGTCTGCCTGGACAAGTCACCCGAGCTGATCATCACGCTGCTGGCGATCTGGCGGGCCGGCGCCGCCTACCTGCCGCTCGACCCCGGACACCCGGCCGACCGGCTCGCCCACCAGGTGGCGGACGCCGGAGCGGCGCTGGTGGTGGTCGACCAGCGGCGCCCGCGCGGGGCCGGACTACCCGCCGAGCCGGTCACCCTGGAGGAGCTGGACCGGCCCTCCCGGGCCGCCGTGCCACTGCCCGCCGCCGACCCGGACCGGGCCGCCTACCTGATCCACACCTCGGGCTCCACCGGCCGCCCGAAGGGGGTCCGGGTCGACCACCGCAACCTGGCCGCCGTCACCGCCGGCTGGCGCGCCGAGTACCGGCTGGACACCGAGGTGCGGGTGCACCTCCAGATGGCCGGCACCGCCTTCGACGTCTTCTCCGGCGACCTCGCCCGGGCGCTCAGCACCGGAGGCACCCTCGTCCTGGTCGACCGAGAGCTGCTCTTCGACACCGCCCGGCTGTACCGGGTGATGCGCGAGGAGGCCGTGGACGGCGGCGAGTTCGTGCCCGCCGTGGCCCGCGCGCTGCTGGCCCACTGCGAGCGCGAGGGCCTGACGCTGGACTTCCTGCGGCTGCTGATCGTCGGCTCCGACTCCTGGAAGGCCGCCGAGCACCAGCGGGTGCGCGCCCTGTGCGGCCCGCGGACCCGGCTGGTCAACTCCTACGGGCTGACCGAGGCCAGCGTCGACAGCACCTACTACGAGGGCCCGGCCGACGAGCTGGAACCCGGCCGGATGGTGCCGATCGGCCGGCCGTTCCCGAACAGCGCCGTGTACGTCCTCGACCCCTACGGCGAGCCCGTCCCGGTGGGCGTGCCCGGCGAGCTGTGGATCGGCGGCGCGGGCGTCGCGGCCGGCTACCCCAACGACCCGGAGCAGACCGTTCGGCGCTTCGTCACCCTGGACCTCGACGGAACGCCCGTGCGGCTCTACCGCACCGGCGACCTCGGTCACTGGGACACCGCCGGCACCGTGCACCTGCTCGGCCGGATCGACAACCAGGTCAAGATCCGCGGCCACCGGATCGAGCCGGGCGAGATCGAGGCCCACCTCACCGCCCGTCCGGAACTCGCCCAGGCCTGCGTCGCGGTCCGCCAGAACGCCCGGGGCGAGGCCGTCCTCGCCGCCTACGTGGTGCCCGCCGAGGGCACCGTGCTGGACCGCCGCGAACTGCGCCGCCACCTCGCCGAGCACCTGCCCACCGTGATGATCCCCTCCTACCTCGCCGAACTGCCCGCCCTTCCGCTCACCCCGAACGGCAAGGTGGACCTCGCCGCCCTGCCCGAGCCGAAGGCCGACACCGAAGGCGCCCAGCACGAACCACCCGTCACGCTCTACGAGACGAGGGTCGCCGAGCACTGGCGGAACCTGCTCGGCCTGGACGAAGTCGGCCTCCAGCACGACTTCTTCGAACTCGGCGGCAGCTCGATCCGGCTCATCGAGCTGATCCACCACCTCCAGAGCGAGTTCAACATCAGCATCCCGGTCGGCCTGCTGTTCAAGGTCACCACCCTGCACGGCATGGCCCGTACCGTCGAGCAGATCATCACCGGTGAGGTGGCCGGCGGCGAGGCCTACCTCTGGTTCAACGCCGAGGCGCCCGAGGACCGTACGGTCTTCTGCTTCCCGCCGGCCGGTGGCCACGGGCTGGTCTACCGGCAGCTCGCCGCGCACCTGCCGGAGCACCGGATCGCCTCCTTCAACTACCTGACCGGCGACGACAAGACCGCCCGCTACGCGGACCTGGTCGAGGAACTGCACGCCGCCGGGCCCTACGTCCTGCTCGGCTACTCGCTCGGCGGCAACCTCGCCTTCGAGGTGGCCAAGGAGCTGGAACGGCGCGGGCGCACGGTCGGCTCGGTGCTGCTGGTGGACGCCTACCGGGTCACCGATGCCTTCGACCTCGGCGAGGAGCACCTGGCCGTCTTCGAGCGCGAACTCCACGAGCACCTGCACCGCCACACGGGCTCGCGGATCGTCGCCCAGCGGACCCTCGAACAGGCCCGGGACTACCTGGAGTTCAGCAGCCGGACGCCCAACAGCGGCACGGTGAGGGCCCAGGTGGACGTGGTCTGCGAGCGCGACCGGCTCTCCGTGCACGTGGGTGGAGAGCCAGGCTCCTGGCACGGCTCCTCCACCACGGGCACCGCGGTGTACGTCGGGCACGGCGCCCACGCGGAGATGCTCGACGGGGACTTCGCGGCCCGCAACGCCGAACTGGCGGGCGCCATCCTGGCCGGAGGCGCCGCCGATGGCCGCGGCTGACCGCGGACCGGACTGGTCCACGAGGGAGCGGGCCCCCGACGGCCCGCCCCGGGTCATCGTGATCGGGGCCGGCCTGGCCGGGCTCGCCACCGGCTGCTACGCGCAGATGAGCGGCCTGGAGACCCGGATCTTCGAGAAGCACGTGCTGCCCGGCGGCTGCTGCACCGCGTGGTCCCGGCACGGCTACCTGTTCGACTACTGCATCGACTGGCTGATCGGCACCGCCGAGGGCACCGGAGCGCACCAGGTCTGGAGCGAACTCGGCGCCCTGGACGGCAAGTCGGTGACCCGCTTCGACACCTTCAACCGGGTGGTCGACGAACACGGCCGGGCCGTCACCTTCTTCGGCGACCCGGACCGTCTGGAGGCCCACCTGCTGGCCCTCGCGCCCGGCGACGCCAAGCCGATCCGGGACTTCTGCCGGGACCTGCGCCGCTTCGCCGCGATCGAACTGCCCTGGGACCTCACCCCGCCGCCGCTGCGCACCGCGGCGGAACGGCTGCGCACCCTGCGCACCGTCCTGCCCGCGTTCCGGCTGTTCTGGCGCACCGCGACCACCCCGATGAGCGGCTTCGCCGAGCGCTTCCAGGACCCGCTGCTGCGGCGGGCCTTCCCCAACATGTTCCTCCAGGAGCCCGCGGGCTTCCCCCTGCTGCCGTACCTGTACACCCTGGCGGCCGCGCACAACGGCAACGCCGGCTTCCCGCAGGGCGGTTCGCTCGGGCTGGCCCGATCGGTGGAGGAGCGCTACACCTCGCTCGGCGGGGTGATCGGCTACCGCTGCCGGGTGGAGCGCATCCTGGTCGAGGACGGGCACGCGATCGGGGTGGAACTCCGGGACGGATCACGGCACTTCGCCGACCACGTGGTGGCCGCCTGCGACGGTCCGACGGTGCTCGACCGGCTGCTGGAGGGCCGCTACTCCAGCCCCACCACCGAGCGCCTGTACGGCGAACTCCTCGACAAACCCGGCAACCTGTACCCGTCCGTGGTCTCCGCCTTCGTCGGCATCGACGGCCCGCTGCCCGAGGGCGAGCCGCACAGCACCACCTACCTGCTGTCGCCCGAGGACGGCGAGCGGCTGCCCGGCTCGCTCCAGCGCAGCCTGGTGGTGCAGCTGCGCTCGTCCTACGCGGACGGGTTCGCGCCGCCGGGCAAGTCGGTGCTGCACTGCACCTACTTCAGCGACTACCGCTCCTGGAAGGACCTGCGGTCCGGCGACCGCCGGGCCTACCGGGCCCGCAAGCAGGAAGTCGCCGCGTTCGTCCGGGAGTTCCTGGAACGGACCTACCCCGGACTCGGCCGGCGGATCGAACTCGTGGACGTGGCCTCGCCGGTGACCACCGAGCGGTTCACCGGCAACACCTACGGCAGCATCCTGGCCTGGCAGGCCTTCTCCGAGGCCGAGGACGCCGCCAACCGGCTGGTCAACCGGGACCGGATGCGGCTGCCCGGGCTGAGCGGCTTCTCCATGGCGGGGCAGTGGACCGCGCTCGGCGGGCTGATCCGGGCCGCCACCAGCGGACGGTTCGCCGCGCAGTACCTCTGCCGGGAGCTCGGCCGGCCGTTCCGGGCCTGGCCCAGCGACAACCGCGAACCCTGGCACACGGGCAAGTGGGGCCGCCTGCCGCAACTCGACCGGGCCACCGTCGGACTGCCGGAAGTGGGAGTGGCGGAGTGAGCGGGACGACCACCAGCAGCAGGCAGAGCATGGTCATCATCGGCGGAGGGCTCGGCGGCCTGTCCACCGGTTGCTTCGCTCGGATGAACGGCTACCGCACCCGGATCCTGGAGATGCACGAGATCCCCGGAGGCTGCTGTACCGGCTGGGACCGAGGCGAGTTCACCTTCGACTGCTGCATCAGCTGGCTGCTGGGCAGCGGGCCGGGCAACGAGATGCACCAGATCTGGCTCGAACTCGGTGCGCTGCAGGGCAAGCGGATGCGCAACTTCGACGTCTTCAACGTGGTGCGCACCCGGGACGGCCGGGCGGTCTACTTCTATTCCGACCCGGACCGGCTGGAGGCCCACCTGCTGGAGCTCGCCCCGGAGGACGCCCGGCAGATCCGGCAGTTCTGCGGTGGTCTGCGCAAGTTCCGTCTGGCACTGGCCCGTTACCCCTTCCTCAAGCCGGTCGGACTGATGGGAAGGTGGGAGCGGATGCGGATGCTCGCCTCCTTCCTGCCGTACTTCAACGTGATCCGCCGCTCGATCACGGTGCTGATGAGCGACTACTCGGCACGGTTCAGGAGCCCGCTGCTGCGCGAGGCGTTCAACTTCGTCCTGTACGAGAAGCACCCCAACTTCCCGGTCCTGCCGACGTACTTCCAGCTCGCCTCGCACGCCGGACAGTCGGCCGGGGTGCCGGAGGGCGGCTCGCTGGGGCTGGCCCGGTCGATCGAGCAGCGCTACCTGCGGCTGGGCGGCGAGATCACGTACAACACCAAGGTGACCGAGATCCTGGTCGAGAACGACCGGGCGGTGGGGGTGCGGCTGAGCGACGGCCAGGAGGTGCGGGCCGACATCGTGGTGGCCGCCTGCGACGGCCGGACCACCATGATGGACCTGCTCAAGGGCCGCTACCTGAGCGACACCTACCGCCGGCTGTACACCCAGACCATCACCGAGCCGGGCATGGTGTTCCCCGGCTACGTGACCGTCTTCCTCGGCCTGCGCCGGCCCTTCCCGGCCGGTGATCCGTGCACCACCTACCTTCTGGAGGACGAGGTCGCCGAGCGGCTCACCGGCATCCGGCACCCGAGCATCAACGTCCAGTTCCGCAGCCGCCACTACCCGGAGCTGTCGCCCGCCGACACCACCGTGGTGTACGCCAGCTACTTCTGCGACATCGAGCCCTGGCGGGAGCTGAGCACCGGGCCGGAGCAGGAACCCCGGGTGCGGCGCGGCGAGGAACTGCACACCCTGCCGGTCGGCCGGGGGCGGGAGTACCAGCGGGCGAAGCGCCGGGTGCGCGACACCATCGTCGACTTCCTGGACGGCCACCACCCCGGGCTCAGGGCGGCGGTGGCCGTCAAGGACGTCTCCACTCCGCTCACCCAGGTCCGTTACACCGGCAACTACAACGGCACGGTGCTGGGCTGGCAGCCCTTCGTGGAGAGCGGCGAGACCCTGGAGGAGGAGATCAAGCGCAACGGCCCGGGGCTGCCCGGCCTGGCGAACTTCTACCTCTCCGGGGTCTGGGCGACCACCGGTGGGCTGATCCGGGCGGCGGCGGCCGGCCGACACGTCGTCCAGTTCATCTGCCGGGACGACGGCAGGCCCTTCACTGCCGAGGTGGACGACAGCGCGCCGCTTCCCACCCTGCTCATCGAACCGGTCGGCCCCGCCGGCCGGCAGTTTGGAGTCACCTCGTGAGGATCGAGAAGTGGGTCGTCCAGGAGCACGCGGACGGCGTGCCGGACGTGGAACGGATGTACCGGAAGGTCGTGGAGGAGCTGGACGTCCGGCTCGCCGCGGACGAGATGCTGCTGCGCACCCGGTACGTCTCGGTCGACCCGTACCTCCAGGGCATCGCGCTGGACACCCCGATCGGCGACCACATGGGAGCGGACGCGATCATGGAGGTGATGGAGGCCGGGCCGGACGCGCGCTTCGCGGTCGGCGACCTGGTGCAGGGCTTCGCCGGCTGGCGCAGCCACCTGGTCAGCAACGGTGCGCCCAGGCTCTGGCAGACCGGGACCTTCCCGATGGTCTTCCCGGCCTTCCGCCGGCTGGACCCCGTCGACTACGACGAGGCCCTGCCGCTCTCCACCGCGCTCGGCATCCTGGGCGGGCCCGGGATGACGGCCTGGGGGACGGTCGAGAAGTTCCTGGACGTCCGCCCCGGTTCGACGGTGCTGGTCAGCGGAGCCTCCGGAGCGGTCGGCTCGCTGGTCGGGCAGCTGGCCAAGCACCGGGGCGCACGGGTGATCGGCACCACGGCGGCGCCGGAGAAGGCGGCGTGGCTGTGGGAGCTGGGCTTCGACGGGGTGCTGCTGTACCGCGACGGCGACGCGCCGGATCGGCTGGAGAAGGAGCTGGCCGAGCTGGCGCCGGAGGGCATCGACCGCTACTTCGACAGCCTCGGCGGGGTGCTGACCGACGTGGTCTTCGGCATGCTCGCGGTCGAGAGCCGGGTGGCCGTCTGCTGGCAGTGGGCGAGCCAGGTCGGCGGGGACTGGGTGGGGCCGCGGCTGCTGCCCTTGATCATGTTCCCGCGCACCACGATCCGCGGCGTCTTCTCGCTGGAGTGGTTCACCGAGGAGAACTGGGCCGCGCTGCGGCGGGACGTCGGGGCCCTGGTCCGCGGCGGGGAGCTGACGTACCGGCAGAGCGTGCACCAGGGGTTCGACAGCATCCCGGCGGCCTACCGCGCCCTCTACCTGGACCGTGCGGCCAGCCGGGGGAAGGTGCTGGTCGAGCTCTGAGCGGGGCGAGGCCCCTCGGCGGTTCGTCGAGGGGCCCCGGCGTGCGGTCAGTTCAGGGTGAACCAGGTGCTCCGGGACTTCTTCCACTCGGGGTGGGTGAGGTCCTTGGCGGCGGTGGCGTCGCCGTAGAGGTCGGCGGAACCGTCGTCGGTGATCAGCTGGGCGCGGGCGCCGGGGGCGTCCAGGTCCGGGACGTCCGGGACGGCCTCCCAGGCGCCGTAGTCGCTGGTCGGCAGGTCGAGCAGCTTGGTCGGCTGGGAGCCGGGCTGCCCGTTCCAGCGGTAGAGCGCGTACGGGGCGGAGTTGTCCTCGGCGGCCCAGGAACCGGCGACGATCAGGTACTGGCCGAGGTCGTTGCGGCGGATGTCGCGGACGGACAGCCCGCCGAGGTCCAGCTCGATCGCGTTGCCGAAGGTCGCGTGCGTCGCCGAACCGTTGAGCAGCGACGGGAAGTTGGTGACCGGGACGAGCAGCGCCCGGCCGCCGGTGACGGCCGGGGTGAGCGGCGCGCGGAAGCCGATGTAGGCGGTGCTGGTGCTGCCGGGGGCGAACTCCAGGCCCTCGACGTTGAACCCGTCGATCTGCTTGGGCGCCTGTCCGTCGGCGGCGCCGGCGGCGAAGCCGTAGCGCTTGCCGTGGGCGTCGTCCCAGGCGATCAGGTCGTCGCGCAGGCCGTGGTACGAGCCGGCCAGGGACAGCTGGGTGTCGGCGCCGGATCCGGTGACGGTGGTGGCGAAGACGGTGTGCCGGTCGGTCTTGACCACACCGTCCTTGTTGTTGCCGAGCGAGCCGGTCCAGTAGATGGTGTTGCCGACCCTGGTGGCGCCCTCGATGTCGATCTCCTTGGAGACGCCGAGGGCCGAGCTGAAGTCCCAGGTGCGGATCGGCGCACCGGAGTTGTTGCGGTCGTACAGGCGAAGGGTGTTGGACTCGTCGTCGCCGACCACGATGTAGCCGCCGCCCGCGTCCACGGCGGCCGAGGCGTCGCTGGAGCCGGTCAGGTAGCGGCTGGTGGCGGAGGACTGGACGGCGGGGGAGGCGGCGTAGTGCAGGGTGCGGGTGGCGCTCTTGCCGCCCAGGCCGGTGACCTTGATGGTGAGGTCGGCGTAGCCGACGTCCTGCGCGGCGACCGCCAGGGTGCGGGTGCCGCCGGTGCCGCTCACCGTGACGTCGCCGGTGCGGGCCACGGCGCTGCGGGTGGTGGCGGAGGCGGCGACGGTCAGCGCGGAGGCCGAGGCACCGGACTGGGCGACCGTCACGGTCACGGTCGGGTCGCCGGTGGCGCCGACCGCGCCGGACAGGTACCCGGCCGAGAAGGTGATCGTCGGGGTGCCGTACGTGACCGCGCCGGCCGGGAGCGCGGGCAGGGCGAGCACGGGCACCGCCGCGACGGCGACGGCGAGCGGCAGCAGGCGGCGGAGGGAACGCGACACAGTGGCTACCCTTCGGCAGGTGGGGGAGTCGACGGAGGGTGCAAGCCTGCTGGCGCCCGGCGAACACCGCCCCTACGGCGACCCTACGACCGTGGACGGGTGGGCGAACAGCAGGCCTTGCGGCGGGGGGTGAGGCTCAGTCGGTGATCCCGGCCGCCCGCAGGCGGCGGACGACCGCGTCCCACTCGGGGGCGACCGGCTCGGTCGGACGGGTGCCGACGCCCTTGTCCTTGAAACCGCTGGAGGTCGACACGCAGACCACGGGGCCCTCGGAGAGGTCCGGTGCGCCGAGGCTGCGCAGCCCGGCCAGGCCGGCCGCCGAGGACAGCTCCGTCCAGAGCCCGGCCCGGGCCAGCTCCCGCTGGGCGTCCGCGAGTCGACCGTCGTCCAGGGTCAGCGCCCGGCCGCCGCTCTCGCGGACCGCGAGTACGCCGCGGTAGCCGCTGACCGGGGAGGTGATCGAGTACGCGTCGCTCGGGCCGACCGTCACGTGGGCGGCCGGCAGGCCCTCCGCGATGGCCCGGGCGAGCGGCCCGGAGGCGGCCGTCTCACAGGAGTGGATGCGCGGCACCCGGTCGGTGAGGCCCAGCCGCCGCAGCTCGGCGAAGCCCTTCCAGACGCCGAACAGGAGCTCGCCGTAGCCGGTCGGGACGAACACCGCGCTCGGCAGGCCGATGTCCTGGAAGATCTCGTACGCGACGGCCTTGTAGCCCTCGGGGCCGTACGCGTGCCCGGTGTGGGTGGTGGTCAGGTTGCTGACCGGGTGCAGGCCCAGCCGGTCGACCACCTGGCGCAGCAGCGGCCAGCGGGCCTCCCACGGCACCGGGAGCACCACCGCGCCGTAGGCGTTGAGGAAGGCGTCGACGTTCGGCGGCAGGTCCGGGCCGGTGAACACCACGCAGCGCAGCCCGGCGCGGGCGGCGTAGGCGGCGGCCGAGGCGCCGTGGTTGCCGGAGGAGGCGACCGCGAGGCCCGGCGCACCGACGCCCACGGCGGCACTGGTGGTGCAGCGGTTCAGCCGGTCCTTGTGGCTCCAGGTGGGGTTGCGCGACTCGTCCTTGACGTACACCCCGGGCTCGATCTCCACCAGCGGAGTGGCGCCCTCGCCCAGGCCCGGTGCGAGCAGCGGCGGCAGCAGCGGGGCCCAGCGCTCCAGGCCGCCGCGCACCGGGGAGGGGGCGAACAGGCCTGCCGGGTCGGCCTTGCCGTAGGCGTAGTCGACCTCGACGGGGTAGGAGACGTCGTCGGTGCCGGTGCGCGGGCAGCCGGCGGTGATCGGGGGCCAGAGCGGGAAGTCGAGGGCGGGGTCGCCGAGGGAGCGTTGGCCGGTCGCGAGGGAGTCTTCTGTCGGCATGCCAGGAGACTAGCCGGGCGGCCGAGCTGCGGTCCGGCGGTCGGCGGTGCTCGGCGCGAACCGGTTCGTGGGGGTACCGGTACCCGCCGTTGCGGGCGGGGGCTGCTCCGGCTGGTCTAGTTGCCCTGGCGGATCGCCGAGATGTCGAACTCCAGGACGACCTTGTCGCCGACCAGGACGCCGCCGCCCTCCAGGGCCGCGTTCCAGGAGACGCCGTACTCCTTGCGGCTGATGGTCACCGAGCCCTCCAGCCCCACCCGCAGGTTGCCGTACGGGTCGACGGCGTTGCCGGTGTACTCGAAGTCGATGGTGACCGGGCGGGTGGTGTCCTTGATGGTGAGGTCGCCGGTGACCCGGTACTCGCCGGCGGAGCGCACCTCGACCGCGGTGGAGCGGAAGGCGATGTCGGGGAAGTTCGGAGCGTCCAGGAAGTCGTTGGTGCGCAGGTGGTGGTCGCGCTGCTTCACGCCGGTGTCGATGCTCTCGGCCTTGATCACCACCTGACCGGAGGAGCGGGACGGGTCGCCGCCGTCCAGGTGGGCGGTGCCCTCGAACGTGTGGAAGGCGCCGCGGACCTTGGTCACCATGGCGTGGCGGGCGACGAAGCCGATCCGGGTGTGGGTGGGATCGAGGATGTAGTCGCCGGTGAGCTCGGAGAGGTTGGCGGTCATGGTCGGCGTGCCTCCTGCATGCGGGTCCCGGGTCTCGGCCCGGAGGTGGTCGGGCGGTCCCCGGACCACGCTAGGGGCAGTTCCCGCAGGCCGCGCGTCGACCGGTGTGCCGAGGCCGCCGGGCCCCCGGCCGTGGGGTGCCCGGCGGCGTCGCTCAGCGGTGGCTCGGGAACTGCACCACCTGCTGGTAGGTCGGGCGGTTCTGCCAGGTGGTCTTGGCGTCCGTCACGCCGCCCAGCGGGCGCTGGACGATCGTGTCGGCGCACCACTGGTCACCGGCCGCGCAGTCCGCGTCGCCCGGGTAGACCTGGGCGGGCGTCTGGGCGGCGGCCTGCTTCAGGGTGGTCAGCAGGACGGTCCGGCAGGCCGCGAGGTCGCCCCCGCCGCAGAACGGCCGGGCCAGCGGGCCGGCCACCCGGTCGCCGAGGACGGCGCGCAGGTCCTTGTCCAGGTAGCTCCACCAGCCGTACTGGAAGGCCGAACCCTTGTGCGGGATGGCCTCGTTGGCGCTCACCGGGCCGCTGGCGGGGCCGGCCTGCCCGCCCGAGGGGGACTCGTTGATCTGGAGGGCGCCGGTCAGCGCGCCGAACAGCGGATCGCCGAGGCCCGGCCGCATGACGCCGTCGGCGACCAGCGGCCACCAGGCGTCCATCACCCGGATCGCGGTGGCGTCCGCGTAGCCGTGGCTGCCCGGCGAAGTCTCCTTCCGCTGGGCGCCGTCGGCGAGCCAGGCCTCCAGCTGCTGCAGGGCGGTGAGGGTGGCCTGGTCGGTGACGGGGGCACTGCGCAGCACGCGGACCATGTCGGGCAGCACGTCCTCGGCCCGCAGGTCGGCCAGGGCGGCGCTCTCCATGGCCTGGGTGAGCGAGACCCGGCTCGCCTTGCCGCCGTTCCTGAGCAGGGACTTGACCCGGTCGTCCAGCAGGTTGCCGCGGTGTACCGAGCCGTTGCCGAAGCCGGCCGAGGTGTAGCCGTCCGCCTGCTTGTTGTTCCAGGAGACGTAGTAGTCCTGGTTGACGGACTGCGGGTGCTCGGCTGCCGGGGTGTACCGGGCGGTGTTGGCGGCGGGATCGAAGTCGGCCCACTCGTAGGCGGGTTGGGCCTGGACGGGCAGTCCGGGGTCCACGCCGGGGGCGCGGACCGGGTTGCTGCCGGAGTTGTAGTACGCGATGTCGCGTGAATCGGCGTAGAACCAGTTGAAGGTGTAGTTGATGTCCTGCGCGGCCTGCTGGAAGCCTGCCGCGTCGTGCACCGCGCCCGGGTCGTTCAACTCCTGGAAGCCGATGATGGAATCGGCCTCGTGCCGGTAGGTGGAGCGCAGCGAGGTGAAGGCGACGGGTGCGCCGCCGACCGTGCCGCGGGCGGTCACCAGGCCGTACTTGGAGCGGTACATCACCAGGGTGTAGGAGCCGGCCGGGGTGGAGTCGGCAGTGGTGGGGTTCCACGCGTTCCTGCGTTCCAGCCGCTCGAAGGGCAGGCACTGGCCGTGCCAGAGGTAGGAGCCGGCGGCGGTGGTGGCCGGGGAGCCGTCGGTGGTGCAGAGCGGGACGGCGTAGGTGTCGGTGATGTCCTGCCCGGCGGAGGTCGCGCTCCAGGCGTAGTCCTGGCCGCGGCCGAGCTGCACGTAGAAGCTCAGGCCGGCGAAGGCGGCGCCGCGTGCGCTGATCCCGGGGCCCTGGATCTCCTCCAGCATCAGCAGCTGCGGGGCGAAGTAGCCGGTCTGCGGGCCGAACACGGCCACCGGGTGGCCGTCGTCGGTGTGCGCGCCGGAGACCAGCAGGGCGTTGGACATGCCGTGCCGGGCGGTCAGCAGGTTTCCGGGCAGGACGCCGTTCGCCTTGGTGGCGGCGGAGCCGGCGGAGCCGGTGGCGTCGTAGACCACCCGCTCGGGCACCACCGAGCCGGGGTCGGGCAGCGCCTCGCCCCGCGGGTGGTCCGGGACGGTCGCGTACGGGAAGCTCTGTCCGTCGTGCAGGGTCTGGACGGCCTCCGGGTCGTCCGCCTCGCGCAGGGACTTCCAGACCGCGTCCCCGGCGTCCTTGCCGTACCGGGCCTCGGCGGCCGACTTGACCTGGGCGGAGGCGAGTTCGTTGCCGCCGCCGGAGCCGAACAGCGCGCCGACCACGGAGGCGAGGGCGACCAGGTCGGTCAGCTTGAACGGTTCGATCGAGCCGGCGTTGGTGATCGGGTCGATGTGCCCGGTGAGGTCGTACTCCCCGGGGAAGGTGCGGGCGTTGTAGGACTCCTTGGCGTACTGGTTGATGCCGTCGAGGTAGGCGTTGGCGTCGGCGAGCGCCTGGGTGGCCCGACCGCCGCGGGCGGCGATGGCGTCGATCTGCTGCTGCAGCTCCGCCTCGGTGTACGGCGCTGCCTGCCAGAAGGTCTGCTCCAGTTGGCGGTTGGCGGCGGCGCCGCCGGCGAAGCCGGACAGCTGGCCGCGGCCGACGTGCCGGAAGAGGTCCATGACCCAGAGCCGGTCCTGGGCGGCGGCGTAGCCGGCGCCGAACTCGGTGCCGTAGCGGGTGGTGCCGGTGATGTGGGGGACGCCGGTGGCCTTGTCGCGCACGATGGTGACGTCCGGGCGCGGGCTGGTGGTGCTGGCCACCTGGTCGGTGGGGACGCCGAAGGAGGCGTCGTTGAAGAACTCGCGCAGCTTGGCCTCGGTCAGGCCGGGGTAGCCGGAGGCGAGGGCGGCGTACGGGCCGAGCTGGTCGTCGGTGTGCGCGGGGCGGGTTCCGAAGGCCCGGTTGAGCAGGATGTCGGCGAGGGTGGCGTTGCCGTTCTCGCCGGGCGGCAGGATGTCGGCGCAGTGGCCGCCGCAGTAGTCGCCGGCGGCGGTCGCCGCCGCAGGGGCGGGCGCGGCGGTGGCGGTGGGGGTGGTGGTCAGGGCCGCGGTGACGAGCAGGGCCGGGGCGAGGGCGGCGGCCGGGAACCGGAGGGAGCGGGGGCGGGGGCGTTGGCGCAAGGCGGACTCCTCCGTCGAAGTCTCACGGAAGAGTCGACGGTAGGGGCGCTACTGGCCGGTTGGCTAGTGGCGTGCATGCCATTTTCCGTGCGGTGACCGGGAGTTGAGGGCTCGGTGGTCCGCGGGTCGGTCGGTTCGACCCGCGTGTGGGCCGGGGCGGCACCGGGCAGTGGCCTGGCCGTTTCCGTGACGAGGGAGAGCGGGCGGGGCGTTGGTCGAGAGCGGGTCCGTGCGGGCCTTGGCACGGGTGGTGTGGCGGCGGAAGGAGCTGGTGCTGCTGCCCGGGGTCGCGACAGTGGTGGTGGGTGGGCTGCTGTCGCTGCTGGTCTGGGCGGAGGTGTGGGCCGGGGGGCTGGTGGCCGGGGCGGCACTGTGCCTGGGGGCGGCCGTGACGGTGACGGCGAGCGTGTACGGGGTGTTCCGAGCCGCGCTGTACCGGGAGCCGGCCGGGGTGGTGACGGCGACGGCGCCGGGCCCGGTCTTGCGGGTCTCGGAAGTGGAGTAGCCGGGCGACAGGGCGGCGCCGCACCTGCCTGGCTCAGTCCGGAGGTGCGGCGCCGGGTCGGTGGGGCCTCGGGTCAGGGCTTGAGCACCAGGCGGATCGGGTTGCCCTCCTTGCTGTCCAGCGCCTCGACCGCGCGGGCCGCCTCGGCCAACGGGAAGGTCCCGCTCACCGAACGGGAGAACTCGAGCCGGCCACCGCGGACCAGGTTGACCAGGTCGACGACGTCCTGGCCCTCGGAGCCGTAGTGGCCGCGGATCTGCTGGCGCAGGTAGCTGACCAGGGTGCCGTTGGTGACGGTCAGCGGCTTGTCCGTGAGGCCGACCAGCACCAGGCGGCCGTGCTCGCCGAGGGTGGCCATGGCCTGCTCGCGCACCGGGGCGACCCCGGCGAAGTCGAAGGCGGCGGACAGCGGGCGACCGCCGGTGGCCTCGTGCAGCAGCTCGGCGAACCCGTGGTCGGCCGGGTCGAGGGCGGCGTCGGCGCCGAAGGCCAGGGCGCGCTCGCGGGCGGCCGGCAGCGGGTCGACGGCGACGATCGGGAAGGCGCCGATGGCCCGCAGCAGCTGCACGCCGTGGGCGCCGAGGCCTCCGACGCCCCAGACGCCGACCGCCTCGGCCGGGCGTACGGCGCCGGTGGTGGTGATCGCGGCCCAGGGGGTGGAGACCGCGTCGGGGATGAAACAGGCCTGCTCGAAGGGGAGCTCGTCCGGGATCGGCACCAGGGTGGTGGCGGTGGCGAGTGCGTACTCGGCCCAGCCGCCGTCGTAGTCCACACCGCGGGTGTACGTGACGCCGTCGCGGGTCTCGCCGGCCTGCAGCAGCACCCGGTCGCCGACGGCCGCGGTGGTCACCCCCTCGCCGAGGGTGTGCACGGTGCCCGCGACCTCGTGGCCGAGGGTGACCTTGTCGCCCTTGAGGAAGAGCGGCTTGAGCATGCCCTCGATCAGGTGGACGTCGGAGAGGCAGACGCCGGCGGCCTCCACCTTGATCAGCACCTCGCCCGGGCCGGGCGCCGGGACGGGGACCTCCTCCATGGCGAAGGCGCCCTTCGAGACGTCGAGCCGGCCGGCGAGCATCGTGGTGGTCATCGGGACTCCCCTTCGTGCGGGGGCGGCGGGTCGGGTCGGTGCCCGCCGCCGCTCCGGAAGTTACTTGTTATCCAACAAGCAAGTTCACCGTAGCATGGTGGCATGTCTACGCACGATGAGGACCGAACCCGCGCTGCCGGGGCTCCCGGGGAGGTGCCGGTGCGCCGCACCCAGGCCGAACGGCGTGCCCGGGCCGAGTCCGCGCTGATCGCGGCCGCCGCCCGGCTGATCGCCGAGCACGGCAGCACCGGGGTCACGCTCGCCAGGGTGGGGGAGGAGGCGGGCTTCAGCCGGGGCCTGGCCACCCACTACTTCGGCTCGAAGGCCGCGCTGCTGGCCCGGCTCCAGGAGGCGGCGCTGGCCGAGGCGATGGCGGCGGCCGCGCCGGAGCGCAGCGGGGCGGGGGCGGTGGACGAGCTGTGCGGGTTCGCGCGAGGCTGCCTGGAGGGCGTGCGCAACCCGACCGACCTGGGCCGGGCCTTCGTGGTGCTGGGAGCCGAGGCGCTCGCCGGGGCCTCGGAACTGACCGCCGCGGTGGCGGAGTTGGACGCCCGGACCCGGGAGTGGGCGGCCGAGGTGGTCGGGCAGGGGCAGCGGGACGGCGAGCTGCGCCCCGGCGTGGACCCGGGAGCCTTCGCGCTGGCCTTCGTCGGGCTGCTCAAGGGGTTGGTGGTGCAGGCCGCGGCCGGTCCGAAGGCCTTCGACGTGGGGGTGGCGGTCGCGGAGTCCGAACGGTGGATCCGGCTCGCGCTCACGGCGGGCTGAGGGCGCGTCCCGGGGCGGGCGGCCGGGAGGCGGGCGGCGGGGAGTCGGGCAGGGAGGGAGCGGCGCCGCC
>NZ_JAHSQD010000710.1 GCF_020103755.1 Streptomyces sp. LS1784
CCACCGCGTCGGGGCCGGACGGCGAGTCGGTGCCGCGCGCGGGCTCCGGGAGGACGTCGGGCCGGCCGAGGAAGGCGCCGGCGCCGAGGCCGCCGAGCTCGCCCTGGTCGGCCCAGGCCAGCACGTCGGCGGTGGACCAGCCGGGAGTGACCCCGCTGCGGTTGATCTGGCGTTGCCACAGGTCGAAGGGTGACTGTTCACTGGCCGCCGCCACTCTGGGGTGGTAGGCCGCCCACAGCCGCCAGGGCCGGGGCTCGTAAGCGTTGCGGATGAACTCGCGCAGCTCGGCGTCACCCTCGGGGCCCGGCGCGAAGCGGTCCAGCACGGCGGTACCGAGCAGCAGCAGGCCGCGGTCGTCGTCGCGCAGGGCGAGCTCGTCGAGGGCCCAGGACCAGTTGGCGCCGGTGGCGGCGTACTCGCGCAGCATCAGCAGCGCGTCGCGCCGGCCGTACGCGGCGAGGTGGCCCAGGACGGAGAGGGCGAGGCCGGTGCGGCTCTCGTCGTCGGTGACCAGGTCCTCGGCGGAGTGGAGGTGGTCCTCGATGCCGTCGAGGGGGGCTTCCAGCTCCATGTAGATGCGCGCGTAGTAGAGGGAGCGGCTCTCGACCTGCCAGTCCGCTCGCGGGTCCCTGGTGACGCACTCCTCCAGCGCGGCGATGGCCTCGGCACGGTCGGCGGCCAGCGCGTGGAGCTGCCCGTCACCGCGGCCTCGCTGAAGGAGGCCGAGGAGGCTGGCACTGGGTGCTATCACTGGCTCGAACATGAGGTCAGCATCCGTTGCGGCGGTCGTAGTGGCAACGGGATTTCCGTCGCCGGGGTCTCTGGTCGGTACTGCGGTGGGCGCCCGGGCGCCGGAATCACCGAAGGTTACCGCCTCGGGCCCGCGTCCGCACACAGGGCGACGGAGCCTCCGGCCACAGTGGCATATGCCAGTGGAATTTTGCCTGCGTTCTGTCCAAATCACCCCCGGGGTTGACGACGCTGTGCGACAGTCTTCTCACTGTCCGAACCCCCCGCACGCCGCGGGACGTCCCCCGAACGATGGGTCTGCCATGAACATGCCCTTAGGCGCCACCCGCCCGCCGGGAGCCGTCACAGCGGACGGCGCCCCGACGGGCGGGAGCAGCGCGGTGAGCGACGGGAGCGGCGCCACGGCCGAAGCGCCCGGCGCCGCGGGCGGAGACGGCTCGGGCGACGCCGACAGCGGAACGGACGGCGGAGTGGACGGCACGGCGCAGGAGCCGTCCGGCCCCTGTCTCGGCGACGGCGGCGACCACGACGCGATCGACGGCGACCTGATCGGCTCCGCCGAGTGGGACCTGCTGACCGACGGGATCCAGTGGAGCCCGGAGACCTACCTCCTCCTCGGCTGCGACCCGGAACACGGCCCGCTCAGCCTCGACCGGCTGCCCGACCGCCTCCCCGAGGGGGACCGGCCGCTGCTGCGGCGGATGATGACCGACGCCCTGGTGCACGGCCGCTGCGCCGCCGGCACCCTGCGGGTCCGCCGGCCCGACGGACGACACGACGGCGTCGAGTGCGTGGGCGAGCCCCTCGTCGGCACGGACGGCACCGTCGTCGCGCTGCGCATGCTGATCCGCCCGGCCCCGCCGGCCTGAGCCGACGGCCCGGCCCGGGCGCTCACACCCGGGCCCCGTCAACCAAGCCGCGGCCGGTTCTTGGCGTCCGCCGCCCTCAGCTCCCGGCCCAGCTCCTCCCGCAGCTCGTCCACCACCGGCAGCCCGCGGTACTGCGCGGTCAGCCGGTACATCTCGCGCAGCCGGTCCCAGGTCCGGTGCGAGGAGTTCTGACCGATCAGGTTCATCACCATCTTCGCCTGGAACTGCGCCGCATCCGGCTCCCCGGAGATCAGGTGCACCGAGGCCAGGGTGATCCGGTCGAACAGCGCCGAACGCAGCTGTCCGGTGCCCTCGCGCAGGGTGATCACCCGCTCCGCGTGCCTGCGGGCCTCGGGAGCCGCCCCCGGGTCGTGCTCGGACAGCGTGCGCAGCACCAGGGCCTGCATGCCGCGCAGTTCGGCTTCGTCGAACACCTGCATCCACGAGGGCGGCGGCTCCGGTGCCTCCTCGGTGAACAGGTCCTCGGCCTCCCCGAGCAGCCGGTAGGTGTCCTGGGAGTGTCCGATCGAGGCGTGCGCCCACGCCTCGACGGTGTTGAGCATGGCGCGCGTTCTGGGCAACAGCTGCCCGCCGGCCGCCTTGGCCGCCGCCATCAGGTCGAGCGCGTCGTCGGCCCGACCCAGGTGCACCATCTGCCGCGCGGCCCGGGAGATCGCCTCGCCGGCCCGCGGCCGGTCGCCGGCCTCCTTGGCCGCGTCGGCCGCGATCATGAAGTACTTCTGGGCGGTGGGCTCCAGACCCACGTCGTGCGACATCCAGCCCGCCAGCACCGCCAGGTTGGCCGCGACCAGCCACAGCCGCTGCTCCACGGCGGGCGCGTGTCGGTGCGTCAACAGGCCGCCGACCTCGTTCAGTTGACCGACCACCGCCTTGCGCTGCAACCCGCCGCCACGGGCGGCGTCCCAGGCCCGGAACACCTGCACCGAGTGCTCCAGCGACTCCACCTCGTCGAGCCCGACCGGGCCCGCGTCATACACGTCCACCACCGGGCGCGCTCCGCTCCCGGTGACCACCTGTCGCGGCCCGGGGACGGAGGCCGCGTACGCGACCGCGTCCCCGCTCAGCCAGCCCTTCAACGAGTCGGCGATGACCGCCCCGGCCGTGAGCGCGGCTCCCGCGCCCACCAATCCACGTCGGTTCAGCATGAGGTCCATTCCCGTGAACTCGGTGAGGACCGCGGCTGTTCGATCCGGCGACCATGGCACTGCTGCGGACGCTTCCGCTCCGGACCTGGTGGGCCGGTGTCGTTCCAGACCGAGGTCCTCAGTGGTGACGACACGGCCGAGCCGCTCCGTGAACACGGCCGCCAGCACCCTCGGCACCGGATCGCGCGGGATCTCCCCCTGCTCGATCCAACGCCGTACCCTCGACGTGTCGGTGGACAGCTGCAGCTGCCCCATCGCGGCACCCCGACGGTTGACCAGCCGCGCCAGCTCGCCCTTCGACCATCCGGTCAGGACGAACAGATCGGCCAGTCGGGTGTTGGGTTCCCTGCTCAACGAAGCCCCCAGGTTCCTCGGCTGATCCGAGGCTAGAGGCTCCGGCAAGTGCCAGGCGAGCATTCGCCACCGTTCGCCAGGGCCCGCCAGACTACTAAGCCAGTGCCCGACGGGTGTGTTGTAGAGGTGCGTCACCTCGTCCCCCGGGTCGGGCGGCGTCCCACCAGCGTCGGGGCTGTCCCCCGACGGTGGCACGGGGCGCTCCCGGTCCTCACCCGAGGGGGTGGCGCGGCCGGGTGGCGCGGGGGCGCCGGGCACGGCCACGGCAGTCCGGCCGACCGCATTCCCCAGGGTGCGGACGGCCGGAGCACCGCCGAACAGGGGTTCCCGACCCCATGTCCGTGCCCGGCGCCCGCGCACCACCCGCCGCACCGCATGCCGTACCGCACCACCCGCAGGGCCGCCGTCACGCCAGGAAGCACACGGCACCGGCCCTCCCCCGCCCCCGCGGGGCAGCACCCGCCGACGGACCGGAAGGGACCACCCTCAGCCCATGTACTCCTCAGCGACGACCCCCACGCCCGCCACGACCCGCCCAGCGCTGCGCCCCCCCACCGCAGCCGCCGGCCGCACC
>NZ_JAHSQD010000711.1 GCF_020103755.1 Streptomyces sp. LS1784
GGGGCCGTGCCGGGCCGCTGCGCGGGCGCCGGCACCGTGGCGGCCGTCTGCTGCTCCGGCGTCACCCGCCGGTCGTCCTGGGCGCCCTGGCCGGACTCGGCGCCCTCGGCACCGTCCGGTTGTCCGTTGACGGTCCGCGCGGTCTCCGGTCTGGGTGCCTCGGCGGCCGGACGCGGTGCGAGGGAGGGCGACAGCGCCATCCCTCCCGTGGTCCGGAACAGCTCGTCGGCACCCGGGAGACTCACTCGGCGGGGCGGCACCGGTCGAGCACCTCCCTGGCGAGCTGGCGGTAGGCGGCGGCACCGACCGAGTTGGTCGCGTACGTCGTGATGGGCTCGCCGGCGACGGTGGTCTCCGGGAAGCGCACGGTCCGCCCGATGACGGTGTGGAAGACGTGCTCGCCGAACGCCTCGACGACGCGCGCCAGCACCTCGCGGCTGTGCACGGTGCGCGAGTCGTACATGGTGGCCAGGATGCCGTCCAGGCGCAGGTCGGGGTTGAGCCGCTCGCACACCTTCTCGATGGTCTCGGTCAGCAGCGCCACACCGCGCAGCGCGAAGAACTCGCACTCGAGCGGGACGATCACGCTGTGAGCGGCCGTCAGCGCATTGACCGTCAGCAGGCCCAGCGAGGGCTGGCAGTCGATGATGACGTAGTCGTAGTCGGGCAGCAGCGGCTTCAGGGCGCGCGCCAGCGCGGACTCCCGGGCCACCTCGCTGACCAGCTGCACCTCGGCGGCGGAGAGGTCGATGTTGGACGGCAGCAGGTCCATCCCCGGGACCGCGGTCTTCAGCAGCACTTCATCGGCCGTCAGGCCCCGCTCCATGAGCAGGTTGTAGACGGTGACGTCGAGCTCCATCGGGTTGACACCGAGGCCGACCGAGAGCGCGCCCTGCGGGTCGAAGTCGACGAGCAGCACCCGGCGGCCGTACTCGGCCAGCGCCGCACCCAGGTTGATGGTCGACGTGGTCTTGCCGACGCCGCCCTTCTGGTTGCACATGGCGATGATCTGGGCGGGGCCGTGCTCGGCGACCGGCGCGGGGATCGGGAAGTACGGCAGCGGACGGCCGGTCGGGCCGACCCGCTCGCGGCGCTGGCGCGCGGCGTCGGGGGCCAGCGTGGCGGCGTACTCCGGGTCCGGCTCGTACTCGGCGTCCGGGTCGTCGTAGGCGCCGTAGGCGAACTCGCCGTAGGCCAGGCCGTAGGCCGCCAAGTCGGCGTCGTGATCGGTCACCGTGGTCACCTGTGCTGTGTTCTGGCGTGCTTCGAAAGTACGGAGTGCGACCGAGCCGACCTCGGCCGAGCCCACGGAGGGCTGCCGGGCCCCGGGCTCCTCACTCGGCTGGCCGGCGGTGAGCTCCGCCAGTCCTGGCTGACCACCCCCGGGAGCAATTGTCGACTCATTCACAAGTCGTCTTACCTCCTTGGGCATCCAGGACTCTATGTCGATTCGTCAGCGTGGCAGCATGCCGACGGTTTGCGACTCTAGGCCGTTCAAGGCGTTCGCAGCAACACAATCCACGGTAGTGGGCAGGATGTGTCGACTATCGAGCGGGCTGCTGTCAAGGGATGGGAGGGTCACCGGCCCCAACGTTTCTGCGGGCGGGTGACATGACCGACAAATATTGACGACAGAGCGACCTACCCGGTCAACCCGCTGTTCACGGGCACGGCGAAGCCCCCGACCCGAAGGGATCGGGTCGAGGGCGAACGACCGCCGGGCGGTCAGGGGGTTCAGGCGAGCACGTTCTCCAGGGAGACCGACTCCAGGCCGAAGGCCTCGGCCACGGCCGGGAAGGTGATCTGGCCCTCGTGCACGTTCAGGCCCTTGGCGAGCGCGGCGTCGCGGCGCAGCGCCTCCTTCCACCCGCGGTTCGCCAGCTCCAGCACGTACGGCAGGGTGGCGTTGGTCAGCGCGTAGGTGGAGGTGTTCGGGACGGCGCCCGGCATGTTGGCCACGCAGTAGAAGACCGAGTTGTGGACCTTGAAGGTCGGGTCGTCGTGCGTGGTGGCGTGCGAGTCCTCGAAGCAGCCGCCCTGGTCGATGGCGATGTCGACCAGCACGGAGCCCGGCTTCATGCGGGAGACCAGCTCGTTGGTGACCAGCTTCGGGGCCTTGGCGCCCGGGATCAGCACGGCACCGACGACCAGGTCGGCCTCCACGACGGCCTTCTCCAGCTCGAAGGCGTTCGACACGATGGTCTTGACCTTGGTGCCGAAGATGCGGTCGGCCTCGCGCAGCTTGTTGATGTCGCGGTCCAGCAGGGTCACCTCGTAACCCATGCCGACGGCGATGGTGGCCGCGTGCCAGCCGGAGACGCCACCGCCGATGACGACGGCCTTGGCCGGGTGGGTGCCGGGCACGCCGCCCGGCAGGGTGCCGCGGCCGCCGGCCGGGCGCATCAGGTGGTACGAGCCGACCTGCGGGGCCAGACGGCCCGCGACCTCGGACATCGGGGCAAGCAGCGGCAGCGCGCCGTTCGACAGCTGCACGGTCTCGTACGCGATGGCGGTGGTGCCCGAGGCGATCAGCGCGTCGGTACCGGCCCGGTCGGCCGCCAGGTGCAGGTACGTGAAAAGGGTCTGGCCCTTGCGCAGCCGGTGGTACTCCGAGGCGATGGGCTCCTTGACCTTCAGCAGCAGGTCGGCGGTGGCCCACACCTCGTCGGCGGTGTCGAGGATGGTGGCGCCGGCGGCCACGTACTCCTCGTTCGGGATCGAGGAGCCGACACCGGCGTTGTCCTCGATGTAGACCTCGTGTCCGTTGCGGACCAGCTCATGCACGCCGGCGGGCGTGATGGCCACGCGGTACTCGTGGTTCTTGACCTCGCGGGGGATGCCGACCTTCACGGCTAAACACGTCCTCTTGCCATGGGGGTCCCGACCGGAGAAGACCGGTGGGCGACGCGCACGTGGGGAAGCCTCCGGGACAGCCCGGGGCGGGGATCGCTGCGCGACTGAGTCCGAGTGTAATGAAGCCCAGTCGGCGTGTCAGCCTTCCAAAGTGAATAATTTTCCCGCACGCATTGGCAGGTTCGTAGGCTTCCCCTGCGACTTACCTACCAAAGACCTCGCAACCGGGCATCTTCGACAATACCTCCGAAACGCCCGTCACCACCCGGCGTCGACGCGTTCCCGCAGGTCCGCGAGTGCGGCCCCGACGGCCTCCCGGCCCCGTTCGTCGCCCAGTCGGCGCAGCACCGCGAGTGCGGCCCGGTACTCCCGGTCGGCCTCGTCGAAGCGGCGCTGCGCGGTGTGCGCCTCGGCCACCCGGGCGAGCAGCCGAGCCTCGGCCGCGTGGTCCCCGAGCGCCTGCCGCAGGCCGAGCGCACGCCCGTACCAGTCGGCGGCCCGCACCGCGTCGCCGAGCGCACGGTGACAGTTGGCGGCGCTCTCCAGGGCCCGGGCGCAGAGCGGTTCGTCGTCGGCCGTCCGGGCGTGCTCCAGGGCGGCCCGGTAGTGGGCGGCGGCCGGCTCCCAGCGACCCGCCGAGGCCTGGAGGTCGCCCAGGTTGAGCAGTGCGGCCGAGGCCCGGCGGGGCCGGCCGTTGCGCTCGGCGACGGTGAGCACCAGCTCGTGCAGCCGGTAGAGGTCGGTGGGGGCGGCGGCTCCGGTCAGCGGCAGCGCCCGCAGCAGCGCGGTGACCAGCCGCCCGGCCGAGCCGTCCAGGTCGCCCTGGCCGATCGCGTCGGCCACCGCACCGAG
>NZ_JAHSQD010000712.1 GCF_020103755.1 Streptomyces sp. LS1784
GTCGGCGGCCCGGGCCGTCGGCGGGCTCCGGGCCTGCCGGGGTGGTGTCGCCGGCGTGCAGCACCAGCCCCTCGGTGACCGGCGGTCCCGCCGGGCTGCGCTCTCCGGGCAGCGGGGCGAGCACCCGCAGGTCGACCGAGGGCCGCAGTTCCCCACCGAGCGAGGACCAGACGTCGGAGACCGACGGCAGGCCGGTGTCGCGCCCCGCGATGTCCAGCCCGACGGTCAGTCCGAGTTCGGCGAGCGTGCCGGTGAGCAGCCGGGCAGGCAGCGTGTCGGTGGTGGTCAGGCACTGCAACACCTCGGCCAGCAGCCGGTGTTCGTCCTGCGGCCGGTTGGTCCAGGCGGTGACCAGGTAGGCCAGCTCGAACCAGCGGGGCGCGGGGCGGTGGCCGGTCACCAGGCCGTCCGCGTCGTACTCCGCGACGGTGCCGGCCTGTCGGCGGCCGGTGTCCTCGCGGAGCCCGTAGAGGAAGACGCTGACCGTGGGCGCGTTGCGCCGGGCCGCGAAGTCCCGGGTGGGCGCGTCGAAGACCACCTCGATCCCGCGCTCGGGCAGGCCCGTCTCGGCGAGCAGCTGCCGCAGCGCCTCGTCGACCTCGTGGATCACCGCCGCTCCACCTCCCCCGGCGGGCCGATACTGCCCTCCACCACGAGGAAGGGGCAGGTCACCGGGGAGAACCCGGGGCCTTCGGCGGTGATGGTGCGCGGGCCCGTCTCGTCCTTGGGGAGGATGAGCAGCTGGCCGGCGAACGTCCCGTCGGCCTTCGGACGGGTGGGCGCCGCCGCGGCGGTGATGCCGGGCTGCCAGGTGAACCGGACCGGCGCGCCGGGCGGGAAGTCCACGCCGCGCACCGAGGTCACGAAGCCGGGCTTGCCGATCGGCGGCACCGCGACGATGCGGGGCTGGAGGATGCGCAGCGGGGTGCTCGCCCGGTGCGGTCCCGGGGTGGCGTCGGTGCCGGTGGTGGTCAGCTCCGCGGTGATGGTGGTGTCCAGCGCCGCCACGGGTGAGAGCACCACCCGGACCACCGCGCTGCGGCCCGGGGCCAGGTCGCTCACCGTGCAGCTGCCGCTCCGGCAGCCGGGGGGCAGGGCTTCGGTGGGCACCCCTGCGGGCAGGCCGAGCGTCAGCCGCAGGCCGGTGGCAAGGGCCTGGCCGCTGTTGCGCACCGTGTAGCTGACGGTCACGTGGCCGCCGACGTAACCGGGGTTCGGCTGGGCGTCGACCGCGATGCCTGGGCCGGCCTGGGGCGGCGGGGCGGGGGCCGGGGGCGGCGGCGGGGCGGGGGTGGGCGTGACCGTCGGGGTGGGTGTGGGTGTGGGTGTGGGTGTCGGGGTCGGCGTGGCGGTCGGCGACGGGGTGGCGGTCGGCGAGGGGGTCGGCGGATCCAGCACCGGCAGGAGGGTCCGGGCGGAGTCGTCGTCGGGGTACGGATCGACCACCGCCCCGGTGACGCTCCAGCCGACCTCCTGGGTGCCGGGCCGGGTGCCGATCAGGGTGGCCTTGACCCGGACCACCGCGCGCGGTGCCAGGGTGCCGAGTTCGCAGCGCAGCGCCGCGGCGTCGCACGATCCGGTCGGGGTGGTCAGCTTGTCGAGCCGGGCGCCGGTCGGCACCGAGACGGTCAGGGCGGTGCCGGGCGAGGGCGCGGGGCCCTTGTTGGTCACGGTGATCGTCACCTCGGTGCTGCCGTCGACGGGGACGGCCGGGGTCCGCTCGGGCACGCTGAGCGCCAGGTCGACGGACTGCTGGACGGCCGGCTCCTTCTGGCGGCCCGGCAGCCGCCAGTCGAGCTCGGTGAGCGTGGCGGTCGCGAAGTCGTAGATCTTGAGCCCCTCCGGTGAGCTCGGCGGCGCGGCACGGCGGGAGGTCAGCACCAGCTGCGCGCTGTTCGCCGTCCAGGCGACGTCGCGGGGCTGGAAGGGCCCGGTGGTGGGGCGTTCGGGCAGCGGCCGGGTGCAGGCGCCCTGGCCGAGCCCGGTGGGCACGACCACGGTGCAGTCCTCGCCGCTCGGCGTGGTGATCACCACCCCGTCCTGCTGGTTGTTCCCGCCGTCACCGGCCTTGCGGTTGAAGGCGATGCGGCGGCCGTCGGGGGCGAACGCGGGGCTGTCGTCGATGACGTTGCAGCTGCCCGGGCAGGCCGTGCGGCTCAGGTCGGTCTGCCGGGTGAGGTCGTCCGCGGAGACGGTCCAGACGTGCAGGTTGCCGGCGTTGCCGTTGACCACGGCGGTGCGGGAGAAGGCGATCAGCTTGCCGTCGGGGGACCAGAACGGCTGGCCGTCGGAGGCGCCCTGCTGACCGGCCGGCGGCTGGACGGTGCCGACGATCCGCCCGGTGGACACCTCGGCGATCAGGACGCGCCCTGGCCGGGCCGGCTCCCGGCCGGTGGCCGGGGCGCTGCGGCTGAACACGATCAGCCGGCCGTCCGGTGAGAGGGACGGGTCGGTGTCCCGGTCGTTCGGACCGCGCCCGGCAAGGTTCATCGGGTTCGGGTTCGCCCCGTCGGCGTCGGCGAGCCAGATCCGCTGGATCCGGCCGGCCGGCCCGTCCTCGTAGCGGGTCACCACGATCTGGCGGCCGTCGGGCGTGTAGGTCTGGCGCTCGAACCAGGGGTCGAAGCCGGGGCGGGGGTGGAAGAGCGGGTCGGCGCCGGGGTCGGTACTGGTGTTGGTGTCGGCGGCCGGGTCCTCCCGGAGCACGCTGATGCCGAGGTCCCGCGGGTCGCCCCCGTCGGAGCGGACGTCCTCGACGTTGGCGACGTTGGCGCCGGCGGCGCTGGTCTGCTCGACGACCGGGCCACCGTCGTTCTGGGTACCGAGCCAGGTCGGCGTGGCGATCAACCGGTTGTCGCGGTAGAGCAGTCGGGGCGCCTCGCAGTTGCAGGTCAGCGCCCGATAGAGGTTCACCACCGGTGGCTGGGCCGGGTCGGGCTGCGGGGTCGGGTTGTTGGGGTCCAGCAGGTCGGCGCTGAGGAAGAGCACGCCGCTGCCGTCGGCCAGCCAGGCGGCGGAGCCGGTCTTCCAGGTGGAGCCGGTGCCGGGGAAGAACGCCTTGTCACCGCCGGTGGGCGAGGTGAGCATCAGGGTCCGGCCCTGGGCGCCCTGGTCCCAGGTGTAGACGATCTCGTTGCGGTGGGCGTCGTCGTTCACCGGGTTCCAGGTCGGGTCGATCGCGTCCCCGTTGGTCACGTTGGTGACCTTGACCGGAGCACCGCCTTCGAACGGCCGCAGGTAGACCTGGCGGTGCTCCGGTTCACCGGTACAGGAGTACGCGATCCACTTGCCGTCGGGCGAGACCGTCGGATGGGTCTCGTCGGCCGCGCCGTCGGTGATCCGGCGCAGCCCGCTGCCGTCCCGGTTGACCGCCCACAGCACCTTCTGCGGACTGCCGCCTCCGGCGCGGGGCTCCAGGGACTCGAAGACGACGCCCTTGCCGTCGGGGGCCAGCGCAGGGTGGGCGGTGTCCATTCCGGTGGTGAGCCGGTGCACCGCGCCGGCCGCGTCGCGCAGGTACACCTGGGGCAGCGGGCCGTCGCGCAGGCTGGTGAAGACCAGTTCGTCGCCGCGGGCCGAGGGGTCGCGGTCGAAGTGGATCGGGCCGGGCCCGAACAGCGGGGTGCTCGACTCCGCGCCGGTCACCTTGCCGAGGCCTCGGTGGTTGGTGCCGGCGAAGACGATCCGCCCGGCCGCCGGGTCG
>NZ_JAHSQD010000713.1 GCF_020103755.1 Streptomyces sp. LS1784
GCCGGCCCGGGTGGCGGCGGAGGCGGCGCGGTGGCGGGCGATCACCGCGGGCAGGCCGTCGGCGGCGATCCGGTCCAGGCAGGCGCCGAGCGCGAGCATCTCCAGCTGGGCCGGGGCGTGCGGCAGGACGGTGCGGCCGGCGTCGGTCCAGCGCTCCTTCCAGTCGAGCAGCGAGAGGTAGGAGCGGCGCGGGGCGGCCGGGTTGGCGGCGATCCGCTCCCAGGCCCGTCCGGAGACGGACACGGCGGAGACTCCGGCCGGGCCGCCCATCGCCTTCTGGCCGCCGATGACGCACAGGTCGACGCCCCACTCGTCGGTGAGCAGCGGCTCGGCGGCGACGGAGGCGACCGCGTCGAGCATCAGCAGCGCGCCGTGCTCGCGGACCACGGCCCCGATCCCGGCGACCGGGTTGGTGTTGCCGGTGGCGGCCTCGGCGTGCACCAGGGAGACGAAGTCGATCTCCGGGTCGGCGTCCAGGGCCTCGGCGACCTGCTCGGCACTCACCGCACTGTCGAAGGGCACGGACAGGTCGACGACCTTCGTCCCGCAGGAGCGCAGCCAGTTGCCGAAGGTCTGCCCGTACGGGCCGGTGACGACGTTGAGGGCGGTCGAGCCGGGGTGCGCGGCGCCGCGGATCGCGGCCTCCAGGGGGAGGAGCGCCTCGCCCTGGGTGACGATCACGTCGGCCTCGGTGTGCAGCAGCGCGGCCACCTGGTCCTCGATCGCCGCGAACTCGGCGGCGCTGAGCGGGGGCAGGTCGAGGAAGGGACTCACGTCTTTATCGCCTTTCGCGGGGGGTGGGGTGCCGGAAACGAGTCTGCCGCATCGTGACTGCTTACACGGAACCCACCCGTCGGTAGAGTGCGGCCATGAACGATGGCGCGGTGCTGCACGTGCGGGGTCGGGTGCTGGTCGGTCCGCAGGACGTCCGGGACGAACTCTGGGTGGTGGACGGCCGGGTGAGCTTCACCCGCCCGCCGACCGCCGGGGACGTGCGGACGGTGACCGGCTGGGTGCTGCCCGGCCTGGTGGACGCGCACTGCCACGTCGGCCTGGACGCGCACGGCGCGGTGGACGCCGAGACCAGCGAGAAGCAGGCGCTCACCGACCGGGACGCCGGCACCCTGCTGATCCGCGACGCCGGCTCGGCCGCCGACACCCGGTGGATCGACGAGCGCGAGGACCTGCCCCGGATCATCCGTGCCGGGCGGCACATCGCCCGCACCCGCCGTTACATCCGCAACTACGCGCACGAGATCGAGCCCGGCGACCTGGCCGCCTACGTCCGGGCCGAGGCCCGGTGCGGGGACGGCTGGGTGAAGCTGGTCGGCGACTGGATCGACCGCGATCGCGGCGACCTCGCCGCCTGCTGGCCCGGCGACGCACTGACCGAGGCGATCGCGGCGGCGCACGAGGAGGGGGCCCGGGTCACCGCGCACTGCTTCTCCGCCGAGTCGCTGCCGGACCTGCTGGCGGCCGGGATCGACTGCGTCGAGCACGCCACCGGGCTGACCGAGGAGCTGATCCCGGTCTTCGCCGAGCGCGGGGTGGCGATCGTGCCGACCCTGGTCAACATCGGCACCTTCCCGGACCTCGCGGCCGGCGGCGAGGCCAAGTTCCCGGCGTGGGCGGCGCACATGCGGCGGCTGCACGAGCGCCGGTACGACACCGTGGGCGCCGCGCACGACGCCGGCATCCCCGTGTTCGTGGGTACGGACGCGGGCGGATCGCTGGCGCACGGGCTGGTCGCGGACGAGGTGGCGGAGCTGGTCAAGGCGGGGCTGAGCCCGGCCGAGGCGCTGTCGGCGGCGAGCTGGGGAGCACGGGAGTGGCTGGGGCGGCCGGGGCTGGAGGAGGGTGCGCCGGCGGACTTCGTGGTGTACGAGCAGGACCCGCGGGCGGACGTCCGGGTGCTCGCGGACCCGCGGCTGGTGGTGCTGCGGGGGCGGCCGGTCGGGTAGTCGCGACCCCTCTCGGCCCCGTCGGCCCGGCCCCCGTCGGCCCCCTCGACCGGCCACGATCGCATGATCATCCGCTGAAAGCCCTGTCGGTGTAGGCCGATAGGGTGGCGACCATGGCACCGCGTCCACTGAACGAGATCGTCGAGCCCGGCTGGGCCACCGCCCTGGAACCCGTCGCCGGACGGGTCGCCGCGATGGGCGACTTCCTGCGCGCCGAACTGGCCGCAGGCCGCACCTACCTGCCCTCCGGCCCGAACGTGCTGCGCGCCTTCCAGCAGCCCTTCGCCGACGTGCGGGTGCTGATCGTCGGGCAGGACCCGTACCCGACCCCCGGACACGCCGTCGGGCTGAGCTTCTCGGTGGCGCCGGAGGTGCGGCCGATCCCGGCGAGCCTGATCAACATCTACCGGGAGTACGGCACCGACCTGGGCCTGCCGCAGCCGTCCAACGGGGACCTCACCCCGTGGACGAACCAGGGCGTGCTGCTGCTCAACCGGGTGCTCACCGTCCAGCCGCGCAAGAGCGGCGGACACCGGGGCAAGGGCTGGGAGGCCGTCACCGAGCAGGCGATCCGGGCGCTGGTGGCGCGCGGCGGCCCGCTGGTGGCGATCCTGTGGGGGAGTGACGCCCGCAACCTGCGCCCGCTGCTGGGCAGCGTCCCGTCGGTCGAGTCGGTCCACCCCAGCCCGATGTCGGCCGACCGCGGCTTCTTCGGTTCGCGGCCGTTCAGCCGGGCCAACGAGCTGCTGGTGCGGCAGGGGGCGCAGCCGGTGGACTGGCGGCTCCCGTAGCAGAGCCTGGTCGACACAGAACGCCAATCTCACCCCAAAGAGTGAAATGACTTTCTGTGTTACTCATGTGACGGATTGTTCGAGAAGACTGGCGGCTCATCGTTTCACCTGTGTGGGGGTATCGCCATGTCTTCTCGCCGAATCGTTTCCGCTGCCGCGGCCACTGCCGTGGTGGCGGGCTCACTGCTCACCGCCGCGCCCGTCCACGCTGCCGAGCCCGCCCCGTCGCCCGGCAAGGCGCGCGCCGTCACCGCCGAACTCGACCTGGACGTCAGCCTGTTGAACAAGGCGGTGGACGTCCCGGTCAACATCGCGCTGAACAAGGTGGAGTCGCCGGCGCAGCGCGAAGGCTCGATCCTGACCGCCAAGGTGGACGGGGTCGACCAGCAGGCCCCGGTCACCCTGGTCAAGGCGGACGTCGGCAAGTCGGTGACCCGCGTCGACGCCAAGGGCGCCGCCGCCTCCGTCAAGCTGGTCAACGCCGACGTGCACGCCCCCGGCCTGCCCGCCACCGCGCTGCTCGGCCTGGAGGCGATGAGCGCCGAGGCGACCTGCCCGGTGGACGGGCAGCCGACCGCCGACGTGGTCGCGCCGGTCAAGCTCAGTGTGCTCGGCAAGCCGGTCGCCGTCGGTCTGTACGGGCCGACCAAGGTGGACGTGTCGCTGATCGGCAGCGTCTCGGTGGAGTTCTCCAAGAAGACCGTCACCACGACCACCGCCGCCGCCTCGGCCCTGGAGGTGCAGGTGGAGGTGAACCCGCTCAACCTGAACGTCGCCAAGGTCACCGGGAAGATCACCGTCGCCTCGGTGAGCTGCGAGAAGCCCTCCGCGCCGGCGGCCGGCCCGTCCGGCCCGGCCACCCCGGGCACCGCGCCCACCAGCGCGCCCGCCGCCCAGTCGGTCGCCGACACCACCACCTCGCG
>NZ_JAHSQD010000714.1 GCF_020103755.1 Streptomyces sp. LS1784
CGGGTCGGCGGCCGGCTGGCCGACCGCTGGGGCGCCCGGCCCACAGCCCTCACCGGCGCCGCCGTCACCACGCTCGGCCTGGCCCTGCTCGTCCCGCTGGACGCCGGCTGGTCCGCCCCCGACATCGCCGCGCGACTCGCCCTCGCCGGTGCCGGGATGGGCCTCAACGGCGGCCCCACCCAGGCCCTGGTGATGTCCGCCTCCCCGCCCGGGAAGCTCGCCACCGCCGGTTCCGCCGTCCAGCTCGCCCGCAGCCTCGGCTTCGCTCTCGGCCCGGCCCTCGCCACCGCCGCCGCCCTCGCCGGGACCCGCGACACCACCGGGACACGCGCCGGGATCGCCCTGGCCGCCCTGGTCGCGGCGACGGCGGTCGTCCTGCTCGCCCTGCACCACCGCGACACTCGCGGCGACCGCAGCTGACTCCGGCACCCGACGCACAGCACCCCCGCCCATTGCACCCCGCACCCCGCGCCCCGAAACGCCGCACGCCGTGACAACCACCCGCCCCGCACCACCGAAGGATCACCCCCAGATGACCGACGCCACGCCCGACACCCCGCGCTGCCCGTACGGGCACGACCGGCTCCCCTCCCCCGTCCCGCTGTACGGCCCGGAGTACAAGCGCGACCCGTACCCGCTCTACCGGCGGATGCGCGAGGCCGGGCCGGTGCACCGGGTGGAGTTCCCGAGCGGCATCCACGCCTGGCTGGTAACCGGCTACCGGGCCGCCCACTCGGCCCTCAACGACCCCCGTCTCGGCAAGAACCACGCTCTGGGCAACGACAATTGGCGCCGACTCGCGTCGATCATGCCCGAACCGCAGCACTCGCAGCTGCAGGTCCACCTGCTCCACCAGGACCCGCCCAAGCACACTTCGATGCGTCGGCTCGTGCTGGACGCCTTCGCCCCGCGCCGGGTGGAGTCGCTGCGCCCCCGGTTCCAGGAGCTGGCCGACGCGCTGGTGGACGAGCTGCCCGAGTCCGGCGGCACGGACCTGGTGGCCGGCTTCGCGGCCCACTACCCCTTTCGGGTGCTCGCCGAAGTCATCGGCCTGCCGTCCGCGTTGGCGGAGCGCTTCGACCGGGACTGGGGCAAGGTGGTCCAGCCGGTCGGCCCGCAGGACCCCGGCCGTCCGGCGTACGAGGCACGGCTGCGCGGCCTCCAGACGTACATCGCCGACGTCGTCGCCCGCAAGCGCGCCGACTGCCGGGAACCCGGTTGGGTGGCCCAGGAGGACCTGCTGGGCCGGCTCGTCGCCGCCCATGACGCGGGCGAGCTGAGCCGCGCGGAGCTCGACTCGATGGTGTTCCAGTTGCTGGTCGCCGGGCAGGAGCCGGTCACCAACCAGATCACCACCATGCTGGTCACCCTGCTGCGCCACCCCGAGCAGCTCGCCCGGCTGCGCGAGGGCGTCGACGAGCCCGGCCGGCTCGCCCGGGCGGTGGAGGAACTGCTGCGCCACGACGCCGCGTTCGAGCTCACCACCTGGCGGTTCTTCGCCGAGGACAGCGATCTGTTCGGCACCACCGTCCCGGCCGGAGACTCCGTGATCGTCTCGCTCTGCGCCGCCAACCGCGACGACGCGCAGTTCCCCGATCCCGACCACCTCGACCTCGACCGCACCCCCAACGCCCACCTGGCCTTCGGCCACGGCATCCACTACTGCCCCGGGGCCGCGCTGGCCCGGGCCGAACTCCAGGTCGCCCTCGCCACCCTGCTCAGCCGACTGCCCGGTCTGCGCCCGGCCGAGGCGCCCGGCGACGGCCTGGCAGACCTGGCCTGGGTTCCCGCCGTCCTGGCACGCGGGGTGAACCGGCTGCCGGTCGCCTACGACCGCCGCCGCTGACCCCCGGGGCACCAGGCACCACCCGGCTCCGCCCGCCCGCAGCCCGCAGTCCCTGAACCGCAGCCCGCAGCCCGCAGCCCGTACCGCACCACCTTCCGTGGAGGACCCACCATGCCGCCCGTCGGCACCGCCCCTGCCGCCATCACCCCTGGCGCCACCCCCGCCACCCCTGCCCCGGCCCTCGAAGACCGCCCCTCGGCCGAACGGCTCGCCGCCCGCGTCCTCGGCCTGCTGATGCCGCACCGCCGCGCCGCGGACCCGGAGCTCGACGCCCGCCCGGAGCACTTCCCGCTCCAGCTGGCGCAGTTGACAAAGTTCATCGCCGCCGGCGAACCGATCGCCCTGACCCTGCCCGGTTTTCCCTGCAAGTCGCCGAACCCGGCGAAGGTGCTCGGGCACCTTCCCGACGAGGGCGAACGGCTCTCGCTGACCTTCCTCGACGGACTCTGCGCGGAGATCGGCCGCCTGTACGCACCCGGTGCCCGCATCCTGATCTGCTCGGACGGGCATGTCTTCGGCGACCTGATCAACGTTCCGGACGACCACATAGACGCCTATTCGAACGCCCTGACCTCCATGATCGCCCGCGAGGGCCTGACCCACCTCGACACCTTCGACCTGCGGGCCGTCCTCGGCGACCTCCCCTACGACGAGAAGCGCGCCCGGGTGCACGCCCGGTACGCGCCGAGCGTCGAGGAGTTGCGCGAGCAGGTGCTGACCGAGGAGGAGACCCTGCGGCTCTACCGGGGCATCACCCGCTTCCTCACCGAGGACACCGTCGGCTTCACCGGCACCCGCTCCGCCCTCCAGCGGGAGTGCCGCCGCCGCGCCTACGGCGTGATCCAGCGCAGCCGCGCCTGGGGCGAGCTGATCGCCGAGCACCATCCACACGCCGTCCGACTGTCCATCCACCCGCAGCCGGCCGGAACCGCCAAGTTCGGCATCCGGCTGCTGGCGGCCGCCGATGCCTGGACCACGCCTTGGCACTCCGCGGTGCTCCACCGAACCGGTGGCGAGCGGGAGTTGATGCGCAGCGAGGAGGCCGCGCGGCTCGGCCGACTGGTGCTGCGGGACGGCCGGCCGAGCCACTACGAGTGCCGCTAGCCGTCTTCGAACTCCCGCCTGCGGGGAGGGGCGGCCCTCGGGGTCCGGCGGAGAGGTGTCCCCACCGCAGTGGCTCCGCCTTGCGGTGCGCCCAGCCCGGCGCCGTCCCGCCCCCTCTGCCCTGCCGCCTCCCGGGGGGGCGGCGGGGCGCGAGGACGGGCCTGGAGACCCGTCCTCGCGCCCCCGCCCAGCCCTGCGACCGGGGCTGTCGGTGCGTACCCCTACCGTGGGCGCATGATCGGTTCGCAACTGCTCCGCACCCTGCGCGGGCGCTTCCCCGACCGCAGCGCCGAGGGCCGTACGGCGCCGCTGCTGCCGGGGCGTCAGGTCGCCCCCGCCCTGTGGGTGAGCGACGGGCCGGCGCCGGAGGGGGTGTGGCAGCGGCTGCACCGGGATCACCCGCGCTCGGGGCTGTGGCCGCTGCTGGTGGAGCCGGGCGACGACGTCCCGGTCCTCGACGGGCGGGACCTGGGGCTGGAGCCCGGGGAGCCGGGGGAGCCGGCGCTGGACGGGTACGACCCGGCCGCCCTGCTGCGCGAATGGTGGGAGAAGGCGGTGCTGTGGTGCCCCTCGGGCGATCCGCAGGACCGGGCGGAGCTGCTGGCGGAACTGGCGCCCTTCGGCGACACCTGGCCGGGCCCGGCCCCCGCCGCGGCGCCCCGGCGGGACCCGCAGGAGTGCGCCGACCGCCTGGCCCGCCAACTGCTGCGCGCCC
>NZ_JAHSQD010000715.1 GCF_020103755.1 Streptomyces sp. LS1784
GGCCGCGCCGGCCAGGGCGGGAGCCACCGCGAGCAGCCGGGCCCGGCGGGTGGCGGCCGCCAGCAGCGCGAGGCCGGTGGCGAGCAGGCCGAGCAGCCAGACCGTCTGGCCGAGGTGAACGGAGTCGGACAGGGTCAGCAGCATCTGCCGCGGGTCCGCGGTCACCGGGGACAGCAGGCCGAGCCGGTTCGACGTCCTGCTCTCCGGCACCTCCCCTTCGATCCGCACCCGCAGCAGGCCCGTCACCACGAGGCAGGCCACCACCAGGGCCGGCGGGGTGAGGACGGAGGGCAGCGTCCGGACGACGCCCATGGCGAACACGGCGGCCGCGACGAGGCCCAGTGCCGCCACCAGCGAGATCGGCAGCCAGCCGAGGCCCGTGTAGGTGGTCGGGCCGAACGCCACCTGCGCTCCGCCCACGACGACGAGGAGGCCGAAGCCCACCGCCAGCGCGAGCGCGATCGCACCCGCCGGCAGCGCCGCACGGCGCCAGGCCGGCAGCGGCGTGGTCGTCAGCAGTTCGGTCATCCGCGAGCGGGGTTCACGCAGCCCGTACACCGCCCCGATGCCGACCACGAGCGGCAGCCAGAAGGCCAGCAGGGAACGGGTCCACATGGCCATGGTCGTCCACTGGGCCGTCCACCCCGCGGTGCCCCTCGACCAGATTCCGTCGTACAGGAGGAAGACCGCCAGGCTGCCGCCCAGGACGACGGCTCCGGCCCACGGGGCGGCCGAGCGCTTCAGTTCGGTTCGCAGCACACGTCCGTTCACCAGGCGCTCCCCTGCTGTCCGGAGGTGCGGAGCAGCGCCGAGTAGCCGCGTTCCAGGGGACTGTCGCCGGGGTGCTCGGTGCTGCCCGCGGCGGCCAGCTCGTCCGGCGTGCCCTGGAAGACGAGGCGGCCGTCGGCGAAGAGCACCACGTCGGAGCAGGCGGCTGCGACGTCCTCGACCAGGTGGGTGGAGACGACCACGCAGGTGTCGCGGCCCAGGTCGTGCAGCAGCTCGCGGAAGCGCAGCCGCTGTGCCGGGTCGAGGCCGGCCGTCGGCTCGTCCAGCAGCAGCACCGCCGGGGAGTTGACGATGGCCTGGGCGATGCCGGCCCGTCGCACCATGCCGCCGGACAGGGTCTTCATCCGGTGGTCGGCGCGGTCCGCCAGGCCCACCCGTTCCACGGCACGTTGGACGGCCTCGGGGATGTCCGCCTTCGGGACCTCCTTCAACCAGGCCATGTACTCGACGAACTCGCGCACCGTGAAGCGCTTGTAGTAGCCGAAGTCCTGCGGCAGGTAGCCGATGCGGCGGCGAAGGGCCCGGAGGTCGCCCATCCGGCCCAAGGAGGTGCCGAGCATCTCCAGTTCGCCCTCGGTGGGGCGCAGCACCGTGGCCAGGGTCCGGATCAGGGTGGTCTTCCCCGCTCCGTTGGGCCCCAGGAGGCCGTGGGCACCGGTGCCCAGGGAGAGGTCGAGCCCGTCGACGGCCATCTTGTTCCGTCCGACGCGCACCCGCAGGCCGCTGGCCCGGATCTCCCAGGCGTAGGTCTTCGGCGCGGTGTCAACCGCGCTCGTCATGGGTGTCATGCGGTGGTCCCTTTCGATGGTGGACATGGGTTTCACAGCGTCGAGAACGCGTCCCTGCGGGCGATCACGGCGCCGGTGCCGAGCGCGAGGAGCAGCCCCCACAGGGGCAACCGGTCCGGTTGCAGGGCGAGTTGCAGGACGGAGGGGACGTGGCCGGTGACCGACGTGGGGGCCAGGACGACGGCGCCCCACGCGACCGCCAGCCCGACGGCGGCGCGGGTCACCCCGACCACGCTGCCCAGTGCCAGCGCGGTGGAGGTGAAGGCCAGGGAGGGCAGCAGCCACTGCGCGGCCGTCATGGTCCCGGTCAGCCATCCCCCCAGCAGCAGCGGGGGCAGGACCACCACGAGGACCGCGGTGGTGCGCCTGAGCAGCAGGGGAAGACCGGCCCGGGCGGTCGAGGCGGTCAGTTCGTGTGCCGGGTCCAGGCCGCTGGACCACGACGCGGCGACACCGCACAGCGGCAGCACCGGCGCGATCAGCGACACCGGCGAGGAGCCGCCGAAGACCTCCGACGGCGCGACCGCGTCCAGCAGCAGCGCCACCAGGGTGACGACGGCGGTCATGGCCAGCCACGGGGTCATGGCCGGCGTCAGCCAGGACGACACCCACCTCGGACGGTACCGCCGCGCTGCCGCCGTGGCCGCCGCGTCCAACTGCGGTTCCAGACCGGCCCGGACGGTGTCGACGAGCGCGGCGATGCCGGGCGCTCCGGTGGCCACGGAGGCCGCCAGGTGGCTCCGGCAGGGCGCGCACGTCTCCAGATGGGCCTCCAGTGCCCAGACCGTGTCCGCCGCGATCGTCGCGTCGCCACGTGCGTAGTCGTCGATCAACTGCCTGGACGCGTGTTCCCCGCTCATGCCAGCGCCTCCCGCATCGCGATCCGGGCCCGACGGGCACGGGTCTTGACCGTGCCTTCGGGCAGTCTGAGCAGGACGGCGGTCTCCCGGACGGAGAGCCCGTCGAGCACCGTGGCCTGCAGTACCTCTCGGAGTTCCGGCGCCAGCCGTCGCAGGGCGTCGCCGATGTCGCCGCCGACGGTCCCGGCGAGCGCCTCCTCCTCCGCCGCGGGCACCACCGCCCGCTCGGCGGCGGCGACCGGCGGTTCGGCGTGGTGGGCACGGCGCCGGAACGCATCGACGAGGCGGCGTGCCGCGATCGTCCACAGCCACCCGACGGCCGTCCCGCCGACCGCGCTCCCGGCGAACGCGCCGGCCGCGCGCCACACCGCGAGATAGGTCTCCTGCATGACTTCGGCGACGATCTGCTCGTCCGCGCAGCGGCGGCGCAGCCGCACCGCCAGCCATGGCGACGTACGCCGGTACAGCTCGTCGAACGCCCCGCGGTCACCCCTGGCCACCAGCCGGAGGAGGCGCTCCTCGTCCACGTCGTCCAGTGCTCTCCTGCGTGATCTCACACCAGCCAGACGCGCGATGCGGCGCTCAGGTTCTGCACCCGACGTGACGTGCGTCACGCGACAAAATCCCGGCCATCGGGTCCGATCCGGCCACTCCGGTCGAGGTCAGCGCGGTGGACGCCCCGAAGGGCGCGGAGGGCGGAGATCCCGGCGTCGTGCCCGGGTCCCGGGTCTGCGAACGCGGCGGCCTGGCACGACGGCGGCGTCCTGAACCCGCCTCAGCCCGCCGCGCCCGCGTGCAGGAGGTCCTCTGCGTGGGCGGCCAGGCCGTCGGCGCCGCAGTGGGTGGCCAGCTCCAGCCCCCGGGCCAGGGTGGTACGGGCGGCCGGAGTGGCACCCAACGCCTCGCCCAGGTCGACCAGGGCGATGGCGTGCTCGTAGCGGGCGGGTGACCGCTCCAGGTGCCGGACGGCCTGCGCGAGCAGTTCGGCTGCCCGTGACCGGTCGTGTACCGACGCGCAGAGGCGCAGAGCGCTGCCGATGGCCGAGTCCGTCCCGGACTCCCGCGCCCGGCGGACGGCCTCCTCGGCGAGGTCACGGGCCCGGTCCGGCTGGTCGGGGGCGACGGCGCGCGCCAAGTGCCCGAGCCACGGCGCCCACACCGTGTTGCGCCACCCTCGCGCGTCCAGGGCCGCGCCGGCGGCGGTCAGTGCGGCGGCC
>NZ_JAHSQD010000716.1 GCF_020103755.1 Streptomyces sp. LS1784
GTGCCGGGCCTCGGCGGCCGCCGCGCGGTCGTCGGCACGGACGACGGCGGCGCGCAGGGCGTCGAGCCGCGGGTGAACCCGGTCCGCCCGGGTGTCCGCCAGGGCGACGGCGAGGCGGACGCGTTCGGCGCGCAGCCGTTCGACCTCGGCTTGGGCGGCGTTGAAGGCGACGACGGCCTCGGGCCAGGAGGGGATCGCCTGGGCGGGGGCCTGTGCTTCGGCGGCGGGGCCGGTGTTCGTGGCCGTGACCGCAGCCGTTCGGCCGTCGCGCGGGGTGCGGGCAGGCCTGGGTGCGCCGGGCGGCACCCAGTCGCCGAGCACGGCGTTCATGCCGCGCAGCGGCGGGAGCCCCGCGGCGGCGCGGGCGGCGGTCTCGTCCTCGGGCAGGCGGCCCCACCAGAAGCGCTCGGTGAACCTCGTCCGGTTGGTCTTGTTGCCGAGGACGGCGGCGACCAGCCCCCAGGCGGGCGCGCCGCCGAGCAGGGCGGAGGCGAGGTCGGAGAAGTGGTCGGGGCCGTCGTGCCAGTGCTCGTCGAGGGCGTCGGCGCCGGGCAGTTCGGCGGTGATGTTCTCCACCGCCCCGTTGTTGGAGGAGGTCACCACGATCTCGCGGCCGGTGAGCCCCGGGTCGAGGGCGGAGACGAAGCGGGCGTGGACGCCCTGTCGGTCCTTGCCCCGCCAGGCACGGCCGACGAACGCCTCCTCGGGCCGCCGGTAGCCGGCCATCACGGCGGCACGTTCGACCACGAGGGCGGCGACCAGGTCGCGCAGCATGGTGGTCTTGCCCGTGCCCGGCGGGCCGTTGACGGAGAACAGCCCGCCGGCATCGGTGCCGGCGGTCGCGGCTCCTGTGCGCTCGCCGTCGGCACGGTCGGCGAGCATGCGGTTGACCGCGAACTGCTGGCTGAGCGCGAGCGGATACCGCGCCTTGGCGGGCCAGCGCCCGGCCGGGACGAGAGCCGGATCGACGCCCGCGAGGACGGTGAGACGGTCCTCGCGCAGGTCGGATCTGGCGTCGACGGGGATGTCCCGACGGCCGGTCAGGTAGGCCTGCAAGGCAGGTCCGAGGCCGGCTGCCCGGCTGTCGGCGAGCGCGGCGCGGACCCGGGCGAGATCGGGCGGCAGGAGGCTGTTGAGGAACGGCTGCGCGGCGGCGGGCTTGGCCTTCGGGTCGCGCGGGCGGTGGACCAGCCGGCTCCGGACCCGGATCACCCGCGGGTCGAGGTGCTCCTCGACGCCGCAGAGGTGGGCGATCTGGGCGGTCAGGGCCACCAGGTCGGCGAGCGCGACCGGACGCGGGCCGGTGTCCTCCCCCGCTTCCTCGGCGGGCGACGGCACGTCGACGGCCGGTTCCGGCACCGCGGGCGGGGGATTCCCGTCCACGCCCTCCGGCGCCGGGCGGCGGGCCGCCGTCCACTCGGCGACGCGCCGCACCAGCGGCTCCGTCGCGCCTTGCACGGCGGCCCCGGCGACCTCGCCGAACAGCGCACCGACCGCCGCCACGGCCGCGCCGCCCAGGATCTCCGCGAGCAGTTGCCGCCAGCCGCGGACGCCCTCCTCGTCCCCTGCGGGCACCGCGCTCGGCAGGGGAGGGATTCCCGGCGCGTACGGAATCGGCGTGGCGGTCAGCCGCCCCACCGCGACCTCGAACGCCTCGGTCAACTCCTCGAAGCCGTCCAGCCACCCGGCCGCCGACGGCCCGGGGTCGAAGAGCCGGCCCGTCGCCCAGCCGCACGCGGAGACCACCGACGTGTCCTCGACCGGCCGCCCGTGCTCGTCCAGGACCAGCGCGAACATCGCGCTCGTCCCCGACAGCACCAACTCCTCGGCCGGCACCCCGGGATCCGGGTCGGTTCCCTCCGGCAGAACGGCGATCATCGCCTGGCGCAACAGCTCCAGGTCGAACACCCCGCCGTACACCTCGTGCCGCCAGACCATCCCCCGCGGTGCCCGCCGGGCCGCCGTCTCCGGATGCTCCGGCGCCCACGGCAACAAGGGCGCCGGCCGGCCCGCCGCCGGCGTCACATCGACGACGATCGCATCCGACGCCCGAGGGCGACCGGCCCGACGCTTCCGCGGCACCTCCGGAATCGGCGGTGGACTGAACAACTCGACCGCCCGCCAGCACTCCAGCAGATCCCCCACGCGCCCGTCCCCGCTCCGCACCCCTTCGCCCCCTGCGTCGAACCCACAGCACACAGCCGCTTCGTGTGCCGAACAACCGGCCGCAGAATCTACCGGACGGAGGGCGGTCAGGCCGAGCGCCCGGGTCGGACTCGTCTGCGGGCGCCCGGCGGCACGAGCACGGCCGGGCCCCGGCACCCGCTGCCGAACAGCCCCAAGGCCACGGACGCCGGCTGCGGGCCGATCCCGCAGCCGGCGCCTGGCCGTGGCACCCGGTGCGGCGCGTGCCGGGCCGCCCGGTCAGGCGGAGATGCCGCAGTACTGCTGCTGCTTGCCGATCGCCCGGTAGACGCAGTCCGCCGTCTCCACCAGGCGCAGGACCGCTTCGCGGTTCCGGCTGGTCTCGCGGCCGATCACCTCGTCGGGCGGGTAGAAGCCGCTGCTGCCGTTCGGGCCCGGGTACATCTCGAAGGTGTAGGCGAAGATCCGCTGGGCACCCCACAGCCAGTCGTCGATCGCACCGTCGGTGATGTAGAGGTCGCTCGACTGCTCGGGCGCGTAGCCGTTGGTGCCGGCCATGTCGCGGCCGACGGCCGCGAAGGTGTTGTACTCGTCGGCGGTCATGCCGGTGGCGGTGTCGGCGGTGGTCCAGCCGAACGGCCAGAGCACCAGTTCGCTGTAGGTGTGGAAGTCGATGGCGGCGGTGATCTGCTGCTTGCCGCCGACGACCCGGCTGCGGACGAAGTCGGCGACCACCTTGGTCTCCTTGGCGGACTCCGGCGCGCTGCCCCGGTAGGTCTCGCTGGAGGTGGAGCCGGAGGAGCCGCCGCAGCAGCCCCACTTGTAGTTCCAGTTGCGGTTGAGGTCGGTGCCGACGCTGTTGCTGCCGGTGTTCGGCTGGCGGTCCTTGCGCCAGCTGCGATAGCGGCCGGTCGCGATGTCGTACTCGCCGCCGTCCGGGTTGAGGTCGGGGATCACCCAGATCTCGCGGCTGTTGACGGCGTTGGCGATGCGGCTGTCGGTGGCGTACTTGTCGCCGAACTCGTGCAGCAGGTAGAGCGCCATCTCGACGGTGAGGTGCTCGCGGGCGTGCTGGTGGGCGGTGAACAGCACCTCGGGCTCGTTCTCGTCGGTGCCGACGTTGTCGCTGATCTTCACCGCGACGATCGGCCGGCCCTCGTAGGAGGTGCCGATGACGCGCTTGCTCATGATGTCCGGGTGCGCGGCGACCACCGCGTCGATGTCGGCGGTGGCCTCGGCGTAGTTGTGGTAGCCGGAGTCCGCCTGCGGGAAGTCGTACACCGGCCCGGTCAGGCCTTCGTCACCGGGCTCGGCACCGTAGCTGGGGCCGGGCAGCATGACGGGCGACCAGCCGAGCGCGCGCAGCCGGGCGGCCTCGGCGGGGGTGGCGGTGACGACCACCGCGTCGGGCAGGACGGCGTCGACGGAGGCGCCGGTGGCGGCGACGGCGGTGCGGTCGGCGCCGGTGCGGGGG
>NZ_JAHSQD010000717.1 GCF_020103755.1 Streptomyces sp. LS1784
CGCTGGGGGCTGCCGGCGGCGGGCCGGATCGGCGCTCCCCCGCCGCAGGGCCCGGTGGCCTGTCGGCCGTGGTCGCCACTGCCCTGCACGACGGGGCCGAGCGGGCACTGAACGCACCGGAGACGACGAGCGCCCCCGCCCGGGGAGGGCGGGGGCGCTCGTCACGCGCGGGGCGGGATCAGCCCTGGGCGGCGATGATCTCGCGGGCCAGGCGGGCGGTCTCGGACGGCGTCTTGCCGACCTTGACACCGGCGGCCTCAAGGGCCTCCTTCTTGGCCTGGGCGGTGCCCGAGGAGCCGGAGACGATGGCGCCGGCGTGGCCCATGGTCTTGCCCTCGGGGGCGGTGAAGCCCGCGACGTAGCCGACGACCGGCTTGGTGACGTGCTCGGCGATGTAGGCCGCGGCACGCTCCTCGGCGTCGCCACCGATCTCACCGATCATGACGATGATCTCGGTCTCCGGGTCCTCCTGGAAGGCCTTGAGGGCGTCGATGTGGGTGGTCCCGATGACCGGGTCACCGCCGATGCCCACGGCCGAGGAGAAGCCGATGTCCCGCAGCTCGTACATGAGCTGGTAGGTCAGGGTGCCCGACTTCGAGACCAGACCGATCTTGCCGGAGCTGGTGATGTCGGCCGGGATGATGCCGGCGTTCGACTGTCCGGGGCTGATCAGGCCGGGGCAGTTCGGGCCGATGATGCGGGTCTTGTTGCCCTTGGCACCGGCGTGCGCCCAGAAGGCGGCGGTGTCGTGCACCGGGACGCCCTCGGTGATGACGACGGCCAGGCCGATCTCGGCGTCGACGGCCTCGATCACGGCGGCCTTGGTGAACGCCGGCGGCACGAAGAGGACGGAGACGTCGGCCCCGGTCTTCTCCATCGCCTCGGCGACGGAGCCGAAGACCGGGATCTCGGTGCCGTCGACGTCGACCGTGGTGCCGGCCTTGCGCGGGTTGACACCGCCGACGATCCGGGTGCCGGAGGCGAGCATGCGGCGGGTGTGCTTCATGCCCTCGGCGCCGGTCATGCCCTGGACGATGACCTTGCTGTCCTTGGTAAGGAAGATAGCCATGGTGTTAAGTCCCCTTCCTTACTTGTTGGCCAGCTCGGCGGCGCGGTCAGCGGCGCCGTCCATGGTGTCCACGCGCTGGACCAGCGGGTGGTTGGCGTCGTCGAGGATCTTGCGACCCAGCTCCGCGTTGTTGCCGTCCAGGCGGACGACCAGCGGCTTGGTGACGTTCTCGCCCTTGCTCGCGAGGAGCTCCAGGGCCTGCACGATGCCGTTGGCGACCGCGTCACAGGCGGTGATGCCGCCGAAGACGTTGACGAAGACCGACTTGACGTCGGGGTCGCCGAGGATGATCTCCAGGCCGTTCGCCATGACCTCGGCGGAGGCGCCGCCACCGATGTCGAGGAAGTTGGCGGGCTTGACGCCGCCGTGCTTCTCACCGGCGTAGGCGACCACGTCGAGGGTGCTCATGACGAGGCCCGCGCCGTTGCCGATGATGCCGACCTGGCCGTCGAGCTTGACGTAGTTCAGGCCCTTGGCCTTGGCGGCGGCCTCCAGCGGGTTGGCCGCGGCCTTGTCCTCCAGGGCCTCGTGCTCCGGCTGGCGGAACTCGGCGTTCTCGTCCAGGGAGACCTTGCCGTCGAGCGCGATGATCTTGCCGTCGCCGGACTTGATCAGCGGGTTGACCTCGACGAGGAGGGCGTCCTCCTTGATGAAGACGGTCCACAGCTTCTGCAGGACCTCGGCGACCTGGTCGGCGACCTCGGCCGGGAACTTCGCCGCGGCGACGATCTCGGCGGCCTTCTCCGGGGTGCAGCCCTCGTTGGCGTCGACCGGGATCTTGGCGAGCGCGTCGGGGTTCTGCTCGGCGACGACCTCGATCTCCACGCCGCCCTCGACGCTGGCCATGGCCAGGAAGGTGCGGTTGGTGCGGTCCAGCAGGAACGAGACGTAGTACTCGTCCTTGATGTCCGCGGTCTGGGCCAGCATCACCTTGTGAACGGTGTGGCCCTTGATGTCCATGCCGAGGATCTGCTCGGCCTTGGCGACGGCGTCCGCCGGGTCGGCGGCGAGCTTGACGCCGCCGGCCTTGCCTCGGCCGCCCACCTTCACCTGAGCCTTGACGACGGCGCGGCCGCCGAAGCGCTCCGCGATGGCGGCAGCGTCTGCGGCGGTCTCGATGACATCGCCGTCAAGCACGGGCACGCCGTGCTTGGCGAAGAGGTCCCTCGCCTGGTACTCGAACAGGTCCACGTGTTTGTCCTTGTTCGTGGTCGCGGATTGTGTCTCTACGAGCGTGCCACGGCAGGATCTTCGCTGCGGGTCGTCGGGGCGGTGCGGGTACGCAGAGGTACGGCCTTGCGGCCCACACAGCCACGGGCGCACACGTCAATCAACACGCGCGTCACGTCCGTCTGGCAGGTTATCCCCGTGGGACGGGACTGTTCCGCCCGAGGCCTGCCCGTCTTGGGTGAGAACCGTCACAGAAGGCCCGGAGGGGCGGGGCCGGACGGCCGGTCCACCGATCGAGCGGATTAGCGCGTTCGGATGAACCCTTCAGATCCCCTGTGCAGCCCCCTTGATCAGGTGCTGTGGGATCGGGCGCTTCTCGATGGCCGCCGCCATGATCTCCGGGAACGCGTCCGGGGTGCAGGCGAAGGCCGGCGCCCCGAGCGAGGCCAGGGCGGCGGCGTGCGCGTGGTCGTACGCCGGGGCCCCCTCGTCGGAGAGCGCGAGCAGGGCGATGAACTGGACGCCGGCCGCCTTCATCGCGGCGACCCGCTTGAGCATGCCGTCCCGGATGCCGCCCTCGTACAGGTCGCTGATCAGCACCACGACGGTCTCGGAGGGCCTCGTGATCTTCGACTGGCAGTAGGCGAGCGCGCGGTTGATGTCGGTGCCGCCGCCGAGCTGGGTGGCGAACAGGACGTCGACCGGGTCGGTGAGCTGTTCGGTGAGGTCGACCACCGAGGTGTCGAAGACGACCAGCCGGGTGTCCAGGGTGCGCATCGAGGCGAGCACCGCGCCGAAGACCGCCGAGTGGACGACCGAGGGCGCCATCGAGCCGGACTGGTCGATGCAGAGGATGACGTCCTTCTTCACGGCGCGCTGGGCACGGGCGTAGCCGACCAGCCGCTCGGGGACGACGGTGCCGTGCTCGGGCAGGTAGTTCTTCAGGTTGGCCCGGATGGTGCGGTCCCAGTCGATGTCGCGGTGGCGGGGACGGTTGACCTTGGCGCTGCGGTCGAGGGCGCCGCCGAGCGTGGCCCGGGTGCGGTCGGCGAGCCGGCGCTCCAGGTCGGCGACCACCTTGCCGACCACCGCCCGGGCGCTCTCCCGGGTGGTCTCGGGAAGCGCGTGCTTGAGCGAGAGCAGGGTGCCGACCAGGTGCACGTCCGGCTCGACGGCCTCCAACATCTCCGGTTCCAGCAGCAGCCGGTCCAGACCGAGCCGGGTGATCGCGTCCTGCTGCATCAACTGCACGACGGTGGACGGGAAGTACTCACGGATGTCGCCCAGCCAGCGGGCCACCTGCGGGGCCGAGCCGCCCAGCCCGGCGCTGCGGCGGCCGGTGCGGCCGGACCGGGCGCCCTCCTCGGGG
>NZ_JAHSQD010000718.1 GCF_020103755.1 Streptomyces sp. LS1784
CGCCGTCGGCCGGGGCCGGGCTCGGGGTCGTCCGGCGCCGCCACCGCGTCGGCGGCCGCGGCTGCCAGGCGGTCGACCTCGACCCATGCGTCGAGGTGGTGGCCCGGGTTCCGGGGGTGGTCGGCCGCGGGTGGGGCGGGCAGGAAGGCGGGGGAGCGGCCGCGGTGGAGGTACCAGGAGCCGAGGCGCTCCAGGGCGGAGCGGCGCTCGGCGGCGCTGGTCTCGACGGAGCAGCGCTCGGCGGCGTAGAGGCGCAGGAGGTCGTTGAGCCGGTAGCGGTCGCGCTCTTCGAGGGTGAGCAGGTGGGCGGCGGCCAGCCGGTCGAGGACGGGCCGGACGGCGGCGGCCGGGGCGCCGGCCAGGGCGGCGGCCGCGTCGGAGCCGATGCCGACGGCCGGGACCAGGGTGAGCAGCCGGAGCAGCGCTCGGGCCTCGGCGGGGAGCGAGCGGTAGGAGAGGTCGAAGGCGGCGCGGACCGCCGAGGTGTCGTCGCCCTCGATCTGGAGCGCGCTCAACCGGGTTTCCGCGTCGAGGAGTTCGGCGGCGTGGTCGGTGAGGCTGCGGTCCGGGCAGGCGGCGAGGCGGCTCGCGGTGACGGCCAGGGCGAGGGGCAGCCGGCCGCAGGCGGCGGTGAGCTCGGCAGCGGCGCGCGGCTCGGCGCGGGTGCGGTGCTCGCCGATGATGCGGGCCAGCAGTTCGAGGGCCTGGTGGGCGGGCAGGACGTCGAGCACCAGGGGCCGGGCGCCGTTGCGGACGGCCAGTCCGTCGAGCCGGGTGCGGCTGGTGACCACCGTGCGGCAGTCCGGGGCGCCCGGCAGCAGCGGGCGGACCTGCTCGGCGTCGCGGGCGTTGTCGAGGACCACGAGCAGCCGGCGCTCGGCCAGCAGGGAGCGGTAGAGCGCGGCCGCCTCGTCCGGCGCCGCGGGGATCCGGTCGCCGGGCACGCTCAGGGCGCGCAGGAAGCGGGCCAGGACGGTGTGCGGGGCGAGCGGCGCGTCGAGGGAGTAGCCGTGCAGGTCGGCGTAGAGCTGACCGTCCGGGAACCGGTCCCGGACGCGGTGGGCCCAGTCCACGGCGAGGGTGGTCTTGCCGACCCCGGCCGGTCCCGAGACCGCGCACACGGCGGCGGCCGGCCCGGTCTCCGGTGGCGCCGGGGCGGTGAGCAGCGAGTCCAGGACGCGCAGTTCCGTGCTCCGTCCGACGAAGGTGGCCAGGGCGGGCGGGAGTTGGGCGGGTGGTGGCGGCGCCTGCGCCGGGGGAACCGCCGCTGGGGTCGGTGCTTCCTCGGCCCGGGGCGAGGCGGCGGGGACCGGCTCGGTGGCCAGCAGTTCCAGGTGCAGAGCCCGTAGCCCGGGCCCGGGGTCGAGCCCGAGCTCGTCGGCCAGGCGCTCGGCGAACCGGCGGTAGGCGGCGAGCCCTTCGGGTGTGCGTCCGGAGCCGTGCAGGGCCCGCATCAGCTGTCCGGTGAAGCGTTCCCGCAGCGGCTGGTCGGCGACCAGCGCGGTCAGTTCGGGGACGGCCGCGCGGTGCCGGCCGAGGGCGAGCTCCAGGTCGAGGCACTCCTCCCAGGCGGTCAGTCGCAGTTCGTCCAGCGCGACGGCGCCCGGTACGTCCGTGTCCGCGGCGAGTCCGTCCAGTGCCGGTCCGCGCCACAGGGCGAGCGCCGCGCGGAGCCCGTCGACCGCGTCCGGGGTCCGTCCGGCGGCGGCTTCGCCGCGGGCGAGGGCGAGCCGGTCGGTGAAGTCGCGGGCGTCCAGACGGTGGCCGGTGAGGGTGATGCGGTAGCCGCGGCCGTCGGTCAGCAGGACGGGCGGCGCGTCCGGGTCGGCCTCGGCGAAGCGGCGCCGCAGCAGCCCGGCGAGGTTGCGGACCTGGCGGGTGGCGGTGGCCGGCGGCCGCTCGTCCCAGACGGCGTCCACCAGGCGGGCGACCGGAACGGAGCTGCCCGCGTTGAGCAGCAGGGCGGCGAGCAGCCGTTCCTGCCGGGAGCCTTCGGAGGGGACGCGTCGGCCGTCGCCGGTCCACACCTCCAGCGAGCCGAGGATCCTGAACTCCACACGTCCCTCCCTGGGGCCCGCGCGGCCGGTGGGGACCACCGCCGTGGTGGATGGGCGCGAGTCGTGACGAATCGATGATCAGATCATGCCAGTTGTGTGCGTTCGGTTGAGAACTTTGTCAGGCACCGGCCGAAACGAGCCGGTGGTCCGACGAGACGCCCCGACCCACAGGAGCAGTTGATGAACCGTCTGAGGAAGGTTGTCGCCACCGCGACCGCCGTCGCCGCCGCCGCCCTGATCCCGCTCACTGCCGCCCCGGCCTCCGCCGCCACCGGGCCGGCCACCCACCTGGGGATGACCTGGTCCGTCGTCTCCTACGGCCCGGAGGGCACCGTCCAGGTCGGCGGCCCCGGCGGCAGCCCGAGCAACGCCTACAGCGGCGACACCGCTCCGTCCGTCTCGCTGCCCGTGCTCTGCCTCAACGTCGACGGCAGCCCGGCCCCGGACGGGCTCACCATCGCCTTCCACAACGGCTGGGCGCAGGGCACCGTCGCCCTCAGCCAGCCGGTCAAGGGCTCCCGCCTCAACAGCCGGGCCGCGGCGGACAGCGTCTGCCAGGCCGCCTTCGGCGCCGCCTGGCGCGAGGCCGAGTTCCACGACGGCCACTACGGGCCCGACCTGTCGCTGACCGGTGGCTGGACCTTCTGGGCGTACGGCAACATCCCGAACAACACCCGGTTCTGGACGGCCATCAACGACCAGCCGGCCAACCCCTGGAACTGACCGGGCAAAAGCCGCCGACGCGCCCGCCCACCCGGCGGGCGCGCCGCGGCGGCCACTTCCGGGATTCGCCGACGGGTCGTCGGGGTACGCCGTACGCTCGGGCGCCGGCGGCCGGCCGCCGCCCGGACCCGGAGGAGGACGGCGTGGACACGGCTTCCGCACGGCAGGACACGGCTGCGGGGCGCCGCCCCGGCGGGCCCCGGATCGACCCGCTGCTCGCCGACCGTGTCACCGAGGCCCTCCTCCTGGCCGGCCTGCCCGTCGGGTACGGCGGGCACGGGCCCGGCGTCCGGCTGCGCCCGGCCGAGCCGCACGACGACTCCGACGACTGCGCCGGCCTGATCGCCCTGCACTGGGAGCCAGGCCCCCGGCTGGCGGCCGCCGCCGCGATGGAACAGCCCCACCAGCCCGCATCCTCCGCCCGACGGGTCGTCAGCAGCAGCATGCGGAACGCGCTGGCGGAGTTCCTGCCGGCCTTCGGCATCGAGGTCGTGGCCGGCCGGCTCGACGGGGAGACCAGGGTCGACCGTGCCGGCGGCCCCGCTCCGGCCACCGGCCATGACACCTCCGTCCCGGCCCCGGCCGGGCTCCGCCCGCAGGACCTCGGTATCGGCGCGGACGTCGTCGACGCGGTGCGCCGCACCGCCGCGCTCGCCGGCCTGCCCGTCGCCGACCACCTGCACGCACCCGGCATCACCCTCACGCCGTGCCGGCCGGTCGACGACGGTGACGACACCGCCGGCGTCGCCGACCTCCGCTGGAACCCCTCCCGCCGCCTGTCCGCCGCCGCCCGCGGCGGGGACACCCCCGCCGCCGAGCGG
>NZ_JAHSQD010000719.1 GCF_020103755.1 Streptomyces sp. LS1784
CCGCCCCCGAGGCCGGGCCGGACGCCGAGGCGCTGGCCGCCCGCCGCTGGGAGATGCCGCTGCCGCTGCGGGCGGGGGCCGGACCGCTGGCGGCGCTGATGGTCGCCACCGCCGTCGTGCTGCTCGACGACGACGGCTGGTGGGAGGGGCTGCTGCGCCCGCTGTGGATCGGGTCGCTGGCGATCCTCGCCTGCGCCCAGACGCTGTCCTGGCAGCTGGTGGCCGACCGCAACGGCCTGCGGGTGGCCACCGCGCTGCGCACCCGCAGCTACCGGTGGACGGAGATCTCCGCGGCGGCGGTGCACCGGAACCTGCTCACCATCCGGCTGCGCGGCGGCCGGGAGTTCTCCTTCTTCAGCCGCCCGACGGTCTGGCTGGCCGCCCTCTTCGGCGGCCGGTACGACCCGGTGGCGCTGGCCCGGACCGTCGCCACCGCCGCCCACCGCCCCGACCTGCGCCCGGCGCAGGCCCTGCCGGACCGGCTGGGCGGCCCCCAGCACCTGGTGAACCGGCTCGCACTGACCGGTTACGCGGTGTTCACCGTCGCCCACTACGCCCTCTGAACCCGCCCCGGAGGGGCACCGGATCCACACCGCTTCCGGGCTGCGCGTAAAGGGGAGTACGGTGTTCTTGATCACAGCACCGGTGGCGCGCCGCGAGGCGTCCCCGGCCGTCCGGACCGGGACAAGACGAGGACGCGTCCGCACCGGTACGGTTGGCCCCGATGAACACCAAGGCTGCTGAGGAGCTGCCGGCTGTTTCCGTGATCATGCCGGTGCTCAACGAGGAACGTCACCTGCGCACGGCGGTCCGGCGCATCCTGGACCAGGAGTACCCCGGACCGATCGAGGTGGTGATCGCTCTCGGTCCATCCACCGACCGCACCGCGGAGATCGCGGCCGAGCTGGCGGCCGAGGACGGGCGGGTGCGGACGGTGGAGAACCCCACCGGCCGGACGCCGGCCGGGCTGAACGCCGCGATCCGGGGCTCCCGACACCCGATAGTCGTGCGCGTGGACGGCCACGGCCTGCTCACCCCCGGCTACATCACCACGGCTGTCCGGCTGCTCGGCGAGATGGACGCGGCCAACGTCGGCGGCATCATGCACGCCGAGGGCGAGACCGAGTGGGAGAACGCGGTCGCCGCCGCGATGACCTCCAAGATCGGCGTCGGGAACGCGGCCTTCCACACCGGCGGCCTGGCCGGCCCGGCGGACACCGTCTACCTCGGGGTGTTCCGGCGCGAGGTGCTGGAGAAGCTCGGCGGCTACAACGAGGAGTTCATCCGCGCCCAGGACTGGGAGCTGAACTACCGGATCCGCCAGGACGGCGGCCTGGTCTGGTTCACCCCGCAGCTCAAGGTGACGTACCGGCCCCGCCCCTCGGTGCGGGCGCTGGCCAAGCAGTACAAGGACTACGGCCGCTGGCGCCGGGTGGTCACCCGCTACCACCGCGGCTCGGTCAACCTGCGCTACCTCGCCCCGCCGGTCGCGCTGGCGGCGGTCGTCCTCGGTCTGGTGCTCGGCGTCGCCGTCCATCCGGGCTTCCTCGCGGTGCCCGGCGCGTACCTGCTGGGCATCCTCGGCGGCGCGGCGGTCGAGGGCCGCGGACTGTCGTTCAAGGCCAGGACGCTACTGCCGGTGGCCTTCGCGACCATGCACCTCAGCTGGGGATTCGGCTTCCTGACCTCACCGCGCTCGCTGGCCCGAAGAGTGATCGCCAGCGTCGGCCCGTCCTCCAAGGACGTGCTCTCGAAGACCGGCTGATTCGTTTCGGCACCGCTGTCGTCGGTGCGCATGGCGACAGTCGAGGACGGGCCGGGTACGGCCCGGATCGAGCCGGACGCGGACGCCGGCGAACGGGCCGCGACCGGCGCCGGGGTGACGGTCGGCCGCCGGGCCCCGGTCGGGGTCGACGCCGTGGTGCACCGGGACGTCCCGGACTTCGCCCTGGTCGCCGGTGTCCCGGCCCGCCGGACCGGCTGGGTCGGCCGTCCCCGGCGAGCCGCTGCGGCCCGCCGGGGACGGCCGCTGGGAGCGCCCGCGGAGCGCCGAGCGGTACTGCGGGGAGGGCGGAACCCTTCTGCTCCCGCAGGGGCCTGTCGTCGTTACTTGGCGCAGACGTCGGTGTCGTCCGCCTGCACCCGCTGGAGGTCCTCGGGGGCCTCGGTGGGCACCTCCGCAGGGTTGGCGGGGGCGGCCAGCACGTCCTTGCCGAGCACCAGCAGCAGCCCGCCCTTCGGGTCCGGCTTCGTGGCCGGCCGGACGGCGTCACCGGGCAGGCCGAGGGCGGCGGCCAGGGCGTAGGCCTGGGCCTCCTGGCCGGTCGGGTAGGACACCGTGGTGGTCTCGGCGAGCGGTGCGTCGCTGCCCACGGCGGCCTTGTCGAAGCCCTTCGCCCGGAGCTTCTCCACCGTCGGCCCGGACTGCCCGCGCTTGCCGCTGCCGTTGCGCACCGTCAGCTGGATGCCCTTGGTGGCGGGGGCCGGGGTGGTGGCGGTCGGGGTCGGCGACGCGGGCGCGGCGCCGGTGGCCGGGGCCTCGGGGGCGGGTGGGGCGGCAGTCTCGGTCAGCGAGCGGTCGCCCGCGATCATCGCGAACAGCTGCTGGGCGTCCGGCTGCTTGAGCACCAGCCGGTTCTCGTCCTTGGGGTCGTCCAGGACGGGGACGGTGGCGAAGGTGATGTTCTTGGTGTCCACCTTGCTGATGTCCAGCGCGAGGTCCTTGAGCTTGTCCACGCTGCCGATGCCGGAGTCCACGGTGAGCGCCTTGGTGGCGGCGTCCGCGAGCTTGTAGAGCTTGGTCGGGCTGGTCAGGGTGTCGTCGCTCTTGATCTTGCGGATCATCGAGCTGATGAACTGCTGCTGGAGCGGGATCCGGGTGAGGTCGCCGCCCTGGCCGACCGCGTGCCGGGTGCGGACGAAGGCCAGCGCCTCGTCGCCCTCGATCACGTGCCGCCCCTTGGTCATCTTGAGGTGGGAGCCCGAGTCGTCGATGTCCTTGGCCGCGCAGACCTCGACCCCGCCGACCGCGGTGGACAGGGTCTTCACCGCCTCGAAGTTGACCTGCACGAAGTGGTCGACCCGGATGCCGGTGGTCTTCTCGATGGTCTTCCAGGTGCAGCCCGCGTCGCGCCCCTCCTGGCCGAGGCTGTTGTTGAACATGTCCCGGGCCGAGCCCTGGATCTTCTTCCCCTGGGCGTTCAGGCACTCCGGGATCGGCACCATCAGGTCGCGCGGGAGGCTGACCACCGTCGCGTTGGAGCGGTCCTTGGCGATGTGGAACAGCAGGGTGGTGTCGGCGTGCCCGGTGCTGCCCTCGTCGCCGTACTCCCGCCCGAGGCCCTCCCGGCTGTCCGTCCCGATCACCAGGATGTTCAGTGCGTCCCCGGCGGCCGGGGGGCGCTCGGACTCGTCGCCCAGCTGGACCTTGACCGAGGTCAGGTTGTCGTTGAAGTGCCGGTACAGGTAGTACGCCCCGCCGCAGCCCGCGACCATCACCAGGGCGCCCGCCCCGGCCGTCCACTTGACTGCCCGGCGGCGCCGGTTGCGCTTGGCGAGCGCGGCCGCCCGCCGCCGGCCGTCCCGGCGGCCCTCCGCG
>NZ_JAHSQD010000072.1 GCF_020103755.1 Streptomyces sp. LS1784
GTGCGGAGGTCGGCGTGGACCCGCAGCACGCCGTCGGCCCCGGTGATCGCGAACAGCCGCGCCACCGACGGGCCGGGGCCGGCCGGCTCCAGCCCCAGCCCGGCCGCCTGCGCGTCAAGCCGGGCGCGCAGCAGGACGTTCAGCCCGGTCGAGTCGCAGAACCGCAGGCCGGCGAGGTCGACCACGATCCGTTCGATGTCGCCCGCCGACGGCGGGTGGGCGGGCGCGGCGCGCAGTTCGTCCGCGGTGTCCCGGTCCAGCTCCCCGACCACGGTGACGATCCGTACCGGCCCCCGGTCGCCCACCGCGATCCGCAGGTCGCCGGACTCGTCGCCCCCGGCGGGCTCGCAAGGCTGATCGGATGGCGGTGACATGACCCGCTCCCGGTCCGGCCGGGACGGCGGGGCGCCGTCGTGACCATCATCGCGCGCACCGTGCCGGGCCGGGCGAACGGCCGTACCCGCGAACATCCCGGGTACGGGCGGGAGCACCGTCCGTCGGTCGTCCATGCCCCGCGCCTGCCCCGACCCCGCCGGGTCACACGCGCCGGCCCGCATGGCCCGCATCACGGCCTGACCGCACCCCGGACGTTAGAGCCCGCGGCGGCGGGGAAGGCGCGACGGTGGAGGGGTCGGGCGGGCGCTTGCCCGCGGGCCGCTCGCCGGTTCGTGCCACCCCGTCCCGACCGGGGCGCGCGAACGCACGGAGGACAAGGACAGGCCGTGAGATTCCTCGACCGGAGCACCGCCGGACACCAGCTGGCCCGCAGGCTCGTCCCGCTGCTGGGCGGGCGGGCCGGTGCCGGGGTGGTGGTCCTCGGCCTCGCCCCCGGCGGGCTGCCGGTGGCCGCCGAGGTCGCCGAGGCCCTGGATGCCCCGCTCGACGCCGCGGTGGTCCGGCCGCTGGCCGTGCCCGGCCACGACCGCCCGGTCGGCGCGATCGCGGACGGCGACCCGCCGCTGTTCGACGGGTACACCCTCAGGACCCTCGGCGTCACCCCGGCGGAGCTGGGTGCGAGCGTCAAGCGGGAGCGGGTCGAGGTCCACCGCCGCGAGGCGCTCTACCGCCAGGGCCGGTCCCGGCTGCCGCTGCACGGGCGCACCGTCGTCCTCGTCTCCGACGGCCTGACCGACGCCCTCACCACCCGGGCGGCCCTGCACGCCCTCGCCGCCGACCGCCCGGCGCACCTGGTCCTCGCCGCGCCGGTCTGTGACGCCCGGATCGCGGCCGACCTGCGCCGGGACGTGGACACGGTGGTCTGCCTCCACCTGCCCCGCTACGCGCACGCCGCCGGGCCCTGGTACGGCGAGTTCCACGAGGTCACCGACCGCGAGGCGGCCGTCCTGCTGCGGCGGTACACCCCGGCGGGTGGACGGAGCTGAGGGGGTGTGGCAGCTCACCCGGGAGCAGGCCTCGGCTCGATGACCCGGCGGTCAGGGAGAACCTGCGGACCGCCGGAGTTCGCGCTGCCGAAGACCGACGGTGGATGCGCGGGTTCACCCCGGCGCCCTCGGGTCCGTCGACACCCCATCAGGAAGCTTGCACCGAAAGGTCCGTTTCCTCATACTTCCGGTCTCGACGCGGCGCTCTCCGCGTACCGGGTCCGGGCGCCGTCGCCCGTGTCCGTGGGCCGGCGCTCAGCCCGCGTACACGTCCTCGACGTACCGGCCGGCCTCGATCAGCCCCTGCAGCCAGGCCTGCGACCGCTGCTCGTCGGCCCCCGGAGTGCGCTCCCGGTACAGCGCCCGGAAGGCCGCCCGGACGCCCGGCGCCATCCGGGCCCCGTCCCCGCACACGTACACCTCGGCACCGGCTTCGAGCAGCTCCCAGACCTCGGCCGCCTCGGCCGTGATCCGGTCCTGCACGTAGCGCCGCCCGTGCTGCGGCCGCTCGCTGAAGGCGGGCCGCAGCGACACCGCGCCGGCCTGTTCGGCCGCCTCCAGCTCGCCCCGGTGCAGGTAGTCCGCCGCCGCGTCGTCGCAGCCGAAGTACAGCAGTGCCGGGGCGAGTTCGGCCCCCTCGGCGAGCAGTGCCCGGCGGTCGGCGACAGCGCCCCGGAAGGGTGCCAGGCCGGTGCCGGCCGCGATCATGACCACCGGGGTGCGGTGGCCGATCCGGAACGCCTCGCGGCAGGGCTGGACCCGGGCCAGCACGGTGTCACCGACGGCCACCCGGTCGAGGTGGCCGGAGCCGGTGCCGCGGAAGGTGCCCCGGCCGGAGCGGGCCGGCCCGCTGAGCACCGAGACCATCAGGTCCACCTGGCCCGGGTCGCCGGCGGGCGAGGAGGAGATCGAGTAGTGCCGCGGCCGGATCGGCGGCAGCAGCTCCAGCAGCACCGGCCAGGTGAGCCGCTCCTGCACGGCCGGGTGGTCCTCGATCAGGTCCAGCAGGGTGCGCGGGTCGCCCTCCGGCAGCGCCCGCAGCGCGGCCTGCTCGGGCGGGCAGGGGTTGAGCGCGGCCAGTGCGGCGCGCTGCTCGGCGCTCGGGCGGTCCTGCAACTCGACGTGGTGGGTGAGCAGTTCGCGCACCGCCAGCGGGCGGTCGACGGCCGGTCCGGTGCGCCGGTGCGCCACGATGGCCAGCACCGTGTCCGGGTCGGCGCCGAACAGCTTGGCGGCGCGCTCGACCAGCGCCGGGTCGTTGGCCGGCAGCACGGTGAGGTGGTCGGCGGTCCGGTAGCCGGTGCCTTCCGGCAGGGCCAGGCGGACCAGCCGCTTGACCCGGTGGTAGTCGGGGTCGGTCAGGCTGCCGACGGCGGTGACGGTCAGCTCCGCCATGTCGTGCCGGGCGGCCAGCGCGGCCAGCGGGCCGCCGGTCACCTCGGTCACCGAGTAGGCGGCCTCCGGCTGCGGCGCGGCGGGGGCGTCGGCGTCCCCGTAGCGCGCCAGCAGGGCCTCGCGCAGTGCCCCGGTGAACTCCCGTACGGTGCCGGCCAGGTCGCCGGAGGCGTCGGCCTCGGCGCGGGCCAGCAGCCGGGTGCCGCCGAGCGCGGCGAGCCGGTCGTCGATCAGCGCCGGGACGCGCTGGTAGGTCGCGGCGTAGGTGCGGTCGCCGATGCCGAGCACCGCGTACTCGACACCGTCGGCCGTCCCGCCGTCCCCGGACTCGTGGGAGTCGTACGACTCCTGGAGCCGGCGGACGAACAGGGCCGCGTCGTCGGTCGGCTGCCCGTTGTACGAGGCCGCGGTGATCACCACCGGCCGGTCGGTGGGCAGCCCGTCCGCGTACGCGTCCAGCGGGGCGATCTCGGTCTCGCAGCCGAGGTCGGCGGCGGCCTCCGCGAGCTGCCGGCCGAACTCCCGGCAGGCGCCGTAGTTCGAGCCGTGCAGGAGCAGCAGCCCGGTCCCCCGCCGGACCCGCCCGGGGCGTTCGGCGGCCGGGCCGGCCTGCCGGTCCACAGCCGTCGGCGTGGCGCCGAGGCCGGCGGTCCGGACGGGCGTACGCCGGGCGAGGCCGAGGGTGAACCCGTCGGGCTTGATGGTGAGGGTCTGCTTGACGGTGAGCCGGTAGTCGGCGTGGTCGATCAGCCGGTAGCGGTGGACCAGCATGCCGAGCAGCATGACGGCCTCGTGCAGCGCGAACTGCCGTCCGATGCAGGCGCGTTCGCCGGTACCGAAGGGCTTGAAGGCATGCGGGGAGCGGGCCTGCTCGCACTCGGGGTCGAACCGGGACGGGTCGAACAGCTCCGGGTTGTCGCCCCACGCCGGGTCGCGGTGCAGCATCGGCGTGCTGACGAAGACCGTCTCCCCGGCGCGCAGCGGGATGCGGCCGCCGAGCAGGGTGTCCTCGCGCGCCTCCCGGCTGAACGCGGGCGCCGTCGGCCACAGCCGCAGCGCCTCGTTGAGCACCTGGCGGGTGTGGCGCAGCCGTCCGACGTCCTCGTAGGAGGGCTCCGGGTCGGTCTGGGCGCCCCAGAGCGCGTCCACCTCCCGCTGCACCTGCCGCAGCACGGTCGGGTGCTTGACCAGGTAGTACAGCGCGAAGGAGAGCGCGCCCGAGGTGGTCTCGTGGCCGGCGATCAGGAAGGTGATCACCTGGTTGCGGATGTTCTCGGCGTCCAGCCGGGTGCCGTCCGAAGGGCGGACCGCGCCGAGCATCAGGCCGAGCAGGTCCTCGGCCGGGCCCTGCTCCTCCTCCCCGGCACGGGCGGCGATCACCTCGTCCACCACGTTGGCCAGGTAGTCGGCGTCGGCCCGGAAGGCCGCGTCGCGTTCGCGGTGGTCCGCCTGCGGGTCACGGGTGAGCCCTGTCATCGCCCAGTTCAGGCAGCGCACCATCGCCTCGACGAAGGGGTGCGGCTCGTCCCGCTCGAAGGATCCGAAGTCGAAGCCGAAGCCGGCCAGCCCGATGGTGTCCAGGGTCATCCGGGTCATGTCGCCGGGCACGTCCACCGGCAGTCCGGCGGCCTGCCGGCGGTCCCAGGAGTCGACCAGCCTGCGGGCCACCCGCAGCATCACCGGGTGGTAGGTGCGCATCGAGCCGAGCGCGAAGGCGGGCATCAGGATGTCGTGCGCCCGGGCCCAGTTGGGCTCGTCGTTGTAGGCGGTGAACAGGCCGTCGCCGGTGAACTGACGGACGTTCTCCAGGGCCGGGCCGACCGACTTGGTGAAGCGGGTCTCGTCGGCCAGCTCCGCCACCAGCTCCAGGCTGCTGACGACCATGAGGTCCCGGCCGTGCAGCCGCTGGACGAAGGCCGGGCCGTGCTCTCTGGCCAGTTCCATGGTGCGCAGCATCGGGACGGCGGCCGGCGGCGCCGCCGAGATGTCCACCAGGGGGACGGCCCGGCCCTCCGCCCCGGCCGCCCGCTCGTCCTCGGTCATGCTCTCCACGGTCTCGGTCATCGCTGTGCCCCTCCCACGGCAGGAAACTTTCGACTTCCACCACTGTGCGCCCATCGGGCGGCGGGTCCGGCCGGGATCACTACATGATTGTGTAGTACCCGGGGCGGTCGCGGACTTGCCCACGAACCGTCAGCTCTGGTCCCCGGCAAGGAGAACCACAGATGCGAACGACCGAGGGCTGCGGGCCCGCACCGGGCAGCCGGCCGGACGCCGCCGTGATCTGGCGCAACCGGGCGCTGCGGCTGCTGGACCACGTACCGCTGCCCATCGCGGTGTGCGAGTTCGGCGGGCGGATCCTGATCGTCAACCGCGCGATGGCGGCCGAATTCGGGCGCTTGCCGGGGCAGATGCGCAACCGTAGGATCCTGGAGTTCTTCACCCTCCGGGACAGCGGCACCCTGGAGGCGCTCACCGAGGCCGTACGGCTGCACCGCCGCTCCCAGTACCCGGCCCGGGTCTCCTGGACGCCCGTCGACGGCCGCGGGCGCAACGGCGAGATGACCGTCGCCCTGGTCGGCGACACCCCGGAGCAGACCCCGAGCCTGCTGCTCTCGCTACAGGCCGCGGAGCCGGTCGGCGAGGCCTCGCCGACCGGCCCGCAGGCCGACGCCAGCCCGGTCGAGGCCCGCATCCTGGCCGCGGCGGCCCGCGGCGACACCACCGCACAGATCGCCCGCGAGATCGGCGTCACCCCGGACGGGGTCAACTACCACCTGGCCCGGCTCTCCCGCCGCTGGCGCGTCCCCAACCGCACCGCCCTGGTCGCCCGGGCCTACGCCACCGGTGTCCTGGCCCCGGACGTATGGCCGCCGCGGCCGGCCGGTCCGGTGTGACGTACCCCCGGGCCCTCGGAGTCAGTCCGCGACGCCCCGCTGCGCCTCGATGAACGCCGTCGTGGCGGACTGGTCCGGCAGCGGGCGCCCGTAGCCGGCCTGCTGCTGCCCTGACCTGCGATGCCGCCGGCCCTCCGCCCCGCCCCCGTGCGGAATTCCACAAGTCGGTTACAAGCTCCCCCCGTTGCTCCCCGCGCGGGGCCGATCCCTGCCATCATCCCGGCTGAACCCGGGAGGCACCCGGGAGAGGCCGAGGGAGTGCCATGGACGCGCGGATCAAGGTCGCCGGCGGCGACGAGCTGCGGGAGACGGCGGAGCTCTGGGACTGGCTGCGCCGGGAGCGCGAGCTGGCGGGGCTGGTACGTCCCCTTCCGTCCCCGCCCACCGACGGAGAGCTGGGCGGGGTGACCGAGGTGCTGGAGATAGCCCTCGGCGCCGGGGGTGCGGGCGTGGCGCTGGCCGGGTCGCTGTCGGTCTGGCTGCGGACCCGCCGCGCGGACGTGTCGCTCGAAGTGACGACCAAGCGCGGCCGGGTCAAGCTGACCGCACGGCAGATGAAGCAGGAGGACGTCGTCCCGCTCCTGGCCGAGGTGCTGGGCGACGACGATGAGTGAGCTGCCCGGCCCCCCGCACTTCGCCGACTCCCGCGCGATCCTGATCGGCACCGGCACCTACCGGGACACCGGCCTCTCACGGCTGCCGGCCGCCCTCAACAGCCTGCGGGCGCTGCACCGCACCCTCACCGACCCTCGGCTGTGCGGCTGGCCCGAGGACCGGGTCACCGTGATCGAGGACGCGGCCGACATGCCCGCCCTGGTGCAGACCCTGCGCCTGCTCGCCCGCGAGACCCGCGGCGTCCTGCTGCTCTACTACGTCGGGCACGGCCTCGTGCGACCACGCGGCCAGCTGTGCCTGACGCTCGCCCACACCTCGCCCGAGCACGCCGACGTGACCGGGCTGGACTTCGAGAAGATCCGCGAGGCGTTCCTGGACAGTCCGGCGAAGGTCAAGGCCGTCGTGCTGGACTGCTGCTTCGCCGGCCGGGCCATCGAGGCCCTGGCGGGCGAGGCCGCCCAGGCCGCGTCCACGGACATCCTCGGCACCTACATCCTCACCGCCAGCGACCGCACCGCCCACGTCGTCCCGCTCGCCGAGCAGGCCGACCGGACCACCTCGTTCACCGGCACCATGGTCGACCTGGTCCGCAGCGGGCTCCCCGAGGGGCCGGAGTGGCTCACCCTCGACGCCCTCTACCCGTACCTGCGCGACGAGTTGATCCGGCGCGGGCTGCCCGTGCCCAACCGGCAGGGAACCGACACCGCGGGCCGGTTCGCGTTCACCCGCAACCCCGCCCACCGCCCCGCGCCCGCCCGTGCCTCCCGGCTCGCCCAGGCACTGGCCGTGGCCCTCGCCGAGTGCGCCGACGCCGGGCCCTCCGGCACCGGACAGCTGGCGGAGGCGACCGGGCACTCTCCGGAGCAGGTCGAGGCCTACCTGTCCGGCCGGACCATCGCCCCCTGCACCTTCCTGGACGGCTTCGCCGCCCACCTCTCCCGGCTCGGCCGTCCGCCGGCCCCGTCCCGGCTGCGTGAACTCCACGACCTGCGCGCCGCCGAACTGCGCGACAGCCCGGACCCCGCCGACCAGGTGGTCTACCTCCGGGAGGTCACCGAGGAGCTCCGGCAGGCGATCGCCGCCCTCACCGCGGAACGGGACGAGGCAGACCGGGCCCGCACCGACGAACAGGAGCGTGCCCGTCTGGAGGCCGAGCGCCTCGCCGAGCAGCTCGCGGCCGAGCAGGAGCGCAGCCGGCGGCTCCAGGCGGAGTCCGCGGAGAAGGGCCGCCAGCTGAACGCCGCCGCCGGGTTGAACCGCGCGCTGGAGGCGGACCTGGCCCACGTCCGGGAGCAGGCCGAACTCATCACCCGGGAACTGCTCGTACTGCGGCGGCAGGTCGAACACCTGCTGGACCCACCGGACTCGCCGGAGCCTGCCGACGCGGCGCCCGCCGCGGTCACCGCCGCCGTCACCACTGCCGTATCCGCCGGCGGGGCCCAGGCCGTGACCGACCGGATCCCCTCACCGCCCGTGGGGACACCGCCGCCCCGTCGGACGGCTCCCCCGGCGCCCCGCCGTCCGCGGCGCTACGGCAGCCGGTTCGACTGGCGGGACGCGCTCTCCCCCGCCCGTTTCGTGGCCCAGGCTCTGCTCGTGCTCACGGGCCTGTCCACCGTCGCCCTCGGTTTCTCCTGGTACGTCGACGCCTACGACGACACGGTCGCCTACCGCAGCGCGCCGGTCTGTGGCGCCCCGGCCACCGCACCCGGCACGGGCTGCACCACCCAGGAGACCGGCCGGGTGACGGGCAAGAAGACCGACCAGAGCAGCGACTCCACCAGCTACGACGTCACCGTCTCCCGTGAGGCGGCACCCACCACCACCTACAGCGTCACCGAGGGGCTCTACGACAGCGTGGAGAGCGGCACCAACGTGGACCTGACGCTCTGGAAGGGCCGTGTGGTCCAGCTCTCCCACCAGGGCCACCGCTCCGCCGTCGTGAACGCCCTCTGGCTCACCTCCTTCGAACTGGCCCTCCTGGTCGGCCTGGGAACCGTCGTCAGCGTCTACGGCCTGCTCGGACGTCGCCTCGAAAGCTGGGGGGTCCCACTTGCCGTCCTCCCCTTCCTCGTCTTCCTCACCTTCATCGGCAGCGTCATGCTCCTCGGCGCCCAGTGGCCCTTCGCCGTCACCCTCGCCATCCCCGTCATCGCCTGGCTGGTCCTGACCGCCATCGCCACCGCGATGTCCTGGGAGGGCTAGCGAAGGCCGACCGGCCGTCCCGGGCCCCCACCTTGACCTCAAGTCCGCTTCAACCACGACCCTGGTCGGATGCCTCTCCCCGTGACGACCCGTCTGCTGCCGCGTCCGTACCGATCGCTGTTCGCCCGCCACGACTTCCGCCGACTCCTGCCCGCCCTGGCCGCCTCCGACCTGGGGGACGGGATGAGCGTGGTCGCCGTGGCGTGGCTGGCCGTCCTGATCGCGCCTCCGGGCCGGTCCGGGCTGGTCGTCGGCGCCGCGGTGGCCGCCTACGCCCTCCCCGGCGCCGCGGGCGCGCTGCTCTTCGGCCGCCGGCTGCGCCGCCTGCCTCCCCGGCGGCTGATCGCCGCCGACAGCCGGGTCCGCGCGCTGCTCCTCGGGTGCGTGCCCCTGGCCTGGGCCGCAGGGGTGCTGCACCCGGTCCTCTACGTCGTCCTGCTCGCCGGGTCCTCGGTGCTGCACGCCTGGGGCAGCGCGGGGAAGTACTCGCTGCTCGCCCGGATGCTTCCCCCGGAGCAGCGGCTGGCCGCGAACGCGCTGGTCAGTGCGAGCGCCTCGGCGTCCGTCATCGTCGGCCCCGCACTCGCCGGATTCCTGGCGACGGCCGTCGGCCCCGCCTGGATCATCGGGCTCGACGCGCTGTCCTTCGCCGTCCTCGCTGTCCAGGTCGGGCGGCTGGGCGACCCGGTCGAGGCGCCGGCCACCGGCGCGCCGACCGACACCGGCCGGCCGCCGGCCGGCCTCCCACTGTTGCGCCGCCGGCCCGAGCTGCTCGGGATCCTCGCCCTGACCTGGGCCTTCAACCTCCTCTACGGGCCGTTGGAGGTCGCCCTCCCGCTGCATGTCACCGAGGACCTGCACGCCGGTGCCGGCCTCCTCGGGCTGTACTGGACGGTCTTCGGCATCGGTGCGGTTCTGGGGGCCCTGGCCGCGGGCACCCTGCGCAGGCTCCCGCTCTGGCCCGTCACCCTGGGCATCATCGCCGGCTGGGGCCTGGCCCTCCTGCCGTTCGGCCTGGGGGTGCCCGCCTCCGTCTCCCTCGTCTGCTTCGCCCTGGGCGGTGTGGTCTACGGACCCTTCACCGCACTGTCCTTCACCCTGTTCCAGGACCGCACCCCGGCGGCCTGGCTGACCGCGGTCCTGGCCGCCCGAAGCGCCGCCCTGCTCACCGCCGCCCCCGTGGGCACCGCACTCGGTGGCCCCCTCACCGCCGCGCTGGGGCCTCAACGGGTGCTGGCCGCTTCGGGACTCGCGACCATCGCGCTCGCCCTCGTGGCCGCCGCGGCGCGAACCGCGGGAAGGCACCGACCGCCGTCGAAGCCCGCCGGAACCGCAGCCGGTCGGGACGGCCGGCGCCGCGCAACAGCCACCGCCGACACCGACGTGACGACAGGTCAGTACCGTCTCGGCCGCTCGGCCCAGGGGCACGTCCAGGCCGGCGACCTCGACGATGGGCAGGACGGGGCCGAAGACCTCCTCCCGCATGACCGGGACATCGGGCTTCACCTCGGCCAGCAGGGTGGGCGCGACGTAGCGGTCCGCGCGGTCGTGCCGTCCGCCGAAGACCGTACGCCCCGGGTCGAGGAGCGCGACGACCCGGTCGAAGTGGCGTTCGTTGACGATGCGTCCGTACGCCTGCGACCGCGCCGGGGCCGTACAGCTCGGTGACGGCCCGGTCCAGGACGCCTTCCAGCCCACGGGCCGTGGCCGGGTCGGTCAGCAGGTAGTCGGGGGCGACGCAGGTCTGCCCGGCGTTGACGGACGGCGACGGCGTCGGCCGGCGTGATCAAGGGCGGGGTGTTCACTCGGAGTCCTCTCGGACGGGGTCGGGGATCCAGCTGCCGTGGAAGCCGGCCGGCACCCGCACCGGCAGGTGGACGGTGGCGATCGGGTCGCCGGTGAAGTCCTCGGCGGAGAGGACGACCAGGTCGCTCGCGCCCCGCTCGGGGTCGTGGACGTAGGCCAGCAGGTAGCCGTCGTCCTCGCTGCGGGCGCCCTGCCTCGGGACGAAGGAGACCTCGCCGGTGTAGCGGCCGGCGCCGAACTCCCGCACGGTGCTGGACTGCCGGCTCAGGTCGTGCTTGATCAGCGCGTCTCCGGCTGCCTCCGGGGTCAGGGCCTCCAGGGCCTGCGTCGCGGCGAAGTGGCGCAGCAGGGCGGTGGCCACGGTGGAGTACCCGTAGCGGTGGGCGCCGCCGACCACCGCCGGGCTGACCGCCGGGAACTCCTGCGGGCGGTCGTCCAGACGGGTCTCGGTGACCTTGCCGGAGACGGTGTCGACGATCCAGCGGTCCAGGGTGGGGCTGCTCTGCCCGTCCACCGCACCGCCGGCGAACATCCTCGGGTAGCGGACCACGTCGACGACGACCCGGTCGCCGTCCTCGTGGGCGTTGAGCGTGTGGTAGACGAAGCAGGGCTCGACCTCGTACCAGCCGACCTCCGTACCGTTGCGGGGCAGCAGCCCGATCCGCGCGCCGCGGGTCTCGTCCCAGACCGCCGGGTACGTCTTGCGCGCGAGGTTGTCGGCCATGCCGACGCGCCCCGAGAGGTCCAGGACGACGGCGAAGTTCCGGGTCAGCGCCATGTCGTGCACCACCGGCCGGTGCGGGACGGGGATGTCCACGGCCCGGACGACGGCGCCCTGCGGGGAGACCACCAGGTGGCGCAGGTTCTCGCTGTCCCGCTGCCAGGTGATCGCGTGCAGCTCGCCGGTGCCCGGGTCGAGCTTGGGGTGGGCGGCGAACCCGTCGGGCAGCGTCCCGCAGAAGTCGCTGGCGCCCACCGTCTCGATCTCGTAGGAGAGTTCGTACGGGCGGAAGCCGCCTTCGACCAGCGCGAAGGTGCGGTCGGCGTGGCCGATCACGTGCGTGTTGGGCGCGACGTCGACGATCCTCGGCGCGGCGCCGGGGCGCGGCCGCTCCCCCAGGGCCTCGGCCACGGCGGCGCTGCGGACCAGCCGGTTGCGGTACCACCGGGCCCGCCCGTCGAGCAGCCGCACCCCGTGCACCATGGCGTACCCGGCGAACAGGTGCCGCGGCCGGGGGTCCTCCGCCCGCATCCCGTTCGGGCCGTTGCGCAGGTACCGGCCGTTCAGCTCCGCCGGGATCGTGCCGGTGACCGGCAGGTCGAAGGCGGTGACTTCCTCCGCCACCGGGGTGTAGGCACCGGTGAACGGGTTGGTGACGGTGGACACCGCAGACTCCTCCAGGCCGCTTCCGACTGCCGCCGCCCACGCGGGACGGCGCGCCCGGCTCAACGACCCGCCCACCCACCGGGTGACGGCCGGGCCTCGTCGAACCGCCTGTCAGCGGTCCCCGGGCGGTGGTCAGCGGCGCGGCGCCGGACGGCTGGGCGCTCGTCGACGGTGGCGAGCGTCCAGCGCCGCTAGTCGGCCTCCACCAGCGGGGATTCACTTTGCCGACCTCGCGCGGAGGCTTCCGCACCCGGTTTCCCGGATCGGGTTCGCTCGGCCCATGCGGCCACCGGAGGTCCTGCGGCGCCCAGGCATGCGAAGAATGCGCCGAGGAGTAGCCAGCCCGTGTGTCCGAGCGCGAGGACTGCCCCGGTCAGGATCACGGGGGCGAGGGCCTGGCCTGCGTCGAAGCCGATACCGAGGAGGCCCTGATACTGCCCTTGGGCATGGTCGGGTGCGAGACCGAAGCCGAGCGCGAAGCCGCCCGAGGACTCCCACACCTCTCCGACGCTGTGGACGCACACGGCGAGGACGGCGAGCGCCGGTGCGACCCAGGCGGGAACGTCGGCCGTCAGCGCCATCAACGGGCAGCTGACGAGGAACAGGAGCCCGGCGAGGCGAAATGCGCGGCCGCCCTGTCGTGGGGTTTCCACCTTGGAGCCGAGCTTGCTCTGCAGCAGCACGCAGACGCCGCTGTTGATCGCGTAGACCGCTGCCACGGTCCAGCGCGGTGCGTCGGTGTGGGCGGTGAGCCAGACCGGCAACAGCAGGGCGACGGTCTGGTACTGCAGGCCCATGGCGCTGTAGAGCGCGACGAAGGACACGTACGGCCGGTCTGCCAGGACGGACCACTGTCGGTGCTCCTTCGGCCGAGGCAGGGGCCGGTAGTTCGGGACGCCCATGAACACGATCAGTCCGGCGCAGGCGAAGCTGGCGGCGTTGGCGAGGATCAGCCCGGTGTAGGCAGGGCGAGTGTTGATCTGGATGGCGAAGGCCGCGCCGAGGGTGCCCACGACGACGCCGAGATTGACGAACGTGCGGAGTCTGGCCCGGAAGGCGGCAGGGCGTTCACCGCCGACTCTGGCGACGAGCGCACCGCCCGCGGCGCCGCTCGCCGTGGCAGCCAGCCGGTCCAGGGTGGCGACGAGCGTGAACGCGAGCCAACTGTCGATGAAGACGAAAGCCGCCATGGTGGCGGCCTGCAGGGCGAGGGTGGTCAGCCAGATCATGCGCGGCCCGTACCGGTCGGCCAGATTGCCCGCCGGTATGCCGGCCGCCAAGCCACTGAGGCCGGCGATCGTCAGACCCGCTCCTACCTGTGTGGCGGGCAGGTGCACCACCAACGTGAAGTAGAGGATGGCAGCGGTGTTGAAGAGACCGTTGCCGACCCTGCTGACGAAATTGGCGATGATCAGAGCTCGCTGCGGACCGGAAACCGGCGTGCTGGACACCTGTTGCCTCGACCCCCTCCTGATCATGTCGATCAGGTTAACACCGGCCCCCACCAAGGGTTTCGCGCGGTCTGAAGGCCGTAGCGGCGCAGACGCACCCCGCGGCGATTCACCGTGAAGCCGCTCGTGCAGCGCCCGCCGACGGCCGGCCGACCCGACGCACTGTCGGATCGACCGGCCCCACGGCACGTCGGTGGCCGTAGCGCTCCGCCTCGGGTCGATGGTCCGGGGAGCGGACGGATCGGGACACGGAACAGCTGCTCGGTGCGCGCGGGGATGCGGGAGCAGGCGTTCAGAGCGTGCGCCGCACGCCCGCCTGGCGCTCCAGGTTGCGCAGCTGGACGGCCAGGTCACCGTTCACGGCGGCCCGGGCGGGTCCGCTGCGGCCGATGGGCAGGACCTCCTCGCTGCGCATGTCCTCCAGCAGCAGGGCGAACGCCGTGTACATCGCGACGCACGCCACCAGGAGGCCGAGGGCCCCGGACGTGCGCGTGAGCCACTCGGCGCCCGTGAGGCCGGACAGGCCGGTGGCCGCCCAGCGGGGCAGCGAGACCACCAGCACGAGCCACAGCGCGCGCTTGGGCCGGGTCACGGCGGTCATCAACGCCCCGAAACACAGGAACGCCAGGTTGAACACACCCAGCACCCGGAGGCCGTCGGCGGCGCCGCTGAACATGACCAGCGAGTAGGCCAGCCAGCTGCCGGCGAACACGCCCATGAGTGTCGCCGCGATCACGTCACGGGCGCCGAAGCACAGGATGCTCACCAGGAACTGCAGGACGAAGGCGGGCAGCACGCACAGGGCGACGGCGCCGCGGGCCTCGGTGCCGAGGAGCCCGAGCTGCAGGCATCCCGTCATCACGGAGGCGATCGCCACCGTGAAGAAGCCCAGCGGCATGGGCGAGGCCATGGGACGCAGGTTGATCCTGGTGATCGACCGGAGGTCCGGTTCGAAACGGCGTTCCTCGGAAGCGTCCGTCCCACCGGCGGGCGGTCCGTCGCCGCCGGCGGCGGCCGGGGAGGCTGTGGTCATCGTGCGAATCTCTCCTTCAACGTTCGAAGTGGAAGAGCACGTCGACGCCCGGAGCGGCCTGCGCCCCGGCGATCTCGAACACGAGAGCCCTCTCGGAGCGATCGGTGGCACGCCCACCGCGTCGACGGCTCGGCATCCCCGAAGCTACGACCGGCCCGACCGACCGCGTTTGCCCCCTGCGCCCACGAGTTGGCACGACAGCGCACTACTGACCGCAACGGAAGCCCGGAGTCGCCGCCGGGCTGCTCCCGCTGCGGTGGACAGGTGGCATCATCGGCGGTGTGGGCTTCGGCGCGTCGTTCTCCGGCGCCATCCGGACCATCATCCCGCTCGTACGGGCCGACCAGCGGGCCGGGCCGTTCGCGGCCGTCCACGTGGTCGCCTACCCGAGCTTCGGAGTGCCGGCGATCATCGCCGGCCTGCTGATCGCCCCCGTGGGCCTGCTCGCCACGGTTCTCGGCTACGGCGCCGCCGTCCACGCCGTGGCGGCCCCCGGACTGCTCGCGCAGTATCGTTTCGCCGCCCACGGCCGCATCGACGCCCGCCCCTGACGGAGAACGCCGAGCGACCTTGATCCATCCAGAGAGAAGGACACGAACTCCCATGACCACCACTGTTGCCGCTTACGCCACTCCCGCCGCCAAGGCCCCGCTGGAACGCACGACCATCGAGCGCCGCGCCGTCGGCGAACACGACGTGCTGATCGACATCGCCTTCGTCGGCATCTGCCACTCCGACATCCACCAGGCCCGCGAGGGCTGGGGCGAGGCGATCTTCCCCATGGTGCCCGGGCACGAGATCGCCGGCATCGTCACCGAGGTCGGCCCCGGCGTCACGAAGTTCGCGGTCGGCGAACGGGTCGGCGTCGGCTGCATGGTCGACTCCTGCCGCACCTGCGACAACTGCCGGGCCGGCCTGGAGCAGTACTGCGCCGAGGGCCCGGTCTGGACGTACAACGCCGTCGGCAAGGACGGACAGCCCACCTACGGCGGCTACGCGAAGAACGTGGTCGTCGACGAGAACTACGTCGTGCGCATCCCGGACGCCCTGTCGCTGGACGTGGCCGCCCCGCTGCTGTGCGCGGGGATCACCACCTACTCCCCGCTGCGGCACTGGAACGCCGGCCCCGGCAGGCGGGTCGCCGTCGTCGGACTCGGCGGGCTCGGCCACATGGGCGTACAGATCGCCCACGCGCTCGGCGCCGAGGTCACCGTACTGTCCCAGTCCCTGCGCAAGAAGGACGACGGCCTTCGGCTGGGCGCCGACCACTACCACGCCACCAGCGACCCCGCGACCTTCCAGAACCTCGCGGGCACCTTCGACCTCATCCTCAACACCGTCTCCGCCCCGCTCGACTTCGCCGCCTACTTCTCCCTGCTGCGCACCGACGGGGCCATGGTCAACGTCGGTCTCCCGGAGGAACCCGTGCAGGTCGACCTCCGGTCGCTGAACGGCAACCGCCGCAGCATGAGCACCTCGGGCATCGGCGGCATCGCCGAGACCCAGGAGATGCTGGACTTCTGCGCCGAGCACGGCGTGGCCGCCGAGATCGAACTGATCAGCGCCGACCGGATCAACGACGCCTACGAGCGCGTCATCGCCGGCGACGTCCGCTACCGCTTCGTCATCGACACCGCCACCATCTGACACCGTCCGGCCACGGCGTACCGCTCCGGTCGCGCCGTGGCCACACGGTCGGTCACCCTTGTTCCAAGTCGTGGACACCCCGTGGAGGGCACTGTGCAATCGATTCTGGTGACCGGGGCCGCCGGCCGCGTGGGCGCGGTCGGGCGGTCCGTAGTCGAGGACCTGCGGCAACGAGGCCTCCCGGTCCGCGCCATGGTGCGCCGTGACGACGAGCGCGCCGAGGCGCTGCGCGCGACGGGCGCCGAGGTCGTCGTCGGGGACCTGACCGACGTCGACGACGTGGCCGGGGCGCTGGCGGGCTGCCGGCGGGTGTACTTCGGCATGGGCGTCTCCGCCCAGTACCTGGAGGCCGCCCTCACGACGGCGGCCGTGGCACGGGAGACGGGGCTGCTGGAGGTGTTCGTGAACATGTCGCAGCTGACCGTCTCCGAGCTGGGCCTGACCGGCGCGGGCGAGTCGCACCAGCACCGGCAGCAGTGGCTGGTCGAGCAGGTCCTCGCCTGGTCGGAGCTGCCCGTGGTCGAGATCAGGCCCACCGTGTTCCTGGAGAACCCGCTCTTCCGCATCGGGCTGTCCTCGATCGCGGTGGACGGCACCATCAGGCTGCCCCTCGGGCGGGCGCGGACCTCCCCCGTCGCCGCCGCGGACGTCGCCGCGGTCGTGGCGCAGGTCCTGGCCGAGCCGGGCCCGCACCTCGGCCGCGCCTACGAGCTGACCGGCCCGCGCTCGCAGGACGGCGCCGCCATCGCCGCGGAGGTCTCCGCGGCCCTCGGCCGGCCGGTCGGCTACGCCGACGTGCCGCTGGAGGAGTGGATCGACCATGACCTCAGACCGCTGGACCTGCCGGAACACGTCTTCCAGCACATCTCCACCATGGCCCGGCTCCACGCCGAGAACCGCTACGACCGCCAGGCCGACGGCGTCCGGCAGGTCACCGGGCGGCCCGCCACCGGAGTGGGCGGGTTCATCCGGCAGAACGCCGGCCGGTTCGCCGGCTGACGGCCCGCGGCCGACCGGGCGCCGAGCCGGCAGGAAATCGAAAAGACCCAGGCTCGCCGGGAACCGCCCGGCTTGATCGACCCATTCGAACAGGGGCAGGATCCCCTCCATGGAAGAGACCTGGAAAGTCGTCAACTCCCTTGCAGAGCGGCTTGATTCGCACTACGACCGGAACGACGAGCAGCGCTGGACCGTGCAGGCCCTCAAGCTCCAGGAGGAGGCGGGAGAGGTCGCCGAGGCCGTCATCGGGGCGCTGGGTGCCAACCCCCGCAAAGGCCACTCGCACGACTGGGACGACGTGCGCAAGGAGACCTGCGACGTGGCCGTGTCCGCCCTGGTGATGCTCGTCCGGATGGGCGGCGACCCCCGCCGGTTCTTCGACGAGCACCTCCGCGCGGTAGCCTCCCGCGACACGGAGAACGGCACCCGGACCTGACCTGCCAGCCCACCGAAGGACGAAGCCGGTCGAGAGGCAGGCCGGTCGGCGGCTATCTCACCACCATCGCCGGGCCCGGCTCCAACGGCTGCTTCCTCGTCACGCGGCAGCAAGTCGGACGTGCACGGTCAGCTGTGGCCGACGATGACGAAGACGCCCCAGCCGATCGCGGCGAGGACCACCGCGAAGCACACCGTGGCGAGGGTGTACCCGAGCGCCCCGGCCGTGCGGCGTGAGACCCCGGCCCTGCCCACCCCGACCGGCGGGTAGAGGGCGCGCACACCGATGGCGAACAGCGCGGGCAGGCCCGCACCGGCGAGGAATCCCACCACGATGATCTTCCAGAGCGCGTCCGGGTCGATCCAGGGGTTCACCGGATCACCTCGTCGGCGGGAGGCTCCGGAACGAGCGAGCCGGCCCACGCGGCGTTGACGTTCTCCGGCGTGACGGCCGGGTGGCGGGATGCGACGAAGAAGGCGGTCGAGGCCAGCACCAGAACGGCGAAGACGACCACGACACCGGGGGCACCGCCGATCCCGTGGGCGCCCCAGTAGGCCAACGCCCCGACCAGCGTCGCGGCCGGGAGGGTGAGCAGCCAGGCCACCACCATGCGGTGGGCGATGTTCCACCGTACGACCGCACCCTTCTTGCCGACCCCCGATCCGAGGATCGACCCGGTGGCGACGTGGGTGGTCGAGAGCGAGTAGCCGAAGTCGGCGGAGGAGAGGATGACCGCGGCCGAGGCGGACTCGCTGGACATCCCCTGCGGCGGTTCGATCTCCACCAGCCCCTTGCCCAGCGCCCTGATGACCCGCCAGCCGCCGATGTAGGTGCCCAGGGCGATGGCCGTGGCGCAGGCGGTGATCACCCATGTCGGGGCCTTCGCCCCGGCGCTCAGCGTTCCGTTGGCGATCAGGGCCAGGGTGATGACGCCCATGGTCTTCTGCGCGTCGTTGGTGCCGTGGGCGAGCGAGACCATGCAGGCCGAACCGACCTGACCGCTCCGGAACCCGCGCGTGCGCGGGCCTTCGGCGACGTCGCGGGTGAGGCGGTAGACGAGGTAGGTGCCGAGCGCGGCGACCGAGCCGGCGATGACCGGCGACAGGGCGGCCGGCACGATCACCTTGGCGACGAGACCCTGCCACTTGACGGCGGAGGCGCCGGCCGCCGCCATGGTCGCCCCGACCACGCCGCCGATCAGCGCGTGCGAGGAACTCGAAGGGATCCCGACGTACCAGGTCATCAGGTTCCACAGGATGCTGCCCGTCAGGCCCGCTATGACCACGGTCAGTGTCACGTCCTGGCTCCGCACCAGGCCACCGGCGATCGTCGCCGCGACCGCGGTCGACAGGAACGCACCCACCAGGTTCAGCACTGCCGAGACGCCGACCGCGACACGCGGCGGGAGGGCGCCGGTGACGATCGAGGTCGCCATGGCGTTGCCGGTGTCGTGGAACCCGTTGGTGAAGTCGAAACCCAGCGCGGTGACCACCACCAGCGCAAGAATCACGTCATTGCCGGTCACGGGAACGAAGCTAGCCCGCCGACCGCCGCCCACCCGCTCCCCCACCGTCCGGACCGGCCGGGAATCGCAGGGCGTCATCCGATCGGACCAGCACACGGTGGAGCCGGTGGGTCACCCCCGCGTACGCCGAAGGGTGATCGCCGACTGTTACACAGCGGTGACGATCCGTCCACAACCCATCCGCGGCATACGGCGTCCCTACAGATGGCAGGGCCCGAATCGCGGCATCCACGCCTTCGGGCCGGACAACCACCTCCCCTCGAAAGGGGTGCACCGTGATCGTCTCCAAGCGGAACCACCTGCGTCTGGCCGCCGTGACCACCCTCAGCATGCTCTCCCTCGGACTGGCGGGCACCGCCATGGCGGCCACCCCCGCCGCCCACCCCGCGTCCGCCGTGCAGCCGGCCATCACGCAGGCGGCCGCCGCGCACGCCACCGTCACCGCCAAGCCGTCGGTCTCCTCCGTCCAGGCGTGGCAGCTGTTCCGTGTCACCGGCACGACCACCGGCCTCAAGGCGGGAAGCACGGTGACCCTGCAGCAGAAGCAGCACGGCAGGTGGGTCACGCTGCCCGCCTCCGTCCCCACGACCCGCAACGGCTCCTACTCGCTCGGCGTGAAGCTCGGCCTCAAGGGCCTGAACGAGCTGCGCATCATCAGCGGAGACACCGTCTCCCCCGTCTTCACCGTCACCGTGCGCTGACCCGCGCCGCCTTCGTCCGCCGGTGGGCGGAGGACTTGAAGCAGGTTCGACGGGACGGGGGGTGTCCGCCCGGGCGGACACCCCCCGTCCCCGGGGGTCAACGTCAAGCCGTCGCCGCATCGGAGGACCATCAGGATCGACTACTCGATCAATAATTAAGTGTCGCCGATCAGTTCGGGACTGCTACCGTCCCGGACGTGGCAAAGCTGAACCAGATCATCGCCGTTGAAAAGGGCGTCAAGTCCAAGTCCTTCCAGGAGCTGACGCAGGCCCACCAGGACCTGCAGAAGCCCGCGCTGCTGGCCGGGATCTCCCGTACCTACCAGCCCAAGGACGAGGAGGGCGAGCAGCTGCCGCCGGAGTCGACCCGTGTGCAGCTGAAGGCCGAGGACATCCTGCGGTCCACCGCGAACACCCTCACCCGGCTCTTCGATGTGACGGCCACCAAGGACTGGGCCAACATCAGCGCCCGCGCCGACGTGGTGGTGGACGGCCAGGTGCTCCTCGCCCAGGTGCCGGTGCCGTACCTGCTCTTCCTGGAGAAGCAGCTCACCGACCTGTTCACCTTCGTGAGGAAGCTCCCGGTGCTGGACGCCTCCGAGTCCTGGAACCTCGACCCTTCCACCGACTCCTGGAAGACCGAGCCGGTGCGCACCATCCGGACCAAGAAGGTGCCGCGCAACCACGTCAAGGCCGAGGCCACCGAGAAGCACCCGGCCCAGGTCGAGGTCTACTACGAGGACATCGCGGTCGGTTACTGGACCACGGTGAAGTTCTCCGGCGCGCTGCCGGCCCGCCGGGTGAACGAGCTCGCCGAGCGCGTGGAGAAGCTCCAGCAGGCAGTCAAGTTCGCCCGCGAGGAGGCCAACGCCGTCGAGGTCACCGACCAACGGGTCGGTGACGCCGTCTTCGGCTACCTGTTCCGGTAGCCTCGTGATCGCCCGCCCGGGGAGCCGGGCGGGTGCACCGAGCGCGCCAGGGACCTGTTCCGGGAGACCGGGCGGGTGCGCTGCGCGGTGCGAAAAGCTGACACTGATGTTGAAGCTGACCAGGGGTCACAGTGGAGGTTCGAACCCTCCCCCCGGCACCACCGGCCGGAGTAGCCCAACCAGGCAGAGGCAGACCCCTTGAACCTCAGACTCTCGCTCCAGTCTCAGCATTCGCCGCCGAACACCGGATCGACCGGGTGCGGACGAATATCGACGAATGCAGGTTCAAGTCCTGTCTGTGCCGCTTCGTGGCACGGTAGTTCAAAGGCAGAACGCGTCGATTTCAATCTGATCCGCAACCCTTAAACGTGCCGGTGTGCGCAATTGGGCGGCAAACAGGGGCCCGGGAGCAGGCTACGCTCCCGGGTCCTCTCGCTTCCCCGATGCGGCCGATTCGGCAGGACCGCAGAAGGATCGTGGGTGTGCGCGACGGCTGCGGTTGCGCCCACCGCCCGGGCAGGCCCAGCGGCCGAACCGGTGCCGGACCGGGCGGTCCCGCACGGCGTGGAAACGTCATCCGAGCTGTTCGGGCCGACCCCCATCAGGCGACTCCCGTTCCTGCATCCGGGTGAAATGGCGCGCAGTCGCCTGGCGCGACCGGAAGCCGGGTCCGACGCTGCCAGAATGCAATCTCCTTGAGGGCCACCTGTACAGGCAGTGCCACCCGGACAGCTGGAGCGGAACATGCGAATCATTCGACCACGCAGTAGCTCGGAAGGAGCGCCCGGCGCAGGTGCGGGACGTCTCCCGTGGACGCTCATGTACCACTCGGTGGCGTCAACGGTCGAGGATCCCTATCTGATTACCGTTGCCCCCGCACGGTTTCGCCGCCAGCTGCGCTGGTTGTCCACTCGCGGGCTGCGCGGGGTGTCGGTGGGGGCCCTGATGCGTTCCCACCGGGACGGCACCGCTGCGGGCATGGTGGGGCTCAGCTTCGATGACGGATACCGCGACTTCGTGGAGGAGGCCATGCCCGCACTGGCGGAGCACGGCTTCACCGCGACGGTCTACGTGGTGGCCGGCCGGCTGGGCGGATACAACGACTGGGACGGGCAGGGCCCGCGCAAGCCGCTGATGACGGCGCGCGAGGTCTGCGAAGCCGCTGCCGCCGGGATGGAGATCGGCTCGCACGGGCTGACGCACCGGCGGCTGGCAGGCCTGGGCGCGCAGGATCTGGCGGCCCAGGTCTCCGACAGCCGCCACGTGCTGGAGGACCTCACGGGCCGGGCGGTCGAGGGGTTCTGCTACCCCTACGGTTCGCTCGACGCCGCCGCGGTGGAGGCGGTGGCGCAAGCCGGCTACGCGTACGCGTGCGCGGTCAGCCCCGGTGCTCACAGCGGGGTGTACGCGCTTCCCCGCTGCTACGTCGGTGACCGGGACGGGCCGCTGCACCTGACCGCGAAGCTGGTCCGTGACCGCTGGCGGCGCTGACGGCCGTTCAGCGCAGTGCGGCGGCGGGTTCGACGTGCAGCCAGGACTCGTGCCAGAGCAGGGCGCACCGGCGGTCGCAGCCGGTGGCGAGCGGTTCGCCGCCGCAGCGCAGGCCGTGGAGGATGAACCAGCGCCCCCCGGTGGGGTGTTGCCACCAGGCGAGGGACCGGTGGCGCAGTTCGGTGGCACCGTGACGGGTGCCGGCGTGGCGCTCCATCCCCGCCTGGAAGGGAACGCCGTGCAGGCGTCCGTCGGGGCCGAGGGTCGCGTGGATCTCCGCGAGGCTGCGCACGGTTGCCCAGAGGGTGACGGGCCGGGCGGCGGGCACCGGCGCGGGGGCGGGCTCCAGCCATTCGTCGCGGAACAGCAGTGCGCAGTCCAGTCCGCAGCCCTGGGTCCCGTCGGCACCGTGGCAGGTGGCACCGGCCAGGGCGACGGTGCCCGACAGGCGCCGCACGCGGTAGTGGTCGTCGATCATGCGGCACACGACGCGTTCGACCTGGTAGACGCCGCCGCAGTACGACCATTGGCTGCCGGTGAACCACAAACCGCGGTGGCGGTCCTTGGCGTCGAGGGTGGCGCGCACCGTGGCCTCGTCCTTCACCCTGACCCAGTCCCCCTCGGCGAAGCGGGAGGGCCGGCCGGGCGCCGGAACGTCGGCTCGGCGCTCACGCAGGCCTTCGCGGGCGATCCGGGCGCGGCGCACGACACCGAGTGGGGGAAGGTCGCGCAGGGGCAGGCTCTTGTACTGGCACCGGTTCGCGGCGCTTCCGCAGCGCAGCTCCGTAGTACGGGTGAACCGTGATTCCTCGACGGCCATGAATGAAATCCCATCGGGTCGGAGATATCGGCACAGGCTAACGCAACCTGGCTTTTTCGCGCCGGCCCCCGGACCTTTCCGACGCCATGTCGAGAGAAATAACACTAAACACACTAAGGACTTCCGGGGTGAACAATCACCACTCCCAGAGAATCCTGGTTCATGTGCGTGTAGCGTTTCCCACCGTTGTCGCGGTGGAGTGGCCGAGTGGCGAGGCGGCGGCTTGCAGAGCCGTTCAGATGGGTTCGATTCCTGTCTCCACCTTTTCCCTTGTCCTCAGGCTTCCCCTGCCGCATCGCGCGTTCGGCTGTCGGGCGCAGCCGCGGCCGCGTACGGCAGAACCGCAGGTGTCGGTATCCGCTCCGGCTCGGTCAGGTCGTGAGGATCCGGATCAGTCGGGCCGATTCCGCCCGGACCCGGCTGGGCGCGGTTGGTGCGGCCAGGCCGGCGAGGGCGGGGAGGGTGGTGCGGATGCCTTCGGCTGCCGCGCACTCGGCGGCGAGTGCGAGGGCGTCCGCCAGTCCGCGCCTGCCGGGCTCGGCGGTGAGGCCGGTGATCACGGCGGTGAGCACCGTCCACACCGTCCGGCCCGCGCCGCTGCGAGCGGCGTCGGCCAGGACGGGCAGGATCCGGTTGGGCTTGGCCGCGGACAGTCGCCAGAGCGCCGCGATCCACTCGCCGAGCGCCTCCGGCCGGAGCCGGCCGCGTGCGGTCAGTGCCAGCAGCGCGTCCAGCGCGGCGGTGCGGTTCTCCGTGCGGGCGGCGGTCAGCCCGTACGCGAGCAGGAGGTGGCTCACCGGGCCGAACTCCCCTGGGAGTTCCGCGATCCGGGGCAGGAGGGGATTGGTTCCCCGGGAGCCGGAGGTCGTGTCCGCTTGGAGCACCACGGAGGGGAGGCCGTGTGCGGCGACGGTCTCGGGGTGCCAGGGCGCCAGCCAGGGCAACTGGACGAGTTCGGTGGGCGGCGTCGGCGGCGAGCCAACGAACCGGCCGGTCTCGGTGGGGTCGGGGAGGGTGTGGAGCAGTCCGGTGACGCCCTCGGGTACGGGCGCGGCGGTGACGGCTAGCGGTGCGATGCGCGGGAGTGTGGGCGGGGCCCAGCCGAAGGTGCCGACCCGCTCGGGCAGGTCCGGGGTCTGGATGTGGAACCGGCCGGGTACGGGCGGCGCCGTGTCGGGAGGCAGGGCGCAGCCGAGTCCGGCAGCGGCGGCACGGACGGTCGGCAGCGCGCTCGGGGGTGTCCGGAGCAGCGACTGGGCCAGGTCCGCGGGCCAGGGACCGACACCGGCGGTTCGGTACGCCGCGAGCCGCTCGGTGAGCACGGCCGGGTCGATCGTGCCGTCGTCGGCGGTGGGGGTGGCGAGCAGGAGCGGCACCGGCGCGTCGGTGATCCGCGAGGCCGCCTCGTGGACGCGCAGTGCGGGGATCACGGCGGGGGTGCGCATGTGGGCGGGGAGGTCGAGCAGCTCGGCCGCGTGCACGCCGGACTCGTGCGGTCGGCCGGTCAGGGCGTCGAGCAGGCAGCCGAGCGCTCCCCCGGCGCTGCGGGCTTCCCAGAACAGGACCGGGTGCTCGTCGCGGCGTGCGGCGAGCGGGGCGAGAGCGGCCCGCAGGGCGGTCGCGTCGCGGTGGTGTTCCGCGACGAGAGCCGCGAACACCACCTCGAACTCACCGGGGTCGGGCACGCGGTCGGCCAGCACGGCCCCCAACCGCTCCGCGAGGTCGAGCGGGCCGGCGGGTGCGGCCGGCAGTGCGGCGTTCCCCACGTGCGCGGCGGCGATGGGTCCGTCGTGCTGCCGCTCGGCGGCCG
>NZ_JAHSQD010000720.1 GCF_020103755.1 Streptomyces sp. LS1784
GCCCGCCGGGGCCCGCCCGGGGTACCCGGCCGACGACCGCCCGGGCCGCACCGCCCCGCGCGGCGGGCGCCCGCTGGCGCCGGACGACGACCCCGAGTTCCTCGCCTCGTTGAAGAAGAACGACAAAGACCACGAGGACATGCTCAAGCAGTGGGAGGCCGACCTGCGCCGTCGCGAGCGGGAGCTGCGCGACCGCGACGAGCCCGAGGACGGCAGGAAGAGCTGATCGGAGCGGCCCGCCCGCTCGCTCGGACAGCCCACCCCCACCAGTCGGGGTGGGCTGCGGCGTTTTTGGCGCTTCCCTACGACTGTCGGGCCACTCACCCGACCGGCGGCCCGCCGGCCGGCCGGCTTGAGCGGACCTTGAGCGCGACCCAAGAGGACCGGCCTACAGTACTGGAAGACGGCCCTGACCTGCGCTTTTCCTCATGCTCAGATCATCGGACCATCACCTGCCCGACAACCCCCGGTACCCGAATGACCACCGAACGCTCAGCGCCCTGGCCAACCACTTCTGTACAGGCCTGACAGCTAAACGAACTCGACCTTGTACGGAATCGACGCCGGAACCAGCGCACAGCCCCTCGTACAGTCATAAGTGAAGAAAGTGATTCGCAGCCGGGGGCACAGCAGACGTTGGCTGTCGGACAGTTCCCTCACCCTTGGAGTGGTTCGAGATGACGGTTGTGCATGAGGCGCCGATCGACGGCGAGGTCCCGGAGGTCCCGGCCGACGCCCGCGGGCGCGTCGCCGAGCTGCACGAGCTGCGCGAGAAGGTCCGCCGCGGCCCCAGCGACAAGGCCACCGAGGCCCAGCACGCCAAGGGCAAGCTGACCGCCCGCGAGCGCATCGAGCTGCTGCTGGACGAGGGCTCCTTCCAGGAGGTCGAGCCCCTGCGCCGGCACCGCGCCCAAGGCTTCGGCCTGGAGGCCCGGAAGCCGCACACCGACGGCGTGATCGTCGGCTGGGGCACCGTCCACGGGCGCACCGTCTTCACCTACGCGCACGACTTCCGGATCTTCGGCGGCGCGCTGGGCGAGGCCCACGCGCAGAAGATCCACAAGATCATGGACATGGCCATCGCGGCCGGTGCTCCCCTGGTCTCGCTGAACGACGGCGCCGGCGCCCGCATCCAGGAGGGCGTCACCGCGCTGGCCGGCTACGGCGGCATCTTCCAGCGCAACACCAAGGCCTCCGGCGTCATCCCGCAGATCTCGGTGATGCTCGGCCCGTGCGCCGGCGGCGCCGCGTACTCCCCCGCGCTGACCGACTTCGTCTTCATGGTCCGCGAGACCTCGCAGATGTTCATCACCGGCCCGGACGTGGTCCAGGCGGTGACCGGCGAGAAGATCACCCAGAACGGCCTCGGCGGCGCGGACGTGCACGCCGGCGTCTCCGGCGTCGCCCACTTCGTCTACGACGACGAGCAGTCCTGCATCGAGGAGGTCCGCTACCTCCTGTCGCTGCTGCCGCAGAACAACCGCGAGATGCCGCCGCCCGTGATGAGCGAGGACCCGGTCGAGCGGCGCAACGACAGCCTGCTGGACCTGGTGCCCGCCGACGGCAACCGCCCGTACGACATGCGCAAGGTGATCGAGGAGATCGTCGACCACGGCGAGTACCTGGAGGTCCACGAGCGCTGGGCCACCAACGTGCTCTGCGTGCTCGCCCGGATCGACGGCCACGTCATCGGCATCATCGCCAACCAGCCGCAGTCGCTGGCCGGCGTGCTGGACATCAACGCGAGCGAGAAGGCCGCCCGCTTCGTCCAGATGTGCGACGCCTTCAACATCCCGCTGGTCACCCTGCTCGACGTCCCCGGCTTCCTGCCCGGCGTCGACCAGGAGCACGGCGGCATCATCCGGCACGGCGCCAAGCTGCTGTACGCGTACTGCAACGCCACCGTGCCGCGCATCTCGCTGATCCTGCGCAAGGCCTACGGCGGCGCCTACATCGTGATGGACTCCCGCTCGATCGGCGCCGACCTGTCCTACGCCTGGCCGACCAACGAGATCGCCGTGATGGGTGCCGAGGGCGCGGCCAACGTCATCTTCCGGCGCGAGATCAACGCCGCCGAGAACCCGGACGCCATGCGCGCCCAGAAGATCAAGGAATACAAGAACGAGCTGATGCACCCGTACTACGCGGCCGAGCGCGGCCTCGTGGACGACGTCATCGACCCGGCCGAGACCCGCCAGGTGATCGCTTCCGCCCTGGCCATGCTCCGCACCAAGCACGCCGACCTGCCCAGCCGCAAGCACGGCAACCCGCCGATGTAGCGGCACAGCCGCACCGCAGCAGTCCGCACCGGGCAACCACCTCAGACCACAGCAACCGGGGGAGAAACCAGGACATGACCGCTTCCGCCGAACCCCTCGTCCGCATCGTCCGCGGCAGTCTCACCGACGAGGAACTCGCCGCCCTGACCGCCGTCCTCGCCGCGCGCGCCGCCGCCACGCAGCAGGCCGCCGCGACCGCGCCCATCGAGCCGATCGCCAACTGGCAGCGCCTGGAGCGCCGCCCGGCGTACTACTCGCCGGTCAGCTGGCAGCAGGCCGCCTGACGGCCCACGGCCCGAACCGACGGCCGGTCACCCGAACGGGGTGGCCGGCCGTCGGGCGTTTCCCGGGGCCTCGCCGGGGGTTCCCGGGGCCGCGCCGACGCTGCTCCCCCGTGGTCGCCCGGGCCGGTGGGGCCCGCGGCGGGCTCGGTAGGATACCTACTGGACGCCATGCGTCCGCCGCCCCCGTCCGCCCCCGTAGGATCGGCCGCTGCCGAGACCAGAACTTTCCAGGGAGGCTGCGATGGCCAGGCAGGCCCGCGCGCTGGCGACCCGACAGGCGGTACTCGTCGCGGCGGCCGAGGTGTTCGACGAGCGGGGCTACGCCGCCGCCACGATGTCCGAGATCCTGGACCGCGCCGGCGTCACCAAGGGCGCGCTGTACTTCCACTTCCGCTCCAAGGAGGAGCTGGCGCTCGCCGTCATCGAGGGGCAGGGCGCCTGGATCTCCGGCTGGACACCGGCTTCGGACAGCCCGGTGCAGAACCTGATCGACCTCGGGTACGCCTTCGCCCGCGCGCTCCGGACCGATCCGCTGGTGCGCGGCAGCATCCGGCTGACGATCGAGCACGGCAGCTTCACCCAGCCGCAGCTCGCGGCCTACCAGGGCTGGATGGACCTGGTCCGCGAGCTGCTGGAGCAGGCCCGGGAGGCCGGCGACCTCCACCCCGGGGTCGACGTGACGGCGGCCTCCGGGGTGATCACCGGGGCCGTCACCGGCATCCAGCTGAGCTCCCAGGTGCTGGCCGACCGGCAGGACCTGATCCAGCGGATGTCGGACCTCTGGACGCTGCTGCTGCCGGGCCTGGTCCAGCCGCACGCGCTCGCCCGGCTGAGCGTCGCCGAACGGGCCTGAGTCACGGCCGGGCCTGACGGTGGCCTCGGATCAGACCCGGTAGCCGGCCCGGCGCTCCTGCGCCACCAGGGCCGGCAGCGCGGCCGTCCAGAGCCTGCTCACGGCCTCCGGCCCGGGCCGGCCGGTCTCCTCGCCGGCGAGCAGCACCTGACCGGCCGCCACCGCGGTGAGCAGCTCGGCGG
>NZ_JAHSQD010000721.1 GCF_020103755.1 Streptomyces sp. LS1784
GCGCACCGTGGCCGCGCCGGGCGCGGGGCTGGGGCTCAGCCCGGTCCGGTAGCGCCGGCCGTCGGCCCCCGGTCCGGCAGCCCGGCGCACGGGCTCCGGCGCACGGGCTCCGGGAACGGGATCAGCCCGGGGTGTTGATCATCGAGGCGGCGGCGTAGGTCAGGTACTCGAGCAGCTGCCGCTCGTGCTCGGCCGGCAGCTCCAGGCTCGCCACGGCCGCCCGCATGCGGGTGAGCCAGGCGTCGTGTGCGGCCTTGTCGACCTTGAACGGCGCGTGCCGCATCCGCAGCCGCGGGTGGCCGCGCCGCTCGCTGTAGGTGCGCGGGCCACCCCAGTACTGCATCAGGAAGAGGGCCATTCGCTCCTCGGCCGGCCCGAGGTCCTCCTCGGGGTACATCGGCCGCAGCAACTCGTCCTCGGCGATGCCTTCGTAGAACCGGTGGGCCAGCCGCCGGAAGGTCGGCTCACCGCCGACCTGGTCGTAGAAGGTCTCCTCGCTCAACGTGCCTCGCCGGATCTCTCTCACCCGACCATGGTCGCAGACGCCGACGGGGGCGTACACCGGGACCAAAGGCGTACGCCCCCGTCGGGACCAGTGGATGTCAACCGGGGACGGTCAGTCCTCCCAGCGGAACAGCTTCCAGGAGATGCCGGTCAGCACGGCCGCGAAGAGCAGCAGGCCGCCCATGGTCGGCAGGGCGTCCATGACGCCCCCACCACGGGTGAGCACCGACTGGGCTGAGCTGACCAGGTAGTGCAGCGGCATGACCTCGGAGACGGCCTTCAGCCAGCCCGGGGCGCCGTCCAGCGGGAAGAACGAGCCGGACAGGAAGGACATCGGCAGCACGATGATCTGTGAGATGCCGTTGGCGGCCTCCTCGGTCTTGGCGACCGAGCCGGCCAGCAGGCCGATCGACATGAAGGCGAGCGTCGCACAGGCCACCAGCGGGATGACCAGCCACCAGTTGCCGGTGAGCTTGAGCCCGAAGAAGCTGGTCGCGACCACCAGGAAGACGGCGGTCTGCAGGAACGCGGTCAGCAGCGAGACCAGGATCCGGGAGCTGACCACGGTGCCGGCGCTGATCGGGGCCAGCCGCAGCCGGCGCAGCACCTTGGTCTTGCGCCAGTTGACCAGGGTCAGCGCGGCACCGAACACCGCGCCGGTGGCGACGGCCCAGCCGAGCAGGCCGGGGGTGAGGAACTGGATCGGCTTGAGCGACTTGTCCTCGACCTGCTGGGAGTCCAGCACGAAGGCCGGCTTCTGGCCGGTGGCCGCCTGGTTGGCGTTCTGGACCACCGAGTTGAGGATGCCCTGGAGCGCGCCGGCGCGGACCTGGTCGGCGGCGGTGTAGCGCAGCTCGACCTTGCCGTCCGGGCCCTGCTTGATCAGCGCGTCGTAGTCACCCTTGCGGACCTTCTCCAGCGTGGCGGCCTCGTCGTCGGTCTTCGTGATGGTGAGGACCTTGTCCAGCCCGGCCCGCTCGTCGCCCTGGATCGAGTCGAACAGCTTCACCGCGCCGACCTGCGCCACCTTGGCGTGCGGGCTGCCGGAGCTCTTGGTCACGCTGCCGAAGAACACCAGGAACACCAGCGGGAACAGCAGGATGAAGAAGGTCGCGGTGCGGTCGCGCTTCATCCCGAGCAGCATGGCGCGGGACAGGCTCCAGAACGCGCTGACCCGCTCCCGCTCGCCGGCGGCCGGGCCGCCGCGCCGGGCGGGGGACTGCGGCTCGGTGGGGATGGTGGCGGTCATGCGCGGAACTCCCGTCCGGTCAGCTGGAGGAAGACGTCCTCCAGGGTGGCGCCGCGCACTTCCAGGCCGCGCAGTGCGTTCTGCTCGGCCAGGACGCCGAGCACCGGGGCGGGGAGGCGGGTGGAGACGGAGAGCGAGACGGTGTCGTCCTCCAGGGTGGCGATGTCGGCGCCGGCCGCGGTCAGCAGTTCCCGGGCCCGGTCGAGCGGGAGCTGGCCGGAGGCCACGCTGATCCGGACGGTGTCGTCGATCTCGCGGATCAGCGCCGCCGGGGCGCCGGTGTGCAGGATCTTGCCGTGGTCCATGATCGAGACCCGGTCGCAGAGCACCTCGGCCTCGTCCAGGTAGTGCGTGGTCAGCACGACCGTGCGGCCCTCGGCGTTGATGTCCCGCAGGAGGTCCCAGAGGTTGCGCCGGGACTGCGGGTCCAGGCCGGTGGTGGGCTCGTCCAGGAAGACGAGCTCCGGGTCGTGGGCCAGTGCGCAGGCGATCGACAGGCGCTGGGCCTGGCCGCCGGACATCTGGTCGGTCAGGGTCTCGGCTTTGTCCGAGAGGCCGACCCGCTCCAGCATCGCGTCGGCCCGCTTGGGGCCGACCCCGTAGAACGACGCGAAGGTGCGGATGGTCTCCCGGGCCGTCAGTTTCCGGAAGAAAGCGGATGCCTGGAACTGCACGCCGATTCGCGGCAGCAGTTTCGGATTGCGCGGCCAGGGCTCCATGCCCAGGAGCTGGACCCGACCCTCGTCCGGTTTCCGGACGCCCTCCAGGATCTCCATCGTGGTGGTCTTCCCGGCGCCGTTGGGGCCCAGGATCCCGTAGAACTCGCCGGCCTCGACGGTGAAGGAAACCCCGTCGACGGCCTGCACATCCCCGTACCGCTGGCGGATGCCGTCAGCGGATATAGCAGCAGTCATGTGCCCTGAGCCTAGGGGTTGTGAAGGCTCTTGTGCACATCCGGGACGGCGAATTTGCGGATATTTTGAGGAACGGCCAAACAAAGCCGGGCCGGGCGGATGTCGAATTCCGCCCGGCCCGGCCGGAGTTGTCGCTTTCGGACCGTCCGGCGAATTGCCCGACGGACTTTCAGCTGACGGCCTGTCTGTGACCGTCGTTCAGCCGCGGTGCACGGTGATGGTGGTCCAGGCGCCGATGTGGATCCGGTCGCCGTCGTTCAGCGGCACGGCGGTGTGTGGGGCGATCGGCTCCGCGCCGCCGTTCATGGTGGTGCCGTTGGTCGAGTCCTGGTCCACCAGGACCCAGCTGCCGTCCGCCTGTTCGGCGAGCATCGCGTGCTGGTGCGAGGCGCCCGGGTCCTCCGGCGGTACGGACAGGTCGATCTCCGGCACCGTGCCGCGGTGCTGGCTGCGCCGCCCGATCCGCAGCTGGCCGCGGCCGGTCAGCGGGATCCGGCGCTCGGGGCAGTACGGCGGGAAGAACAGGCCGGCCGCCTCGGGGCCGCTGCGGGCCATCATCTCGGTGAAGTAGTCCCGGTCGGCCGACACCACGGCGATCCAGTTGGTCCGTACCGGCTCGGCCGGGGCGGGTTCCTGGGGCTGCTGCGGCTGCGGCGGGGCCAGGTTGAAGGAGGTGCCGAAGTCACCGCCACGGCTGTTCGGGCCGGGGCCGGCCGGCTGGGCGTACACCGGGCCGGAGTCCTCCCGCACCGAGGTGTCGGGGAACGCGCCCTCCGGCGGAGGGTAGCCGTAGGTGTGCGGCTGCTGCTGGACGGGCGGGGCGACGGCCTGCTGCGCCGCTGGCGGCTGGCCGAGCGGCGGCCGGCCCGCCGGGGCGTGACCGTACGGGTCCTGGCCGAGCGGGGCCTGCGGCGGGGTGCCGCCGTAG
>NZ_JAHSQD010000722.1 GCF_020103755.1 Streptomyces sp. LS1784
GGCCGTCGCCGCGCGCCCCGCGCCCGGCCCCGCCGCCGACGAGGGCCTGGCCCGCCGGCTCAAGGCGCTGGCCTGCACCGCCCCGCTGCACGACCTGGACAACCGCAAGGTCAACCTGGCCGGCGAGTACGGCGGCTACGCGATGGCCGAGGTCGGCCTCGCCGCGATCGACCTGGTCACCCTGAACATGGACTTCGACACCGGGGCCGACCGCGAGATAGTGCTCGCCCGGCTGCTGCCCCGGGTCGCCGCCCAGGCCGTAGGCCGTCCCGCCGCCGAGCACGAGCGGGTCGCCCGCTGGGTGCTGGAGTCGATGATCAACGTCGGCAGCGTGGACCGCGGCTTCCGCGCCGTCTACGGGACCTTCGGCCCGGACGGCGAGTACGTCCGCCGCGACTACGACTTCAAGCTGATCGAGGAGGTCCCCGGCCTCGACGGCGGCGTCTACCTGCGCACCACCGACGAGGCGGTCAACGTCCTGGTCGGCGCGCTCGACACCGACGTCACCTCGGCCCAGATCGCCGCCGAGGTCAAGCTGGAGGTGCTGATCCGCCGCGGCCGCCTGGCCGACGCCCAGCTCGCCGCCGAGCAGGCCCGCTACCGCACCGTCCAGTACGCCGAGACGCTGCGCCGCGCCCTGGACGCCACCCGCCGCAACGTCCGCGCGGTCGACTGGATGCGCGCCATTCCCGACCTCATCGAGGAGGCGCTGGACCACATCGCCGACCGCTACCGGCACGAGAACGCGATTCTCACCAACATCCGCAAGGCACGCGACGAGGCCGAGGACCCGGAGCACAAGCGCCGCGCTGCCGAGCTGGTCGACATCGTCAAGGACTGCATCCGCCGTCACACCCAGCTCCAGACCCGGCTGCTGGAGGCCGGCCCGCTGTTCCGCGCCGAGCAGGACCGCCAGGCCTTCGCCACCCCCGGCGCCCGCAGCGGCATCGACCTCTACGGGCAGCTGCTCGCCCCCGTGCTGCGGCTGCCGATCGAGCAGGCCGTCCGCCCCACCGGCGCGTTCTTCGCCCGCGGCGCCGGTCTGCGCACCCCGGTCTCGGTCCGGGTCACCGACCTGGTCGACCTGCTGCTCACCCCGCCGGTCGAACGCGAGCACCTCGGCGCCGAGCTCCCCGACCCGGACCTGGTCGCCACCCCGGACGACAGCCGGTTCTCCGAGGCCCAGCTGGAGTCCGCGATGCTCCTGCTCGACCTGCCCCCGGACGCACCCCGCCGGCTCTCCGGCCTGCTCGCCGACGCCCGCAAGCAGGACCCGGACCTGCCGTACCTGGTCGCCCTGCTCGCCGTGCACGCCGCCAGCCCGCCGGTCGGCACCGCCTACCGCCAGGGCGAGGAGCGGCTGCTGTTCGCCGTGGACGACGGCACCCCGCTGCTCGACCCGGAGTTCGGCGGCGCCGACCTGATCGTCGGCAGCGCCCTGCTCGACGCGGTCGGCATGGCCGCCGACCGCAAGGACGCCGGCTGACCGGCCGGCAGGCACACGTTGCCGGGACCAACCTTGACGAACCGTAACCACCGCGCCACCCCCGAGGAGCACCGCCCGTGACGACCCACCACGACACGTCCTGGGCGGCTGAGAGCGAACCCGCGGCCCCCGCGCCGATCACCCCGGCCGACGTCGCGGACGCCGCCCGGCTGGTGTCCTTCGGCCTCCAGGCCAAGCTGCTGCCCGCCCGGGACGCCGAGTACGCCGAGCTGGTGCGCCGCCACCGCGAGGACCCGCCGTTCGCCCGGCTCGCCGACGCCATCGCCACCGGCATGGGCCTGGTCGTCCTGGAGGTCTCCCCGCGGGCCGGCATGGCCGTGGCCGCCGCCGAGGACTCGCTGTTCGCCGTCCGGATGGGCGACTACTCGCGCCGCGCCGCCTCCGAGTCCACCGACCGCTTCCTGCACGGCCTCGCCCACCTGGCCGTCGCGGCGATGGCCTTCCCGCGCCCCGAGGACCTCGCCGACGACGGCTACCTCGGCCGGATCACCGTCAACGGCGTCGACGCCTTCGTCCGCCAGGCCTGCCGCCGCCTGGAGGAGCAGGCCGGCGCCGAGGGCGCCAACACCGACCCGGCCTCCGACGCCCCCGGACTGGAGGCCGCCTGGCGGGTGTGGGCCCGGCGCACCGCCACCGGCGCCACCAAGGACGCCCGCCGGCTCTCCGGCTCGACCATCGGCATCGTCGCCAAGGCGGTGCTGTTCCTGGTCGACTCCGGCTTCCTCCAGAAGGTCTCCGACGACTCCGGCGGCACCTACCGCACGACCGCCCGCTACCAGCTCCAGGTGCGCGACCTGGCGGGCAGCGCGGCCATGGCCGAACTCCTCGACCTCGGCGTCGTCCCGGTCTCCGACGGCACCGCCAGCCTGCTGCCGCCGGACACCGGCGACGAACTGGTCGCCGACGCCGGGCTGCCGTTCCACTCGCTCTGAGCCCCGGGGCTCGGAGTCCACCCGCTCCGAGCCCACCGCGCCGGCCCCGGCCACCCGCCCCGAGCCGGCCCGCCGCCCATCCCTCACGCCCCGCAAGCCACGGAGAACCGCCGCACATGTACGAGCTCAACCGGGTCCGCCTCTACTCGATCGGACCGGCCGGCGCCCGCTACGCCGACACGGTGCTCGACCTGCGCGGCGTCGGCGAGCCGGTCGCCGACCCGGCCCCGCAGCAGATCGGCCTGTTCGGCGAGGACCCCGACGGCCCGGTCCGCCGCCCCGCTCCGGCAGGCGTGCTCTTCCTGGAGAACGGCGGCGGCAAGTCCGTCCTGCTCAAGCTGATCTTCTCGGTCATGCTCCCCGGCCACCGCAACACCCTCGGCGGCGCCAGCTCCGGTGTGCTGCGCAAGTTCCTGCTCGCCGACGACTGCGGCCACGTCGCCCTGGAGTGGCAGCACACCGTCACCGGCGAGCTGATCGTGGTCGGCAAGGTCAGCGAGTGGCGCGGCCGCCAGGTCTCCTCCGACCCGCGCAAGTTCGCCGAGACCTGGTACTCCTTCCGCCCCGGCCCCGGTCTGACCCTCGACTCGCTGCCGGTCGCCGAGCGGGTCAGCCTGGCCGGCGACCAGAAGGCCCGCGGCCGCCGCCGCACCATGAAGGGCTTCCGCGACGCCCTCACCGAGGCCGGCAAGGCCCACCCCCACCTCGACCTGGTCTTCGAGGACGGCCACGACCGCTGGACCGAGCACCTCGGCGAACTCGGCCTCGACCCCGAACTCTTCCGCTACCAGCGCGAGATGAACGCCGACGAGGGCGAGGCGGCCGGCCTCTTCGCGGTCAAGCACGACAGCGACTTCACCGACCTCCTGCTGCGCGCCGTCACCGACACCCGGGACACCGACGGCCTCGCCGACCTCGTGCACGGCTTCGCCGCCAAGCTCGGCCGCCGCGCCGAACTCACCGCCGAACGCGACTTCACCGCCGGCTCGCTGGACCTCCTGGAGCGCATCGCGGAGGCCACCACCGCCCGCGAGACCGTCCGCGAGGCCCACCGCACCGCCGAGCGCCGCACCCGCCGCCTCGCCCACGCACTCGCCTCCCGCGCCGCCGCCGAACGCGACCGCGCCCAGGACCTCGCCATC
>NZ_JAHSQD010000723.1 GCF_020103755.1 Streptomyces sp. LS1784
CCACAAGATCTCGCTCGGCAGCCGCAACGTCACCGTCGGCGTCCTGGACTCCGGCATCGACGCCACGCACGAGGACCTGGCCGCCAACGTGGACGCCTCGCAGTCGGTCTCCTGCATCGACGGCGGCTCGCCGAACACCGCCGAGATCGTGGTGCTCCAGGCCAAGGCCGAAGCGGCGCTGGAGGCGGCCCTGGAGGCCGTCGCCCCGGCTGCCGTGGAGGCCGCGGAAGCCGTTGCCGAGGTTGCCGCCGAGGCGCCGGCCGAGCCGGTCGTGGTCGCGGAGGCCGCGGCCGTCGAGGCCCCGGCCGCTGCGGAGTCCGTCGCCGAGGCCGCCGAGGCCCCGGTCGAGGAGGCTCCTGCCGAGGAGGCGCCGGCGCCGAAGAAGCGGGCCGCCCGGAAGACCGCCGCCAAGAAGACCGCAGCGAAGAAGACCACCACTGCGGCCAAGAAGACCACCGCCCGCAAGACCGCGACCAAGCGGACGAGCGCGGCGGCCAAGAAGGCCGCGGCCGCCGAGGGTGATACGGCGGCCGAGTAGTGCCCACGCCCGGGGCGGGAGCGATTCCGCCCCGGGCCGTACGGGCCGGTTTGCCCCCCGGGCGGCCGGTCCGTATTCTTGACCATCGGCGTGTCTACGCCATTGCTCCCGAGCACATCACCTTCCCGAGGTCGCCGCGTCCGCGCGGTGGGCCGGGGAGAGGCTCCTGTGTCCGTACCCAGGTGGCTGGCGTCGGGGGTTCCGACCGAGCAAGGAAAGCAGGTACCGCATGTACGCGATCGTTCGCGCAGGCGGCCGCCAGCACAAGGTCGCCGTCGGCGACGTGCTGGAGATCGACCGTATCGAGGCCAAGCCGGGTGACTCGGTCGAGCTCTCGACCATCCTCGTCGTCGACGGTGACGCTGTCACCTCCGACCCGTGGGTCCTGGCCGGCGTGAAGGCTCACGCCGAGGTGGTCGACCAGACCAAGGGTGACAAGATCGTCATCCTGCGCTACAAGAACAAGACCGGCTACCGCCGCCGTCAGGGTCACCGTCAGCAGCACACCGCGGTGCGCATCACCAGCATCGACTCGGTCAGCAAGTAAGGGGATAGCGAGATATGGCACACAAGAAGGGCGCAAGCTCTACCCGCAACGGCCGTGACTCGAACGCCCAGCGCCTCGGCGTGAAGCGCTTCGGCGGCCAGGTCGTCTCCGCCGGCGAGATCCTCGTCCGCCAGCGCGGCACCCACTTCCACCCGGGTGCCGGTGTCGGCCGCGGTGGCGACGACACCCTGTTCGCGCTGACCGCCGGTGCGGTGCAGTTCGGCAACCGTCGCGGCCGCAAGGTCGTCAACATCGTGGCCGTCGAGGCCTGAGTCCCCGCGGACTCCCGAGTCTGAGAAGACTCACAGTGAAGGGTGGGCCGGAATTCTCCGGTCCACCCTTCACGCTTTACACAGCAGCAAGCAGACTCTCGCGCACTGGAGGCACACCCCATGACCACCTTCGTGGACCGCGTCGAACTTCACGTCGCCGCGGGTAACGGGGGCCACGGCTGCGCCTCCGTGCACCGCGAGAAGTTCAAGCCGCTCGGCGGGCCGGACGGCGGCAACGGCGGTGAGGGCGGCAGCGTCATCCTCACCGTGGACTCGCAGGTCACCACCCTGCTCGAATACCACCACTCGCCCAAGCGCAAGGCCACCAACGGCAAGCCGGGCGCGGGCGGCCACCGCACCGGCGCGGACGGCGAGAACCTCGTCCTGCTGGTGCCGGACGGCACCGTGGTGCTGGACCGCAAGGGCAACGTGCTGGCCGACCTGGTCGGGCACGGCACCAGCTTCGTCGCCGCCCAGGGCGGCCGCGGCGGCCTCGGCAACGCCGCGCTGGCCTCGGCCCGCCGCAAGGCGCCCGGCTTCGCGCTGCTCGGCGAGCCCGGCGAGGCCCGCGACATCGTGATGGAGCTCAAGTCCGTCGCCGACGTGGCCCTGGTGGGGTACCCGAGCGCCGGCAAGTCCTCGCTGATCTCGGTGCTCTCCGCCGCCAAGCCGAAGATCGCGGACTACCCGTTCACCACCCTGATCCCCAACCTCGGCGTGGTCACCGCGGGCGACGTCGTCTACACCATCGCCGACGTGCCCGGCCTGATCCCGGGCGCCAGCCAGGGCCGCGGCCTGGGCCTGGAGTTCCTGCGGCACGTGGAGCGCTGCTCGGTGCTGGTGCACGTGCTGGACTGCGCCACCCTGGAGCCCGGCCGTGACCCGCTGACCGACCTGGAGACCATCGAGGCCGAACTCGCCGAGTACGGCGGCCTGGACGACCGCCCGCGCCTGGTCGCGCTCAACAAGGTGGACGTCCCGGACGGCCAGGACATCGCCGACCTGACCCGCGCCTCCCTGGAGGAGCGCGGCTACCGGGTGTTCGAGGTCTCCGCCGCCTCCCGCAAGGGCCTGCGCGAGCTGAGCTTCGCGATGGGCGGGATCGTCGCCGAGGCACGCGCCGCCAAGCCGGCCGAGGAGTCCACCCGGATCGTGCTGCGGCCCAAGGCCGTCGACGACGCGGGCTTCACCATCACCGAGGAGGACGGCGCCTACCGCATCCGTGGCGCCAAGCCGGAGCGCTGGGTCCGCCAGACCGACTTCGCCAACGACGAGGCCGTCGGCTACCTCGCCGACCGGCTGGCCCGCCTCGGCGTCGAGGAGCAGCTGTGGAAGGTCGGGGCGCACGAGGGTGACACCGTCATCATCGGCCCCGAGGAGAACGCCGTCGTCTTCGACTGGGAGCCGACCATGGCCGCCGGCGCCGAGATGCTCGGCCGCCGCGGTGAGGACCACCGCATGGAGACCCAGCGCCCGGCGGTCGACCGCCGCCGCGAGAAGCAGAAGGGCCGGGACGCGGCCGAGGCCGAGTTCCTCGCCTTCGAGGCGCTGTCCAGCGGCCGCCAGGCCGCCATCGAGGGCGACGACGACGAGGACTGAGCCGCTCGGGCCGGTTGACGCGAACGGTCTCCGGTGAAGCGAACGGCCCCCGCCACCTGTCGAGGTGGCGGGGGCCGTTCGCGTGCTCAGCGGCGACGGGGGCGTCACTTGGTCCAGGAGGCCTGGAGCTTCAGCGGGTCGACCAGGTCGGTGTAGCCGACGGCGGCCGGGGTGTTGCCGGGGGTGGAGATGATGGTGCAGCCCTTGACCTCGGCACCCTTGGCCAGGCCCTGGAACTTCGCGCTGGTGCACTTGGGCAGCGGGGCGGCGGCGGTGAAGACGTTGAGGCCCTTCTTGCCGGTGGTGTCGAAGAGCACGAACTTGGCGTCCGGGGCGGTGAAGGAGAGGCTGGCGTCCCCGAGGTTCTTGATGGTGTAGCTGACGTACATCGGGGTGCGGCCGCCCAGGTCACCGATGCTGAGCTTGGCGGCGGTGAAGTCCTGCACCGAACCCACCTCGACGCCGGTGACGGTGATCTCCAGCTTGGTGGTGACCTTGGCGGTCTTGTCGGCGAAGTCCACGGTGGCGGGCTGACCGATCTTCACACTGGTGGCGGCCGCGGGGACGGCGCCGCCCCCGGCTCCGCCGCCCGTGGCCCCGGCCGTGCCGGCACCGCCCGCGGC
>NZ_JAHSQD010000724.1 GCF_020103755.1 Streptomyces sp. LS1784
GCCCGCCCGCAGGCCACCGGCGCCCGCACCGGCACCGTCCTGCTCACCGGCGCCACCGGCGGGGTCGGCGCGGCCGTGCTCCAGGAGCTGATGGCCCAGGGCCGGCCGGTCCGGGTGCTGGTCCGGCCCGAGTCCGCGCACCTGCCCGCGCTGAACGGCGCCGAGGTGGTGGAGGGAGACCTCGGCGACGTCGACAGCCTGCGCCGGGCGGTCGAGGGCGCCGATGCCGTCATCCACTCCGCCTGCACCTTCACCGACCACGCCACCGACCTCGCCGCGATGCGCGCGCTGGTCGACGGCTGGCGGGGCGGCCCGTTCGTCTTCGTCAGCAGCATCGACGCGTACGGCCGCCCGACGGGCACCGAGGTTGCCGAGGGCAGCCCCAGCGGCGCGGCCGTCACCCCGTACGGGCAGGCCAAGCTGGACTGCGAGCGGATCCTCTTCGAGGCCGCCGCCACCGGTCGGGGCCAGGCCGTCGCCGTCCGCTCCCCGATCGTCTGGGGCCCGCACCACCGCCTGCGCGACCAGCTCCGCTGGGGCTCCACCGGCGCCCTTTACCAGGCCGCCCTGGCCGGCCGACCGATCGGTCTGCCGGCCGCCGACGAGTGGTACGGCGCCTCCTGGGTGCACGCCGCCGCCCTGGCCCGCGCCCTCACGGCCTGCCTCTCCCCGGACCACCCCGCCGTCGGCCGGGTCGTCAACGCGGTGAGCGGACACGTCTCCTGGGCCGACTTCAGCACCGAACTGGTCCGCCTGCTCGGCTCCGGCAGCCCGGTCACCGCCACCCCCGACGCCGACGGGGAACTCCGCCGCCCCTGGCACTACCGGGCGGACACCCTGGCCGGTCCCCTCGCCCCCGAACCGGGCGAGGACTGGCGCAGCGTCCTGGCGGCCATGGTCCGCTGAGCCCCGTCGCGGGCGGGGGAGTCCGGGCTGCCGGCCTCCCCCGCCCGCGCTACCGGAGCTGCCGCAGCCGGGAGGACGCGATGTTGCGGCTGCGTCGGGTGCGGCCGCTCTCGGCGAGAAGGCTCAGCACCGGCACGGCCGGCGACTTCTCGGCGAGGTGCGCCTGGAGCCAGTTCTCCGCCGCGAGCAGCTGCTCCTCCTCCCACGGCTCGTCCAGGGTCATCGCCCGCAGCAGCGCCCAGTCCCGCAGGCGGCGGACGGCGAAGGCGTCGGCCGCCACGACGTCCGCCAGCTCCCGCCGCCAGGCCGGGAAGCCCGGGTCCGTCAGCAGCTCCGCCGCCCGCCGGTCCAGGTACTCGCAGACCGCGCAGCTCGCCATCGAGCGCTCGGGGTCGGTGAGCACCCGGGCCGCGAGGGCGGCCGCGTCCTCGGGCGCCACGTCCGCGAAGGCCCGGCGGTACCGTGCGAACCGCACGTGCTCGTCCGGGTCGAAGTCTTCCGTACCGGCCGCTGCTGTCTCGGTCACCGAGGCTCCCTCTTCCGTCCCGCCGTGGCACTTGCCCGCCCGATGGTCGCACGGCTGGCGGACGGCGGGCCCGGCGGCTCCGGGCACCGTGCCGGTGACCTCCTTGACCTCCTTGACCTCCTTGGCCTCCTTGACCTCCTTGACCTCCTTGGCCTCAAGCCCGTTCGCCTCCAACGCCCTGTGGTGGGCGTCGACGATCCGCGCGCGGGGGACGGTCCGCGTGCCGTACGCGGACACCGGGCTGCCCACGGTCCACCCCGCGGACATCGCGGCGGTGGCGCGGGTGGCGTTGACCGGGTCCGGCCATCGGGGACGGACGTACGCGCTGACCGGGCCGGAGCGGGTGACGGCCCGGCAGCAGGTGGAGGCCATCGCGGCGGCCCTGGGGCGGGAGGTGTCCTTCGCGGAGATCGGCCGGGAGGAGGCCCACCGGCAGATGTCCGCGGTCCTGGGGGCCGAGGCCGCGGATGCGGTGCTGGATGTCACGGGCGGGGACGTCAACGACGGGCTGCTGGAGGTGCGCGACACCGTCGAAAGGGTCACCGGATCCCCCGCCAGGCCGTTCCACCGCTGGGTCGCCGAGAACCTCGCCGCCTTCCGCCGACGAGCCCCGCACTGCTCGGACACGCCCCGACCGGCACCGGACGGCGCTCAGCCGATGGTCACCACCCGGGCCCACTCCGGCGGGCTGTCCGGCCGGTAGTCCTCCTGGTCCTCGTCGTACCGGCTCGGCCTCGGGAAGAGGCCGACCACCGTGCGGCAGGGCGGGGCGGCGGAGGGCCACGGGGTCTGGCCGTCGGTCAGGACCACCACCACGTCCGGGCGGGGGTGGCTGCGCAGGGCGGCGCGGAAGCCGGTGCGCAGATCGGTGCCGCCGCCGCCGATCAGCGGGATGCCCTCGGCCCGGCAGAGCTGGTGGACGGTCTGGGCGGCCGCGTCGCAGGGGACCACGGTGACCTGGTCACGGCGGCCACCGACCGCCCGGCCGATCGCCGCGACCTCCAGCAGTGCGCTGCCCAGCTCGTCGTCCGAGACCGAGCCGGACGTGTCGATGATCACCGAGACCCGCGGCGGGCGCCGCCGCAGGCTCGGCAGCAGCACACCCGGCACCCCGGCCGAGCGGCGGGCGGGGCGGCCGTAGCTGTAGTCCTCGCCCGCGCCGGGGCCGGAGACCGCCGAGCGCACCGCCGCGCCCAGCAGCTGCCGCCACGGCTGCGGTGGGTGGAACGCTTCCTCGGCCCAGCGCTTCCAGCCGGCCGGAGCGCAGCCCGGGCGGGCCCGGATGCCCTCGGCGACCCGGAAGCGGACGGCGTCGTGCTCCTGGGCGGTGAGCCCGTGGGCGCCGTCGGGGCCGAGCTCCCACGGGCGGTCCAGGCCGTCGGCGCCGCTGCCGCAGTCCAGCCAGGCCGCCTCCAGGCTGCGCGGGTGGAAGCGGTAGCGGCGCAGGTACTCCTCCATGAGCAGCCCGTCCGGCAGCAGGAGCATGCCCGGCCGGACGGCGCCGGGCGGGCGGGCCAGCCCGTCCCCGTACACGTCGTCGTTGATCTCGCAGTCGGCGGCGATGTTCATCCGCAGCCGGGCGGCCGGGCCCTCCAGGCCCAGTTCGCGGGCGAGGCGGTCGCCGCGCCCGTGGTGGTCGCGCAGCAGGTGCGAGACCTCGTGCACCCAGACGCCGGCCAGGTGCTCCACCGGGGTGCGGGCGACGAAGGCGGGCGAGGCGTAGCAGCGCCAGTGGCGGTCCACGGCCATGGTCGGCACCTGCCGGGACTCCACCAGGTGGAGCGCGAACAGCGCCGTCGCCAGGTACGGCCGGACCCGGACGGCGTACAGCCGGGCGGCGTACAGCTTCTCGACGTCCAGTGGCGCGGGCGGCGCGCTCGCTGTGCTGCCCACCGTGCTGCTCGTCGCCGTGCCCACCGTGCCGCTCACCGCTGCACCGTCCGGGGCTTCAGTGCGCCGACGAGGTCGGCCCGGCGGGAGACCGCCAGCGCCGGGGTGAGCCGTTCGATCGCCGCCGGCACGTCCCAGTCCTCCCGGCGCAGCGAGGCCAGCGTGGTGGCCGGGACGACCAGCAGGTCCGGCGCGCCGGCCTCCAGCGCCCGGACCAGCAGCGCCCAG
>NZ_JAHSQD010000725.1 GCF_020103755.1 Streptomyces sp. LS1784
GGGCGCGGCGCCCGGACCTGCCGGGGCACCCCGGTGCCCGTGACGTTCCCGGGCGCGTCCGCGGCTCCCGCGCCGACCGGCCGGGAGCGCTGGGCGGGCAGGGCACGGTCCTCGGTGCGCGGTCCCGCGTCCTGGTACGGCGTTCTCGCCCGCTGACCGGCCATGCGCACTTCCCTCGATCGTTGCGGCTGCGGCGGCGCGATCGCACCGCCGCGCGTGCCAGGACGCCATCGGTCCTGGCGGGAATCAAACCTCTACATCGCTGTAGAAGATGGTCCGGAGCCTACAAACCCATTTCAGCAAAGTCATCCGCCGCCACCCGGCAGCGACGGACCGTCCGGTGGCCCGTCGTTAGGATGGTCATGATCCCCGCCACGTCGGCACACCATCAGGAACGCATCAGAGGAGCAGAGCGTCACCATGTTTGAGAGTCTGAAGAACATCGCGGACAAGGCCACCGACCTCGCCCGCGAGCACGGCGACGTGATCGGGCAGGGCCTGGACAAGGTCGGCGACGCGATCGACGACCGCACGGACGGCAAGTACAGCGGGCAGATCGACACCGGCGTCGAGAAGGCGAAGGACTTCCTGCGCAACCTCGACGGCGACCGGAAGCCCGCCGAGTAACCTGCCGCAGGGCACGATCAGTCGCACGGCGGTCGAACGAGCGCACGGGCGAACGGGGAGGGGCTGCAGCGGTGAGCGAGGAGAAGAAGGGGTCCGGCCTGGGGCGCTGGCTGGTCATCGGTGTCGTGGTGGTGGCCGGACTGGGTCTCGTCCGCGGCACCGGCCACGACGGCGCGGCCTCCGCCGACCCCTCCCCGACCGCCACCGCCCCGTCCGGCCCCTCCCCGGGCGCCGCGCCGTCGGCCGGCTCCTCCGCGCAACCGCCGAAGCCCTCGAAGCCCTCGGGCCCGTACGAGCCGGCCGACTACGCGGCGCCGGTGCGCCAGTACGCCGCCGAGGCCGGAGTCAACCCGCAGCTGCTGATGGCCATCCTCTACAACGAGTCGTACAAGCCGCACGACCCCGAGCTCGAACGGGCCTGGCAACGCAACAAGCCGGACGCCTCGTTCGGCATCGCCAACATGCACCGGGCCGCCTTCGACGACACCAAGCCCGGCCGCCCCTTCGCCTCCCGGCAGTGGGAGGAGCTCCCGGACGACCGGAACCTGGCCGTCCAGGCGGCCGCCTGGCACCTGCACGACCTCGCCGCGCAACTGCCCGCGCGCTTGGGCGTGTCACTCAGCCGGGACGAACTGGTCGCCCTCGGCTACAACGCGGGCGCGGGCAACATGCTGGCCTTCGCCCGGGGCGTCAAGATCGGCTCCCAGGCACAGTCCTACCTCGACCGGCTGCGCGACAACTGGTCGAAGTCCGGCGAGGCCGTCAAGTAGCGCCTCCCGGCGGTCAGCTGACGCCGAGCCGGGCGGACCAGATCCTCCGCCAGGCCAGCGCGTCGGCGACCCCCTCGGCCAGGCCGCGCCGCGGCTGCCAGCCGAGCAGGTCCCGCGCGGTGTCCACGACGGCGTAGCAGCCGATCACGTCCCCGGGCCGCGGCCCCGCCTCCCGCACTTCGAGACTGGTGCCGACGGCCTGTTCGAAGGCGGCGATCAGCTCCCGCACGGTGGTCCCGTCGCCGGTGCCGACGTTGATCACCCGGTAGCGGTCCGCCACGCCCGGGGCGATCACCTCGTCGAACCGGAGCAGCGCCGCGACGTGCGCCTCGGCGAGGTCCTGGACGTGGACGTAGTCGCGGATGCCGGAGCCGTCGCGGGTGGCCCAGTCGGTGCCGGTCACGGTGAACGGGGTGCCGGTGGTGTGCGCCTCGATCAGCTTGCCGAGGGCGTGGGTGGGGTGGAGGTCCTGGAGGCCGGTGCGCAGCTGCGGGTCGGCACCGATCGGGTTGAAGTAGCGCAGGGCGATGACGCGCTGCCGCCCGGCGCCCTCGCCCCGGGTCCAGTCCTGGAGGACCTGCTCCATCATCTGCTTGGTGCGCGCGTACGGGCTGCCGGCGTCGACCGGGCTGCTCTCGTCCACCCGGGCGTCGGGGGTGGGGACGTAGATCGAGGCGGAGCTGCTGAAGACGACCCGGGTGCAGCCGTGGCGCTGGAGGGCCTCCAGGAGTTCGACGGTCTTGGCCACGTTCTCCCGGTAGTAGTACAGCGGCTTGGCCACCGACTCGGGTACGACGATCTTCGCGGCGCAGTGGACGGTGGCATCGATGTCGGGATGCTCGGCGAAGATCCGGTCGAGCAGGGCGGCGTCGGCGATGTCGCCCCGGTAGAAGACCCGGTCCGCGACGAACTCGGCCCGCCCCCGGGAGAGGTCGTCCAGCACGACCGGGGTGATCCCCCGGTCGAGCAGGGCGGAGGCCACGGTGCTGCCGATGAATCCAGCACCACCGGTGATCAGGACCTTCTTCATGCGCGGATGCTCCCTCGCGATCGTCCGGGCGCCCGGTGGCGCTCGGTGACCGGAAGAGACGTCGGCCCGCACCCGGCCGGTTCCGCGACCGGGTCGTCCCCGCGAACCGGGCGGACGGTACCGGGCGGCTCAGCCTCGGTGGCGGCGCAGCCAGAGCCCGGTGGCGACCAGGACGACGGCCGCGCAGGCGGTGCCGATGGCCGCCCAGGTGGTGGCGTCGGAGGTGGTCGCGTGGACGGGGCCGGGCGAGGCCTCCCGGGCGGAGACAGGGGCGGCCGTGGTCCCCGTCGCCGGGCGGGTCTCCCGGAGCGGGGCAGAGGTCACCTCGGCGGACCGCGGTGCGGTTTCGGACAGCGCCGGGCCTCCCGTCCCCGGAGACGCCGGGTCGGTGACCACGACGGTGTCGACGTCGAGCTCGCGCTCCCCGCGCCCCGGGGCGGGGAAGGCACAGTCCACCGTCACCCGCCAGTGCCCGGTGGGAAGGATCTCCCGGGTGGTGTACGTCCCCGGGTGGCCGGGGGCGGTGACCAGGCGCCAGGGGCCGACGGTGCGGCCGTCGGAGGCCGTCGCCGAGAGCGTGCCGGCGAACTCGCCGGTCACCGGGTCGTGGTCGTCCTCCCAGGTGGCGACGGTGCTGACGCGGCCGTTCTGCTGGCCGGTGACGTCCAGATGGACGCTGTCGCCGTGCGCGACGGCGGGTGCGGCGGCGCACAGCAGGGCCGCGGCGGCGAGGGCGAGGGCGGCGAGGTGGGGGCGGGTTCGCATGCGGGAGGGTCCTCGGGGCGGTGTGGGGGCAGGGACGCGGGGAACGGCCTGCGCCGGGAACGACCGCCACCGGGTGGGCGGCGGCCGTTCCCGGCGCGACGGACCTCCGGGCCTGCGGGTGTTGGGGCCCGCGGGCGACGGCGGCTCGGGTCGAAGGGTTCGGCCGGCGTACGGGCCGACCGGTTTCACGGACTCACAGGAACAGCCTTACCCCGAACGGCTCACCAGACCTTCACCGGCGACCGGTTCCGACAGGGCCCGCCGGTCGGCTGTTGCGGCTCCGGCAGCCGACCGCCGTGGGCGGCGGGGCGCCCGGGCCGGCCGGACGCCCCGGGGCCCGGTGGCGGTGCCGGTCCGC
>NZ_JAHSQD010000726.1 GCF_020103755.1 Streptomyces sp. LS1784
CGGGGCGCCCAGGTCGCCGGGCAGGAGCCGCGGGACGAGCTGCGCGAGCTGGCCCACGGCCGCCGGCTGCGGGTGTGCGCCGAATCCCGGGCGCCCGCCGCCGTCCCCCGCTCGGCCCATTCGCTGGTGACGGTTTTCGAGCAGCTGCCCGACCCCGCCGAGTACCCCCCGGTGGTCACCGAGGCCGCCCGGCTCGCCCAGCCCCGCGGGCACGTGGTGCTGGCCGCGTGGGGCCCGCCGGAGCGCTGCGAGAGTGCCCCGGTGCTGGACGTGGCCCGGCGGATGGCGGGCCGGACCACCGCACGCGATCCGTTCGAGCTGAGCATGCCCGGTGCGCTGGAGGACCTGCTCGCCCCGGCGGGGCTGCGTCCGGCCGGCAGCGGCCGGGTGAGCTGCCCGTTCGCCTACGCCGACCTGGACAGCGCGGTGCGCGGCCTGCTCTCCACCGGCCTGTTCGAGCCGGCCGAGGAGTTCTCCGGTGCCTCGCTGGTGGCCAAGGAGCTGGAGGAGGCGCTCCAGCCGTACCTGCGCGCGGACGGCTCGGTGCGGATGGAGAACCTGTTCCGCTACCTGATCGCCGAGCGGCCGCGCTAGCCGGGCAGCCGCGCCCGGGAAACGCGAACCACGAACGCGAACCGGAAACGCGAACCGGGGGCGTCCGCCACCACGGCGAGCGCCCCCGGCATCCGACATCACGCCGGGTCGATCGACTTCCCGTCGGCCTCGTCAGGCCGGCCGGAGCCTTCGGCTCCGTGGGAACCTCCGGCACCCCCGGAGGGCGCTTCCCGCGGCACCCCCGCCGCCCGGTAGGCCTGCTCCTCGTCCAGCGTCTCCGCCTCCAGCAGCGCCGCCGCCAGGGCGTCCAGCCGGTGCCGCTGCTCGGTCAGGATCCGCACCGCGTCGCCGTAGCACTCGGAGACGATCCGCCGGGCCTCCTCGTCCACCGCGTCCAGGGTGGTCGGCGCGGCGGAGAGCCCGTACGCGCCCTGCGGGTCGGAGGGCACCGCGGTGAGCCGGCCGACCCGCTCGCTCATCCCCCAGCGCCCGGCCATCCCGCGGGCGATGTTGGTGACCTGCTCCAGGTCGCTCTCCGCACCGGTGGTGATCACCCCGTAGACCACCTGCTCGGCCGCCATGCCGCCGAGCGCGCCGATGATCCGGCCGCGCAGGTAGGGCTCGGTGTACGAGTAGCGGTCGTTCTCCGGGGTGGAGAGGGTGACGCCGAGCGCCCGGCCGCGCGGCACGATGGTGATCTTGCGGACCGGGTCCGCGCCGGGCTGGAGCATGCCCAGCAGCGCGTGCCCGCTCTCGTGGTACGCCGTCCGCTCGCGCTCCTCCTGCGGCATCACCAGCGGCCGCACCGCACCGAGCTGGACCTTCTCCAGGGCGTCCGAGAGGTCCCGCTCGTTGACCGCTTCCTGCTTGCGCTTGACGGCCAGCAGCGCGGCCTCGTTGACCACGTTGGCGAGCTCGGCGCCGGTCATCCCCGGCGTGACCTTGGCCAGCTGGTTGAGGTCGGTGCCGCCGGCCAGCGGGACGTTGCGGCTGTGGATGCGCAGGATCGCCGCGCGGCCCTCCCGGTCGGGCGGGCTGACGGTGATCCGCCGGTCGAAGCGGCCGGGGCGCAGCAGTGCCGGGTCGAGCACGTCCGCCCGGTTGGTCGCGGCGATCACGATGACGCCCTCGGAGCCGCTGAAGCCGTCCATCTCGGTGAGGATCTGGTTGAGCGTCTGCTCGCGCTCGTCGTGCCCGCCCATGCCGCCGCCGGCGCCGCGCTGACGGCCGATGGTGTCGATCTCGTCGATGAAGATGATCGCCGGGGCGACCTTGCGGGCCTCGGCGAACAGTTCGCGGACCCGGCTGGCACCGACGCCGACGATCATCTCGATGAACTCGGAGGCGGAGGCGGAGAAGAACGGCACGTTCGCCTCGCCGGCCACGGCCCGGGCCAGCAGGGTCTTGCCGGTTCCGGGCGGACCGCTCAGCAGCACGCCGCGCGGCATCTTGGCGCCGAGCCTGCGGTACCGCTCGGGGTGCTTCAGGTAGTCGACGACCTCGGTGAGTTCGGCCTCGACCTCGTCGATGCCGGCCACGTCGGCGAAGGTGGTGCGCGTGCCCTCCTCGGCGGTGACCGGCTTCGGCGGGGCCTTGCGGCCGAGCGGTCCGCCGCCGAGCCCCCCGGCCATCCGGCGGGCGAGCAGCACCCAGATGAAGACCAGCAGCAGCATCGGGGCGAGCGAGAGCAGCAGGTTGGTGAGGAAGCTGCGCTGCTGGACCGGCGAGGTGGCGGTGACCTCGACGCCCTGCTGCTGGAGGGTGGCCCACAGGTTGTCGCCCGCGAAGGACGGCCGCTGGGTGTCGAACTCGGTGTAGTCGCCCTTGCCGCCGTCCGGCTTGGGCTGGGCCGACTTGAGGGTGCCCTCGATCGCGTCGCCCTTGGCGTAGATCTTGGTGATGTTGCCCTTGTTCAGCTGGTTGTTGAACTCGGTGTACGAGATCGTGGTGGCACCGGCGGGGCCGAAGAACGACAGCAGCAGGTCCGAGATCAGGAACACCACGAGGGCGGTGAGGGCGAGGCCCACCCAGCCGCCGGGCATCCGGCGCTTGGGCGGCGGGGGCGGGGCGCCCTCCGAGCGCCAGGGCTGGTCGGGGGTCTGACGTGGCGGCACGGGTTCGGTCACCCATCGGACAATACGGACAGGTGCTCGGACGAGCCAATCGCAACGCCGCGCCCGGACCCCCGTACGCCTGCGCCGACCCCTTCCACCAGCGGCTATGCCGTCGTACCGGACCACTCCTCGGCGGTCAGCGCGAACCGCTCGTGGTCGCGCCACTCCCCCTGGAGGAACAGCATCCGCGGGGAGAAGCCCTCGTGCCGGAAGCCCAGCCGCTTGGCCATCGCGATCGAGCGCTCGTTCTCCGGCTGCACGTTGATCTCCAGCCGGTGCAGCCCCAGCCCGTGGGCCGACTGCGGGGCGAAGCAGCGGTCCACGACCAGCCGCATGCCCTCGGTCATCCGCCCGGTGCCGTTGAACGGGACGTACGAGTCGTAGCCCAACGTGGCGTTGCAGAAGCGGCTCATCACGATGTTGGCGACGTTCACCTTGCCGACCAGTCCACCGGTCTCCCGGTCGAGGATCAGGAAGGTGCGCAGCCCGGATCCCTGGCGCTTCAGCAGGTCGGGCAGTCCGTCCGGCTCGACCGGGTTCCACCGTCCGATGTGTTCGGCGGACCGCCGGATCGCCTCGGCGTACGCGCCCGTGTCCTCGGCCCTCGGGGCCCTGATCATCACTCGCATGCCCCCATCATCGGACACGCGATCGGCCCGCCGCCCGGAGACACCGGACAGCGGGCCGATCAAAATCGATCAAGACCGATCCCTGCCGATCGGAAGGTCACCAAGGAGCGACCAAGGGTGATCGGAGTGGTTCAAGGACTACAGCATGTCCTTGAACTCCTTGGGCAGCTCGAAGTCGGCCGGGCCCTTGCCCGCGCCGAGGCCGAACGCGCCGCCGTCCGCCGGGGCCTGGCCGGCACCCGGGCCGAGC
>NZ_JAHSQD010000727.1 GCF_020103755.1 Streptomyces sp. LS1784
CGCGGGCCAGTGCGGCGATCGCGAACGGCCGGGCGGCGGGCGGCCCGACCAGGTCCAGGTGGCGGCGTCCACCGGCCGCGGCTCCGAGGGCGGTGGCCGCCTCGATCGCCTCGGCGAGCGCCGCGTCCCGCGCGACGACATCGAGCAGTCCGGTCAGGCTCATCTGGGGTCTCTTCTTCGTCCCGTGGCTGGTGCTGCCCCGGGGCGGCGAAGGCCCGCCGGGGCAACGCGAACGGCCCGGCGCGCCGAGCGGCCGGGGGTCTCCAGAGTACGCCGCGGCACGGACACGCACGCGGTCCACGGCGTCGGCAGGGCTGGAACGGTGGCCGGACCGGGGCCGGATCCCCGGGCACCCGCTCGACCGCCCCGCCCCGTTCTGTCAGGAGCACATCCGGGAACGAACGACTGGACGCGACACCGGACCGGCTGGTGGACGAACCAGCCGTGAGCCGCACCGGACCGGGCACGGCTATCCGCCACGAACTGGACATACTCCTGTCACTGGCCGTCCATGGAGATCGCGCACCATGGTGAACGTGCCCGCCGCACCCAACCGTGGGGGATGGCTGTGGGGGCACTGTCGCACCCCCGATGGGGGTCGGAGGTGCGAGGCCGGGCGGCCCTGGGTGGGGGCGCCCGCCCAAGCGCCGGGAACCGTGGCGCCCTTTCCTGGAGGGCGCCACGGGTCTCGGCCTCTTTCGCTCCCGGGGGCTTACCCCGCCGGCCGCCCTCCTGTCCCGGACAGCCGCCGCCCGTTCCCCCGGCCCCACTCCCGCCGGCCCGACCGCGCCCGGCACGGCGAAGGCCCCCGGAAACCCGGCGGTTTCCAGGGGCCTTCGCGACGCGAGGGCGGGCGGCCGGTCAGCGGCGGCGGTAGCTCACCGTGTGGGGGGTCGCGTAGTCGCTGCCGTCGTCCACGATGACGATCTTCGGGACGATCCGGGTCTCCTCCTCCGACCGCCCCTCGGCGCCCTTCTTGGCAGCGGCCTTCTCGTCGACCGCCTTCCCGTCGACCGCCTTCCCGTCGAGCATCTCCTCGGCGGGCGGCGAGGCCGGCTTCGGCGGCACCGGGCCTGCCGCCACAAGGCCGCCGATGGCCTTGGCGGCGCTGCCGCCTACCACCGGCGTCCGCAGCACGGTCGCCGACTTCTCCTGGACGGGGTCCTCGTCCCCGGCGCGAGCCGCGGGGGCCAGGGCCTTGCGCAGGTTCGCCACCGGAATCTCCCCGGTGTCCGCCTCCGAGTCCACCGGCGCGGCGTCGGCGACGGCGTCCTCGACCGCGTCCTGCGGAGCGGGGACCGCGGCAACCTCGGCGGAGGCCTGGGAGGCCGCGAGCGCGGCGGCCGCCACCTCGGGCTCGATCTGACCGACCGCCGCCCCGGTGAGCGAGGCCAGCGTGCCCTTGATGTGGTCCAGGTGCTTCTGCACCGTCTCCAGCCGGGTGTCGAACTCGCGCTGCTCGCCCTCGCTCGCCGCGTTGATCTTCTCGGCCTCCCGGCGGGCCTGCTCGACCAGCTGGTCGGCCTTGGCCTGGGCGTCCGCCTCCAACTGCTTGATCCGGTTCAGCACGGTCTCCCGCTGCTGCTCCGCCTCCTTGACCCGGCGCTCGGCGGTCGCCGAGACCTCGGTGTCCTCGGCGTCGGCCTTGGCCCGGGCGGCGGCGAAGGTCTCGTCGGCCTTGCGGCGCCGGGCGGCCAGCTCGGCCTCGGCCTGCTCGCCGGCCTCGGCGGCGGCCACCCGCACCTTGGCGGCGTGGGCGGTGGCGGTGTCCCGGACGGAACGGCTCTCCCGGTCGGCGTCGGCCCGGATGCCCTCGGCCTCGGCGCGGGTCCGCTCCTCGGTGCGGCGGACGGCCGCGTCGGCGTCGGCGCGGGTCGTGGTGGCGTACTCCGTGGCGGCGCGGCCGGCGGCCTGCCCGGCCTCGTAGACCTCGTCCCGCAGGTCCTCGGCGAAGCGCTCGGCCTTCTCGCGGACGGCGCGCGCCTCGTTCTCGGCCATCGCGGCCAGTCCTGCGGCCTGCTCGCTGAGCACCTGGTAGTCGGGCTCCGGGGCCTCCTCGGCGGTCCGGCGGATGTCGGCCAGCCGGGCCTCCATCTGCCGGATGCCGGCGCCCAGGACGCTCAGCCGCTCCCACGCCTCGTCACGCTGCGCGGTGAGGGCGGCAAGGGCTCGGTCGACCTGCTCGGGCGCGTAGCCACGGCGGGCCTGGGTGAAGCCGTACTGGGGGACGGCGTCGCTCATGGGCTCTTCCCCTCGTTTCGCGGGCTGCGGAGCCCATGATCGGACGGAACGGACGGATCCGGAACCGGTTCGGAGCCCCGGGCCGGATTCCGCCGTCGTGCGGACCGGAATGTGTCGAGGACTGGTCGAACGGACCCACCCTCTTGACCTATTTTGCGCAGATCCGGGCGAAACCCCAACGAGGCACAGCTGCGGCGGCATGCCGAAGGGGTCGCTCCGGACACCGGAACGACCCCTCCCCACCTGCGAGGATCGGCGACGGCCCGCTACAGCAGGCCGTCCCAGAACTGCTCCAGCAGCACGGCCCACCAGGTGTCCGCGTTCTGCAGGGCCGCCGGGTCGATCGCGGCGAGCTGGGCCTGGAAGTCGGTCGTCCAGCGACCGGCCTGGTCCGGCGTCAGCCCGTACCGCAGCCGCCACATCCGGCCCAGCAGGGCCAGCGAGCGGACGAACTCCGGTACACCGCTGTTGACGAACCGGGGCGGCTGGCCGGTTCCCTCGATGTCCACGGCCACCACGTGCGCGGTGCCGTACTGGACGCACAGCTGGCGGCCGTAGTCGTTGCCCAGCACCAGGTAGCCGCCGAAGTCCGGGCCCGTGGCGAGGCCGCGCTCGGCGGCCAGCTCGGCGAGCGTCGGGATCGGACGGCCCTCCTGCGCCTGCGCCCAGAAGAACGGCCCGAAGTCGCGCGGCAGCCCGGCCCACATCAGGGTCTGGGACACCGGCTCGGGCACGCCCTGGCGGGAGACGGCGCGCTGCTCGTAGCGGAACAGGTTCTGCCCGAAGGCGGCGCCGGTCTCCTGGGCGAGCTGCTGCGGCGGGAGCGGCGGCAGCGCCTGGACCGTTCCCGGCGCGGGCAGCGGCACCCGGAACGGGCGGACACGCTGGGCGCCGGAGGCCAGCTGGTGCAGCTCGTCCAGGTGGTCGAGCAGCTCGGCCATCCCGGCCTGCCGGGACGCGTGGTCGCGGCCGTAGGGGGCGGTGTGGGTGAGCCGGACGTTCGGCCAGGACGCGGCGATCATGCGGTTGCAGTAGCCGCCCGGCAGGTCGCACGACTCCAGCTCGGTGTAGAGCTCCAGCACCTGCTCCGGCGGCACGTTGAGCCGGCGCAGGTCCTGGAGGATCTTCCACTCCGGGTGCGGGGTGCCGGGCTCGCTGCGGTGCAGCAGCTTCTGCTCCGAGCCGTCCGGGCCCCGGTAGCTGAGCGCGGCGAAGTACCCCGGACCGACCGCGGGCACGCCTGGGGGCACCGGCGCGGGCTGCGGCGAGCCGGGCACCGCCGCCGGCGGGACGACCCCGG
>NZ_JAHSQD010000728.1 GCF_020103755.1 Streptomyces sp. LS1784
GGGGTCCGCCGCGGGCGCCCAGGCGGCCGGCCCGGTGAGCGTCTCCGGCTCCTGCCCGGCGGCGCGCGCGGCCCGCTCGTACCGGTCCCGGGCCCGGTTGCGGACGCCCACGGCCAGCTGGATCAGCGCGGCGAAGCGGGTGGGGTTGAAGTTGACGTTGGTGAGCGTGGTGAAGACCGCGTACAGGACGAAGGCCGCCGCCTCGTCGTCCGGGTCGCCGAGCGCCCGCGCCTTCGCGGCGTACTGCGAGATGCCCTTGACCGCGTGGATCAGCAGGTCCTGGAGGTCCGAAGTGGGGGAATCCTTGCCGCAGTTGCCGATCGGACCGGCGCAGCCGGGGGTGGCGCCGGTGCGGTCGGTCTGTTCGCACTGGAAGCAGAACATGCGGGTCCTCCGGGGACTCGTGGTGTCGTTCGGGCGAGGCGGCGGGACGGGCCTCGACGAGTCCAGGATGGGACCGCCGCTGACGGTGCATCAGGGCCGGAGGGCCCCAATCCGGGGCCGGGAGACCCAGCCGGCCCGCGCCCGTTGCGCCCGGTGCCGCCGCCGGGGCCCGTACGCCATCGGCCCCGGCCCGGCCCGGACAGCGCTCCGGACCGCCGGGGCCCTACGATGTCGCCATGAGTGGGAGCCTTCAGGTATCAGGTGCGCACCATGCGCAGGAGCACCGGGACGACGAGCGGCTGGAGGCCGCGGCCGGCATCCTGGCGCTGCTCGCGGACCGCACCCGGCTCGCCCTGCTCCAGCGCCTGAGCGCCGGTGAGGCCGACGTGACCACGCTCACCGAGGCGGCCGGAGCACCCCGGACGTCGGTCAGCCAGCACCTCGGCAAGCTCCGGCTGGCCGGCCTGGTCGCGACCCGCAAGGACGGCCGGCGCGTGGTGTACGCGCTGCGCCACGGGCACCTGCGCCGGCTGGTCGACGAGGCGCTGAGCGTCGCCGACCACCAGATCGGCGGGCTCCCGCCGCACGACTGACCCGACTCCTCCGGCCCGTGCCCTCCGGGGTACGGGCCTGCTTTCTTGTCAACATGTGCACGCATGTGCACATGTTGACCTATCCTGGCCGTGTCGTCCTGCCGCGCCCAGTCGAGCGGGGTCCTCCATGCTGTCCGTGCTGCGCAACCGCACCTTCCTGCACCTGTTCGCCGCCCAGATCGTCGCCCTGGTGGGCACCGGCCTCGCCACGGTGGCGCTCGGCCTCCTCGCGTACGACCTCGCCGGAGCGGACGCCGGATCGGTGCTCGGCACCGCGCTGGCGATCAAGATGCTCGCGTACGTCGGCATCGCCCCGGTGGTCACCGCGCTGGCCCACCGCATCCCGCGGCGGCGCCTGATGGCCGCCTCCGACCTCACCCGGGCCGCCGTTGCCCTCACCCTGCCCTTCGTCACCGAGGTGTGGCAGGTCTACGTCCTGATCTTCGTCCTGCAGTCCGCCTCGGCGGCCTTCACCCCGGCCTTCCAGTCGGTGATCCCCGAGGTGCTGCCCGAGGAGCGCGCCTACACCCGCGCCCTGTCGCTGTCCCGGCTCGCCTACGACACGGAGAGCCTGGTCAGTCCGGTGCTCGCGGCGGCGCTGCTGGCCCTGATCAGCTACCACTGGCTGTTCTGGGGCACCGCCGCCGGGTTCCTCGCCTCCGCCGCCCTGGTGGTCTCCGCGGTCCTGCCCACACCGATCCGGCCGGAGCGGGCGGAGGCTGACGGCGGCGTCCTCGCCAGGTCCGTCCGCGGCACCCGGCTGTTCCTCGCCGTGCCCCGGCTGCGCGCGATGCTCGCCCTGGACCTCGCGGCCGCCGCCGCCAGTGCCATGGTGATCGTCAACACCGTCGTCTACGTCCGCGACCAGCTCGGTCGCCCCGCCGCCGACGTGCCGGTCGCACTCGGCGCCTACGGGGCCGGGTCGATGGCCGTGGCGCTGCTGCTGCCCCGGGTGCTGGACCGGACACCGGACCGGAGCGTCATGCTCCCGGCGGCGTTCGGCATCGTCGGACTCTTCGCCCTGCTCGCCGCGGTCACGGCCGCCGGGGCGGGCGCATGGCGCTGGCCCGTACTGCTCACTGTCTGGACCGCCTTCGGCGCGGTCGGCTCGCTGATCCTCACCCCCACCGGCCGCGTCCTGCGCGACTCGGTGGCCGACGAGGACCTCCCCGCGGTCTTCGCTGCCCAGTTCTCCCTCTCCCACGGCTGCTGGCTGCTCACCTACCCCCTGGCCGGCTGGCTCGGCGCAACCCTGGGCCTCACCGAGGCCTCTGCCGCGCTCGGCGTCGTCACGTCGGCCTCCGCTGTGCTGGCCGCCCGCGCCTGGCGCCGGGTGCCCGCCGAGTCGGCGCCGGTACCGGTGGCGAGCGGGGGGCGGGGCGCCGCCGTTCCCGGCTGACCGGGCGGGCGCCGGTGCGCGGGTGCGGGCCCGCGCACACACTGGAAGACGGAACACCGGCCGACCCCGAGAAGGGGCGAACGTACCGTGGACGAGCACCACCACGCGCACGGGGGACGCGGCTCCTGCCGGTCCCGGCTGCGGCACGACCTCGCCCACCTCGTCACCCCGCACGGCCACGGGGCCATGGACAAGGTCGACAGCGCGATGGAGGCCTCCCGCGCGGGCATACGCACCCTGGGGCAGTCCCTCGTCGTGCTCGGCGTCACCACCGCCCTCCAGGCCGTGATCGTGGTCCTGTCCGGATCGGTCGCCCTGCTCGGCGACACCATCCACAACGCCGCCGACGCGCTCACCGCCGTTCCGCTCGGCCTCGCCCTCCTGCTCGGCCGACGCCCTGCCAACCGCCGCTACACCTACGGGTACGGGCGGGCCGAGGACCTCGCCGGCATCGCCATCGTCCTCACCATCGCCGCCTCCTCCGTGCTCACCGCCTACGAGGCCGTCGACCGCCTGGTGAGCCCCCGCGGAGTCGGCCACCTGTGGGCCGTCGCCCTGGCCGCCCTCGCGGGCTTCGCCGGCAACGAGTGGGTGGCCCGCCTGCGGATCGTCACCGGCCGGCGGATCGGCTCGGCGGCACTGGTCGCCGACGGCCTGCACGCCCGCACCGACGGCTTCACCTCGCTCGCCGTCCTGCTCGGCGCCGGCGGCGTCGCCCTCGGCTGGCAGGCCGCCGACCCGGTCGTCGGCCTGTTCATCACCGCCGCGATCCTGCTCGTGCTCAAGGACGCCGCCCGCGAGGTCTACCGGCGGCTCATGGACGCCGTCGACCCCGCCCAGATCGACGCCGCCGAACGCGCGCTGCGCCACGTCGAGGGCGTGCGCGGAGTCGGGGACGTCCGGATGCGCTGGATCGGCCACAGCCTGCGGGCCGAGGCCGACATCGTCGTCGACCCGCGGCTCACCGTCGTCCAGGCCCACGCCATCGCCGTCGCAGCCGAGCACAGCCTGATCCACGCCGTCCCCAGGCTCACCGCCGCCACCGTGCACACCGACCACAGCGCCGCCCCGGGAGCCGACGACCCGCACGCCGACCTCGCCCACCACCGGCGCGCGGCCCGCTGACCGCCCCGGCGTTCCGGGCCGCCGCGCGCCCGCC
>NZ_JAHSQD010000729.1 GCF_020103755.1 Streptomyces sp. LS1784
GGCCCGGACGGCGGCGAACACCCGGCGGGTGGCGAGCTCGCTGTCCACCGGGCGCACCGCGACCTCGCCGAGGTCGACGCCGCGCAGCGCCGAACGCGGCACCAGCGCCACCCCGAGGCCCGCCGAGGCGAGCGCGACCACGGCCCGGAAGTCGTCGGAGGAGTGCAGCAGCCGCGGCTGGAACCCCGCGTGCTCGCAGGCCAGCAGCACCACGTCGTGGCAGGGGTTGCCCGGGTACGGCCCGATCCACGGTTCGTCGGCCAGCGCGGCGACGGCCAGCGGGCCGGACTCGGCGGCCAGCCGGTGGCCGAGCGGCAGCACGGCCTCGAAGGGCTCGGCGTACAGCGGCACCCGGGTCAGCCGGGCGTCGTCGGCACGCGGGGCGCCCCGGTACTCGACGGCCACCGCGAGATCGGCCCGGCCGTCCAACACCATCGGCAGACTGGCGTCGCCCTCGGCGTCCAGCACCTTGAGCCGCACTCCGGGCGCGCTCCCGGCCAGCAGGCCGACGGCCGGGGCGAGCACCGAGGCGATGGCGGTCGCGAAGGAGGCGACCGTCACCTCCCCGGAGACGCCCGCACTGTACGCGGCGAGGTCGGCCTCGGCGCGCTCCAGCTGGGCGAGCACCACGTCCGCGTGGCCGAGCAGGATCTCCCCTGCGGCGGTCAGCCGCACCCCCCGGCCCTCCCGGGCGAGCAGGTGGTGGCCGGTCTCCTGCTCCAGGGCGGCCAGTTGCTGGGAGACCGCGGAGGGGGTCAGGTAGAGCGCGGCCGCCGCGGCGGTCACGGTGCGGTGGTCCGCCACGGCCCGCAGGGTCCGCAGCCGTCGTGCGTCGATCACGGACCAATTCTGCCAGCGCGGCACGGCGCGGCGGACCGGCCGGAGGGCGCCCACCACAGCCGACCAGTGGAAACCCGGGAGACGGAACGGAACGGCGGCACCACCCGCGCAAGCCGGCCGGCGGGACCGAAGGCCCCGGCCGGAGCGGGTATCCGGTCAGGCGTACCACCGGTGGCGTATTTCCGGACGAGATCGCTCCCGCCCGTTGACCACCCGCCCGGCCCGGCGCTTGGCTCGTGATCGAACCGGGCCGCGGGGGTCGTGGGCCCGGCACCGTCATCTGGGGAGGATGATCGATGACCACCGCACGCACCCGCCGATGGCTGGCCCGTACCGCCGCCGTCCTGGCCGCCACGACCGTGGCCGGCACCGCGATGCCCGCCGCCGAGGCCCGCCCGCCCAAGGGCGACACCGCCCGGGTCAGCGAGGGCCCCAAGGGCGAGGGGCTCGACCGCGAGTCCTTCGCGCTCGGGCTGAGCGGCGACGGCCGCTACGCCCTGTTCTCGTCCTCCGCGTCCAATCTGCTGCCCGGCGGCCACGGCAGCTCGGGTGACGTCTACGTCCGGGACCTGCGCAACGGGCACCTCGAACGGATCGGCGTCGCCGCCGACGGCTCCGCACTGGACGACGGCGCCGGCGACGCGGCGATCAGCGGCGACGGCCGGTACGTGGTGTTCGGCACCCGCGCCACCAACGTGGTGCCCGGGCAGCCGAAGCACCAGAACGACCTCTTCGTCCAGGACCGCTGGACCGGCCGCACCGAGCTGGTCACGGCCGGCGACGGCGTCTCCGGCGCGGGCGACGACCAGACCATCCGCACCGCCCACGACCCGGCCGTCAGCTGGGACGGGCGCTACGTGACCTACTCCTCGGACCGCACCGACCTCGCCCCCGGCGTGCGCGGCGGCAAGTTCAACATCTTCGTCACCGACCGCTGGACCCACACCACGCGGGTGGTCTCCACCGGCGCGGACGGCTCCCCCGCCGACAACAGCTCCTACCGACCGACGATCAGCGCGGACGGCACCGTCATCGGCTTCAGCTCCCGCGCCGGCAACCTGCTCCCGGCCGACCAGGCCCCGGCCGCCGTCGCCGACAGCACCGACACCGCCTCCGCGTCGGCCGGCGCCCGCCGCTACCCGTACTTCGTGTGGGACGCCCGCACGGGCAGGCTCGCCGGCGCCAGTCGCGACGAGGCCGGGGAGCTCCGGGGCAGCGGCTCCGACGGGCGGATCAGTCCCTCCGGCCGCTACGCGGTCTACGCCCTCTTCCAGGAGGGCGGCCGGCCGGGCTCGCACGGCGTCCACGAGGACGTCTTCGTCCACGAGCTCGCCACCGGCAAGGTCACCAAGGTCAGCACCCCACTGCCCGGCACCACCACCATCGATTCCTCCTTCGACGCCGAGATGACCCTCGACGACCGCTGGGTCTTCTTCGCCTCCACCGCCTCCGTCCTGGTGCCCGACGACACCAACGGGCAGACCGACGTGTTCCGCCACGACCTGTGGACCGGCCGGACCGACCGGGTCTCCCTCACCGCGGACGGCGGGCAGAGCGCCTCCGCGTCCTACTTCCCGCACGTCGACGCGTTCGGCGGCACGCTGCTGTTCAGCGCCGACGACGGCAACCTGGTACCGGGCGACACCAACGGCAACGCGGACGTCTTCCGACGCCGCCTCTGAGGTCCTGACTCCCCTCCGAAATCCGCCCGTCGGCGCATTTTCGGCCGAGATCACCCACAGCCGTTGACCACCGGCCCTCCCGGCGATTGGCTCTGCGAAAGCCCGCCGCCGGGAGGGAGCCCGGCCGGGTGATCCCAGGGGAGGACGATCCATGACCACCGCACGCACCCGCCGCCGACTGGCCCGTACCGCCGCCGTCCTGGTGGCCGCCACCGTGGCCGGCGCCGCGATGCCCGTCGCCGAGGCCCGCCCGCCCAAGGGCGACACCGCCCGGGTCAGCGAGGGCTCCAAGGGTGAGGCCCTGGACGGGGCCTCCCTCGCACTCGGGCTGAGCGGCGACGGCCGGCTGGCCCTGTTCTCCTCCGCGGCGACCAACCTGCTGCCGGGCGGCGCCGGGGCCGTGGGCGACGTCTACGTCCGGGACCTGCGCAACGGCCACACCGAGCGGGTCAGCGTCGCCGACGACGGCTCCGCGCTGGACGGCGGCAGCAACGACGCGGCGATCAGCGGCAACGGCCGGTACGTGGTGTTCAGCAGCTACGCCACCAACGCGGTGCCCGGGCAGCCGAAGCACGAGAGCGACGTCTTCGTCCGCGACCGCTGGACCGGGCACACCGAGCTGGTCAGCGCGGGCGACGGCAGCTCCGGCGCGGGCGACGACCAGAGCATCCGCAACGCCTTCAACGCCGCCATCAGCTGGGACGGGCGGTACGTGGTCTACTCCTCGGACCGCACCGACCTCGCCCCCGGCGTGCACCGCGGCAAGTTCAACATCTTCGTCACCGACCGCTGGACCCACACCACCCGGGCGATCAGCACCGGCGCGGACGGCACCCCCGCCGACAACAGCTCCTACCGACCGACGATCAGCGCGGACGGCACCGTCATCGGCTTCAGCTCCCGCGCCGGCAACCTCCTCCCGGCCGACCAGACCCCGCCCGCCGCCATCGCCGCAGCCGCGTCGGCGGCCGCGGACGCCCCCGACGGCGCGGACCGGGCCGAGGCCGCACA
>NZ_JAHSQD010000073.1 GCF_020103755.1 Streptomyces sp. LS1784
GCCGGCGCCGGGTACCCGCCCGGCCCGGTGGGCGGCGCCGACGGCATGACGGTGGTGGCGTAGGCGTCGGCATCGGGCCCGAGCGGGGCCTGCCCCGGGGCGACGGGCGGCAGCACCGTGGTGGCGTAGGCGTCCGCGTCCGGTCCGAGCGGTGGAACGACCGGCGGCCCGGGCTGCCCCGGGGGGACCGGCGGCAGCACCGTGGTCGCGAACGGGTCCACCACCGGCGCGTCCGGGTGGGCCTCGTCGGCCACCTGGCCGGCGGTCTGCGGGACGTACGGGCGGACCAGCGGCGGGCCTTCGAGGTGGGGCAGGACGGCGGTCTCGGTGAGGCTCGGGTCCGGGACGCAGCCGCACCCGGTGGAGCGTGCGGTGCCGCACGTCGGGCAGTGCTGGTCCGGCATCGGCCGGTCCTCCTCGGTTTCGCGTCGACTTCGCGGGCGGTCGTTCGGTCGTTCGGCGCACGTTCCCGGCGGACCGGGGCGCACGAACGCGCCTGATTATGCAGGACCGCCCGAAGAGTGGACAGGGGCGTCCGTCCCCGGTCGGGAGTGTCGTGCCGGTCGGTGCCGGTCGGCTCCTCGGGGAACGCCCGGGGCGCGTCGGTTGTCCCCGGCGCTTACGCTCGGCTCAACCCGACGGAACACATCGGGACGAACAGGCCAGCACTGTGAGCTGGGAGTGATCATCCGCACGGCCCGGCCGACGGGCCCGCGACCCCACGGAGGCGCCATGCCCACGGAGACGTCGTGATGTCGACGGAGACGCGATGATGCCCGCGGAGACGCCGTACGTGCCTGCGGAGACGCCGTGCGTGCCTGCGGAGACGACGTGCACTCCCGCGGAGACGCCATGACCGATCCACACGCCGCGTCCGACCGGAGCCGCGCGGGCGAGCCCGGCCCGCCGGCGGTCACCGTCCCCAACCTCTGGGTGCCGATCGGCGCCCTGCTGCTGGCGATGCTGCTCGCCGCCCTCGACCAGACCATCGTCTCCACCGCGCTGCCGACCATCGTCAGCGACCTCGGCGGCCTCGAACACCTCTCCTGGGTGGTCACCGCCTACCTGCTGGCCTCCACCGCCGCCACCCCGCTGTGGGGCAAGCTCGGCGACATGTACGGCCGGAAGCGCTTCTTCCAGGCCTCCATCGTGATCTTCCTGATCGGCTCGATGCTGTGCGGGATCGCCCGGAACATGGGCGAGCTGATCGCCTTCCGGGCGCTCCAGGGCCTGGGCGGCGGCGGGCTGATCGTGCTCTCCCAGGCGATCGTCGGCGACCTCGTCGCGCCCCGGGACCGCGGCCGCTACCAGGGCCTGTTCGGCGCCGTGTTCGGCGTCACCAGCGTGCTCGGACCGTTGCTCGGCGGGCTGTTCGTCGACCACCTCAGCTGGCGCTGGGTCTTCTACATCAACCTGCCGATCGGTGTCGTCGCCCTGGTGGTGATCGCGGCGGTGCTGCACGGGGTGGAGGTCCGGCGGGAGCACCGGATCGACTACCCGGGCACCGTCCTGATCGCCGCCGTCGCCACCTGCCTGGTGCTGATGACCTCGCTCGGCGGGACCACCTGGGCCTGGAGCTCCTGGCAGATCGTCGGCCTCGGGGTGCTCGGGCTGGTGCTCCTGCTCGCCTTCGTCCTGGTCGAGCGGACCGCGGTGGAGCCGGTGCTGCCGCTGCGGCTGTTCCGCTCGCGGACGTTCAGCCTGGTCGCGGTGATCTCCTTCGTGGTCGGCTTCGCGATGTTCGGCGCGCTGACCTACCTGCCGACCTTCCTCCAGGTGGTCCATCGGGTCTCGCCCACCATGTCCGGCATCCACATGCTGCCGATGGTGCTCGGCATGCTGCTCACCTCGATCGGCTCCGGCCAGATCGTCGCCAGGACCGGCCACTACCGGATCTTCCCGATCGCCGGCACGGCCGTGACCACCGTCGGGCTACTGCTGCTCTCCCGGCTGGACGAGCACAGCAGCACCGCCGAGATGAGTATCTACTTCCTGGTCTTCGGTCTCGGACTGGGCCTGGTGATGCAGGTGCTGGTGCTGATCGTGCAGAACTCGGTCGGCTACGAGGACCTCGGCGTGGCCACCGCGGGCGCCACCTTCTTCCGCTCCATCGGGGCGTCCTTCGGCGTTTCCATCTTCGGGACGGTCTTCGCGAGCGGACTGCGCAGCCGGCTCTCCGACGCCCTGGCGGGCGTGCCGCTGCCGCCCGGCTTCCGGCCGGAGGCCGTCACCTCCGACCCGCGGGTCATCTCCCGGCTGCCGGCCGCCGTCCAGCAGGGCGTCTACCACGCCTACGCCGAGTCGATCACCCGGGTGTTCCTGTACGCGGTGCCGGTCGTGGTGGTCGCCTTCGTCCTGTCGCTGTTCCTGCGCGAACAGACGCTGCGCACCACCGTCACCGCGCCGGACCTGAGCGAGTCCATCGGGCTCAACCCGGTCGAGCGCACCTCGCTGGACGAGATCGCCCGCGCGCTCTCGGTGCTGAACAGCCGCGAGGCCCGGCGCGACCTCTTCCGGCGGATCACCGAGACCGCCGGGCTGGACCTGCTGCCCGCCTCCAGCTGGCTGCTCCTCCAGATGCACCAGCACGGCTCGGTCGAGCCGGCCGAACTGGCCGAGCGGCGGATCGTCCCGGTCGCCGTCATCGAGGAGGCCGTCCGGGAGGTGGAGAGCCGGGGGCTCGCGGCGCGGACCGACAACCTGCCGCTGAGGCTCACCGAACCGGGGGAGGAGGTGGCGCTGCGACTGGTCGCCGCCCGGCGCACCCAACTCGCCGAACTCCTGGGGGACTGGGACGAGCAGCGGTACACCGAGCTCGCCGGGCTGCTGAACCGGCTCAGCTGCTCCCTGTGTGCGGACCTGCGCGACCGACCGGACCCGTCGGGGCCGGAGCCGCCGTACCGTGGGGAGGGGCGGTCGTTCTGACGGCCTGAAGGACTGCGGGCCCGTGACCGGGAAGGGTGGTGCGGCATGCCGCTCGAAATCGAGCGCAAGTTCCTGCTGGGTTCCTTCGAGCCGCCGGAGACGGCGGTGCGGCAGCACATCGAGCAGGGGTACATCGCCATCAAGGACGACGGGACGGAGGTGCGGCTGCGGCGGATCGGCGGCAGCGGCGTCCTCGGCGTCAAGCGCAAGGCGTCCTCGGCCGGCGCCCCCGTACGGATCGAGGTGGAACGCGCCCTCGGGGAGCAGGAGTTCACCGAGCTCTGGCCGGCCACCGAGGGGGCCCGGCTGGTCAAGGACCGGTACACCTTCGACTCGTCCGGCGTCACGGTCTACGTGGACGTCTACCAGGGGGAGTTGGCCGGGCTGCGCACCGTCGAGGTCGAGTTCGGCTCGGAGGCCGAGGCGGAGGCGTTCTCGGCGCCGGACTGGTTCGGCGCCGAGATCACCGGCGTGAAGGCGTACAAGAACCAGACCCTCGCGACCAGCGGGATGCCCAAGTCCTGACGCCCCCAAGGGTGCTGATCGTCTACGGCGCGCCGAACCAGCGCGGGGTGTCGAGGCGGAACGGGTCGCCGGGCGCGAGTCGGCGCAGGCCGTCCTCCAGCTGTCGCAGCTGCTCCTCGCCGAGGGCTGTCGACCACTCCTCGCGCAGCTCGTCGAAGATCCGGGCCGAGCGGAGCAGGCAGTCCACCCCGCGCTCGGTGAGCCGGACCAGCTTGCGCCGGGTGTCGGCCGGATCGGCGGCGCGCTCGACGTAGCCGAGCTGCTCCAGATTGTCGATGGTCTTGCCCGCCGCCTGCTTGGTGACGCCGAGGCGGCGGCCGAGCTCGGAGGCGGTGGTGCCGTGCGGGCCGATCGCCTGGAAGACGAAGCCGTGCATCGGGCGCAGGTCGGGATGGCCCTCGCGGGCGATGCGCTCGTGCAGCTCGTCGATGATCATCCGGAAGGCGAGCAGCAGGCGCAGCGGCAGTTCGAAGCCCGGCGGGGGCGGTTCGCTTGACACGATAGACAACCTCATTGACGATATAGACAACTTCATTGTCCACCTTAGGGGGTTCCTTCGCCATGCCCGTCATCCGCCGGACCGACGCCCGCCGCACCGAGACCCCGAACGCCCGCATGACCACCTACGCCTCGCCCACCCAGGGCTCCACCTCGCTCGCCGTCTGGCACGTCGACATGACCGCCGGCGCCCAGGGCCCGCTGCACGCCATGGACACCGAGCAGGTCTGGACCCTGCTCACCGGCACCGCCCGGGTCGACCTGGCAGGGGAGGCCTTCACCCTCACCGCCGGCGACACCGCCGTCCTCCCCGCCGACACCGCCCGCCAGGTCGCCACCGACACCGGCTTCACCGCCGTCGTCGCCTCCCCCTCCCCCGCCCACGCCTACAACCCCGACGCCCGAACCCCCGACGGTGCCTGCGCCCTCGCCCCGCGCGACGACCAGCGCGTCCTCCCGCCGTGGATCGCCTGAGCCTGAGCCCGACGGGGACGCGGACGGGGACGGGGACGGCCGAGGCTCGCCCGCGGCCGTCCCCGCTCGTCGGACCTCGCTACTGCTGGTCGTCGAGGTCGTCCCGCAGGTCGTCCAGATTCTGCTGGCCCTGTTGCTGGGCCTGGGCGGCCTTCTGCTGAGCGTCGTCACTCTGTTGCGGCTTCTGCCGACCGAGGCGCTCCTTCGCCTCCTCCTCCGCCTGCTGGGCCTTGTCCCGGAACTTGTCGCCGATACCCATGACCACTACTTCCCTGTTCCTCGGGTTCTGGGCTCTACTTCCAGGCTGGCACTCCGGCCCCGTCCTCGCACATGGACGCTTCGCTGCCGACCGTGACCACCGCGCCTGCGGACCGCCCGGCTGTGAGGTGTAGGAGACTGCTCCCCGTAGGCAGTCACCGGGCCGGCGGCCGCACCAGCGACCCCGGCGGAGCAGAAGGAGCGCCATGTCCGTCGTCAAGATCAACGTCCTGACGGTACCGGCCGAGCAGCGTGAGGTGCTGGAACAGCGCTTCGCCTCTCGGGCCGGCGCGGTGGAGAACTCGGACGGCTTCGAGTGGTTCGAACTCCTCCGCCCGGTCGAGGGCACCGACCAGTACCTCGTCTACACCCGCTGGCGCGACGAGGAGTCCTTCAAGGCCTGGATGGAGGGCCCCATGAAGGCGGCCCACCAGCACGGCGGTGAGGGCGAGGCCCCCAAGCGCCCGGCCGCCTCCGGCTCCACCCTCTGGTCCTTCGAGGTCGTCCAGTCCGCGGGCCCCAAGAACGCCTGAACCGTCCCGCATCCTCGGGCCCTTCCCCTGACGGGGCAGGGCCCGACGTGTCTTCGGGGGCGGACGCCGGCAGTGGCCGCGGCGGTCCGCGAGGGCCGGGCGCGGTGGTCAGGCGCAGGCGGCGTGGAGGAGGGCGCGGAGGCCCGGGAGGGGGTCGCGGGCGGCGCGCCACAGGAGGCGCAGGCGCAGGGGCGGGGGGTCGAGGGGGAGGCGGACGAGCGTGCCGGCGGCGAGGTGGTCCTGGACGGCGCAGGCGGGGAGGAGGGCGATGCCGAGGCCCTGTTCGGTGCAGGCGCGGGTGACGGGGAGGGCGCCGGTGTGGAGGCGCTGGACGTGGTGGCCGAGGAGGCGTTCGCCGGCGAGGTGGTAGGAGCAGCCGGGGGTGTCGACGAGGAGGCGGTGGCCGCGGAGGTGCCCGCGGGTGAGGGTGGTGGCGCGGGCGAGCGGGTGGGTGGGGGAGGCGACCAGGGCGAGGGGGACGTCCTGGAGGTCGAGGTGGTCGAGCGGGGCGGGCGGCAGGTAGAAGCCGAGTGCGCCGAGCGGGCCGGGGGAGTCGAGGATGAGGGCCGCTTCCAGGGCCCCGGCCGCGACGCCGCTGAGCAGGCCGTCGCGGGCGGTGTCGGTGTGCAGGGATATCTCCAGGCCGGGCCGGCGGTCGGCGAGGCGGGCCAGGACGGCGGGGACGTGGGTGGCGGCGATGGCCGCCAGGACGCCGAGGCGGAGTCGGGCCCGGGTGGCGACGACGTCGCGGCGGGCCTGTTCGGCCTGGTCGAGGAGACGCCGGGACCAGGGCAGCAGCCGCTCCCCGGCCGAGGTGAGGGTCATGTCGCGCCTGGCCCGGTCGAACAGCTCGGCGCCGAGGCTGTGTTCGAGGGTGCGGACCTGTTCGGAGACGGAGGACGGGGCGAGGCCGAGCGCCACGGCCGCGCCGGTGACGGTGCGGTGGGCGACGACGGCCTCGAAGACGCGCAACTGACGTAGTTCCACTGGCTCCCCCGAACGCCCTCGTTCCCGGTGCTGCGGGACAGCGTACGGGGGCGGAAGGGGGCGTTCCCGGATTCCGGCCGGTTCGGCGGCTTCAGAGGCTCACCGCCGTCTCCCGTTCCATGTGGGTCAGCTTCTCCGGGTTGCGCACCGAGTAGATGCCGGTGATCAGCCCCTCGTCGATCCGCATCGCCACCACCAGGTCGATCTCCCCGTCGACCCGCAGGATCAGCGCCGGGTGCCCGTTGACCTGGGCGGGCTCCGTCGTCCCGAGCGGCCCCCACACCGCCACGCCGGCGGCCAGCAGGCGGGCCACCGGCCCGGCGCCGACGGTGGGCCGGGGCATGGCCTGCTTGATGCCGCCGCCGTCGCTCAGCGCGACCACGTCGGGGGCGAGGAGGTCCAGCAGCTGTTGCAGGTCGCCGGTCTCGACGGCCCGTCGGAAGGCGGCGATGGCGGTGCGGGCCTCGTCGGCCGAGACGGTGCCGCGCGGTCGGCGGGCGGCGACGTGGGCCCGCGCCCGGTGGGCGATCTGACGGACCGTGACCGGCGTCTTGTCGACGGCCTCCGCGATCTCCTCGTACCCGAGGCCGAACACCTCGCGCAGCACGAACACCGCCCGCTCGGTGGGCGCGAGGGTCTCCAGGACCATCATCATCGCCATCGAGATGCTGTCCGCCAGCTCGACCTGCTCGGCCACGTCCGGCGAGGTGAGCAGCGGTTCGGGCAGCCACGGGCCGACGTACGACTCCTTGCGCCGGCCGATCGTGCGCAGCCGTCCGAGCGCCTGTCGGGTGGTGATCCGGACCAGGTAGGCGCGTTGGTCCCGCACGGTGGCGAGGTCGACGCCGGCCCAGCGCAGCCAGGTCTCCTGGAGGACGTCCTCGGCGTCCACCGCGGAGCCGAGCATCTCGTAGGCGACGGTGAACAGCAGGTTGCGGTGGGCGACGAACGCCCCGGTGGCCGGGTCGGGCGCCTTGACGGCCGGGTCGGGGCGGCGGCCGTCCGCGTGCTCGCTGCTCATCCAGGGTCTCCTTCCGGTCGGCTGGTGCCTCCCACAGGACGCCGGAGCCGGCCGATCCGTGACACCCCACGCCGTGTGACCCGTGTCACGCATGGACCGGTGTCACGCCGGGCGGCCCGCCGGCATCTCCTGCCCGACCGAACGGAAACGCAGCGCGTCGGCAGGAGGCCGAGATGACGGTGGTACCCGAGATGAAGGTGGTCGTGCTGGGCGCCGGTTACGCGGGCATGCTCGCGGCGAACCGGATCGCGAAGAAGGTGCGGGCCGCCGAGGTGACGGTGGTCAACCCGCGCCCGGACTTCGTGGAGCGGGTACGGCTGCACCAGCAGGTCGCGGGGACGGGCGCCGCCGCGACGCCGATCGCGTCGATGCTCCGGGCGGGGGCCGTGCTGAAGGTCGGCACCGTCGACCGGATCGGCGACGGCCTCGTCGCCCTCGACGACGGGACGGGCCTCACCTTCGACTGGGCGTTCCTCGCCGTGGGCAGCACCGTGCGGCCGATGCCGGGCACCGTCCCGGTGGGCAGCTGGGAGGGCGCGGAGCGGGCCCGTACGGAGCTGGCCGCGCTGCCCGCCGGGAGTGCGGTCACGGTGGTCGGCGGCGGTCCGACCGGGATCGAGACGGCGGCCGAGGTCGCCGAGGCGCGGCCGGACCTGAGGGTGCGGATCGTCGGGGCGGCGGTGGCCGAGGCCTTCTCCGGTGCGGCGCACCGGAAGGTCCGGGACGGGCTGGCGGGCCTGCGGGTCGAGGTGGTGGACGACAGCGTCGTGCGGGCCACCGACGGTGCGGTGCACCTCGGGTCGGGCGTGGCGCTCCCCTCCGACCTGACCCTGTGGGCGATCGTGTCGGGCGTCCCCGACCTCGCGGCCCGCAGCGGACTCACCGTCGACGGGGACGGCCGCGCGGCCGTGGACGCGTCCCTGCGCAGCGTCGACGACGAGCGGATCTTCGCCATCGGCGACTGCGCGGCGGTGCCCGGCGCCCGCTTCGCCTGCGCGCTCGCCGGCCCGCAGGCGGCTCACGCGGTGGACAACCTGCGCCGACTGCTCGCGGGCCGCACGCCCGCGCCGTACAGGCCGCGCTACATCGCCCGGGCCGTCACCCTCGGCCGGGGCGACGCGGTCGGCCAGTTCACCCGGCGCGACGACACCCTCCGGCGGGCGCACGTCGCCGGGCGCACCGGGGTCATGATCAAGGAACTGGCCTCCCGCGGAGGCAAGTTCGGTGCCCGCACGGGCATCGGTGGCTGACTGCTCCGTTCAGCCGGCGAGCGCGTGGGCCTCGTGCAGGGTGCCGGTCGCGTCGGCGTTGTCGCCGTGGACGAGTTGTGCCATGGCCAGGTCGGTGAGTGCCCTGACCAGGCGCCGGGTGCCGTCGGCGGGGTCCGTCGCGTGGAGGCGGCGTTCGATGTCGACGCTCCGCCGCAGCGGGGGGAGCGTGAGGCGGGCGTAGTAGGACGGATGGGCCTCCAGGACTGCCCGGCGCAGGTCGAGCCGTCGGGTGAGGGTGCCGAGGGTGGCGAGCTGGTCGCGGTCGTCCGGCAGGGGCGGCGGGCCGTCGGTGTGCTCGGGCGGGTCGTCCTCGTCCGGCAGGCGGTCGGTGCACTCGGGAACGCCCGTGATGGCCTCGACGGCCCGCGCGAGGGCGACCAGTCCGTCCTCGAAGGACGCGCGCAGGCTGAAGGACCAGTGGTGGAGGCTCAGGCCCAGCACCGGCTGGAGGCGTCGGCTCGGGTCGACGCCGAGCGCGAGCGGGTCCGGGGCGTCGGCCGCGGCCTGTTCGTCCCGTACGCCGGAGCGGGCGAACAAGGCGCTCCGCAGGGCTTCGTGGAAGCCGAAGTTGCCGGTGCTGCCGTGGGCGGGCAGGCGCTCGCAGGAGCGGGCGGCCTCCGCGAGCAGGTGATGGGCCTGCCCGGGGTCGCCGAGGTCGGCGAACCACAGGGCGGCACCGGCGGTCCGCAGCGCTGTGACGGGGCTGCGGACCGGTTCCGCAGGGTCGTCGCGCAGCCAGGCGAGGGCCTCGTGTTCGACGGCCACGGCTTCCTCGGTGCGGTCCGCGAGGCGGAGCAGCAGTGTGAGGTCGAGCAGCCGCCACGTCAGGTCGCTTCCGCCCTTCTCGGTCACCGCCCGGGAGCGGTCGGCCACCGCGCGGGCGGCGTCCACGGCTTCGTCGAACCGCCCCGCCTCGGCGAGGCCGTGGGCGAGGTCGGCGCGCATGACGGCGGCCCGGCCGAGGTCCGGTACCGGCCGGGCCACTTCGGCACGCCGGGCCAGGTCGGCCGCCTCCTGCCGGGCGACGAGGGCGAGGTCGTCGGCGTGGGCCAGGGAGTGGTGCAGGGCGAGGGAGGACAGGGTGTGGGAGGCGGCGCCCAGGTGTTCGGTGCTGCCGTCGGCGACCAGGGCGCGGTAGATGCCGGCGGACTCCTCCAGGAACGGGACGGCGTCCTCGGGCCGGCGCTCGGGAGGGCCGTAGGCCCGGCCCCGCAGCGCCGCGGCCAGCGCGGGCAGGCCCGAGGCGGGGTCGGTGCGGGCCTGGACCCGGAGCCGGGCGACCGTCTCGTCGGTGACCGGATCCCGCCTCATCGATGCGCTCCTCGTGCGGCTCGGTCGGACGGGGCTCCGCAGGTGGTGGTCACGCGTTTCCTTCCGGGGCAGGGCACGGGGTCTCCAACCCGAACGCCCGTCCGCCCGGGATGAGTTCCGGACATCGGCGACGCGGTTTCGCAAAGTGGCTCGCGAGAGGTTCCGACACGCGCGCACGGCCGCGAACTCCTGCGGCGGGATGCCGGTGGTGGAGCCGTTGACGGCCGACGGCCCCGGTGCCACCATCACGCCGTGACCGATGGCTTCACCCTCCCGATCCGCATCCCGCTCAGCCTCTGGCAGCGCGTCGCCATGGCCGTGGTCTTCACGGTCCTCCTCCTCGTCGCGGTCGCCGTCGCGCAGGACCCTGGGGGTGGAAGGGCCGTCGGCGCGGCGATGGGCGTCGCCTCGGCGGTGATGCTCTACCGGGTCCTGCGGATGGGCCTGGTCATCGACGACTCCGGGATCACCAGCCGTACGGTGGAGTGGACCCACCGGATCGCCTGGTGCGAGATCGCCTCGGTCGACCTGGCCGACGCCGGTTCCATCGGCAGCCTCTCGAAGGCGCCGGCGCTCAGGACGCACAAGGGCCGAAGGGTCGTCCTGCGCAGCCTCGCCGGCTACTCGACCCGGGGTACCGTCACGCGGCTGGAGCAGACGAAGGCACAGTTCGAAGCGACGCTCGCCGGCCATCGGGCGGGCTGCGCGACCTGCGCGCGCAGCGGTCGCGCGTAGCCGCGCCCGGCGGGGAAGGCTCGGCAGGGAACGCCCGGCCTCGGCAGCTGCGCGGGGAGCCGTCGCTGAGCGGGAAGTCGGACGGGCCGACTTCCCGCGCGGGTTCGTCTGCCGCCCCTCGCCCTACCCGGCGATCGTGCCGTCCAGGTACTCCTGCACCGGCGGGAACAGCGGGAACGGCACGTACTCGGCCAGCTCGGCGTGGGACGCCCACACCACCCGGTCCAGCTCGTCGGAGTCCATCACCATGGCGGTGCCGCCGACCACCTCGCAGGCCGTGTACGCCATCCGCCGCCCGCTCTGCGGATGCACCCGCTCGCCGAGCAGCCTGGCCGCGGCGACGTGGAGGCCGGTCTCCTCGGCGGTCTCGCGAACGGCCGCCGCCTCGGGGGACTCGTCGGGCTCGACCTCCCCGGCCGGGAACTGCCAGGACAGCTCGCCCTCGGCGACCCGCCGCCGCACCATCAGCACCCGGCCGTCCTTGACCACGATCGCGACGGCGACGGCGGGGAGTTGCTCGGGGTTCTGCTCGGTCATCGCTCTGCTCCTCGGGCCTGCGCCTGTGTCGACGCCATCTTGGCCCGCGCCCACGGCCCCGGTCGGCAGGCCTCCGCCGGCCGCGTGTCGTGGCCGCTGCCGGCTACCGGTGCGCCGGTCCGTAGAGCGCGGACGGCGCGCCGGTGGCCAGCGCCCAGTAGCGGTCCCCGTACGACCAGTGCCACCACTCGGTGGGGTAGTTGACGAGCCCGGCGCCGGTCAGGGCGTCACTGAGCAGCCGTCGGTTGGCGCGGGCCTGCGCGCCGATGCCGTCGGCGTGGGTGTAGCAGGCCCCGGCGCTCTCCTCCGGGCTGGCGTTGATCCTGGTGCCGAGGTCGAGCTCGCGGCCGTCGGCGTCGACGAGGGTGAGGTCGACGGCGGCCCCGGCACTGTGCGGCGCGATCTCCGGCGGCGAGACGTAGCGGCTCGTCGCCGACCTGACCCGCTCGTCCGGCCAGTCGGGGTTCGCGGCCCGCAACTCGGCGGCGTACTCGTCGAAGTAGCGGCTCTGGAGAGGCGGTGGCCGGTAGCCCTCGACGAACAGCAGCCGCAGGCCGTCCGGCAGCGCGGCCTGTGCATCGAGCAGCCGGTCGAGCACGCCGGCCCGCAGCTGCGCGAAGGCCCCGGTGCCGTCCTGCTGGCGCTCGTCGACGAGGAGCCCGTTGCTGCTCCGTACGTCCAGCAGCTGATCGTCGCAGTGCGCGACGGGGATCGCGGCGACCTTCGGGTCGGACATGAGGATGATCTCTCTCAACACGCCTCCTGGGGAAGGGGATTAACGCTACGCGAGGGGAGCGCCGTGCTCCAGGTGAACGATCAAGCTGCCGGTCTGGCATCGTGAGCGGACCTCGGACCGCCACAAGGAGCTGCTGCCGTGATCGTCTCCGTCGAAGAACAGCACGTCGGCGGTGATGCGCGGCGACCTCGTAAGACTGAGGCTCAGTCATGGCACTGGCTCCAGATGCCCTTCGTCGGCTGCCCGAGGTGGCCCCGCGGCCATAGGCTGTCAGTATGGCCTTGGATCCCGCACTGCCCGTTGGCCGGCGCATCCAGTACTACCGGGAACGCGCCGGAAAGTCCCGTCCGGTGTTGGCCGCCCTGCTGGGGCGGTCGCCGAGTTGGCTGAAGCAGGTGGAGAGCGGGGCGTTGCTGCCACCGCGCCTGCCGATGCTTGTGCGTATCGCTCAGCACTTGGGGATCGATGACATCTCCTTGTTGACAGGCGAGGTCGGTATGCCGACGGCGCTGTACTCCGGAGTGGAGCATGCGGCCCTGGACTCTGTTCGGCGGGCAGTCGACGGCTCGCCGTTGGGGGTCTCCTCCGGGCCGGTGCCGAACCTGGACCACGTCGCGGCCCAGCTGGCGAACGCCTGGCGGACCAGGATGACCCGGGGAGATCACCGAACCGCCCTGGCAGAGCTGTTGCCATCGCTCGTGTCGGCCGCCTCTTCAGCGGTTTCGCATCCGGACTGCGCAGACCGGCGACGGGCGGAGGTGATGTACGCCAGCGCGCTGAACCTGACGCAGATGTATGCGGCGTTCCAGGGTGACGGCAACCTGGTCTGGCGGGTGGCCGAACGTGCCTTGGCGACTGCGAGGGCGTCGGGCGACCCGCAGGCGATCGGGCAGGCATGCTGGTTCCTGGTCGAGGCGTTCCGGAAGTCCGGTCAGTGGGACAGCGCTCAGGCGCTCACCGAGGACGCTCTTCGGCTGCTCGATCCGATTCGGGCGAACACGCCGGAACTGGCCTGTGCCTGGGCGGACATGGCATTCCATGCCGCCATCACGCACGCCGTGGCCGGGGAAGCCGGTGAGGCGTGGGGCTGGATCGACCGTGCGGTGGCCGTCGCCGAGCGCCTTCCGGAGGACTTCTGGAGCGCCCCTACGTCGGGGTCGCGCCAGGCTGTCGGGCTGCACTCGGTGACTGTGGCGGTCGAGCTCCGTCAGACCGGCACGGCGTTGCGCTGGGCTCGGCGGCTGCCGACCGCCGATGTCGCGGCGGTTCCCCGTCGCGGTCGCCACTTGATCGAGGTCGCGAGGGCGCACGCTCTCCGCGGTGAAGCGGAGTCCGTTGCCGGACTGCTTACGGACGCCGTCGCCGTCGCGCCCGAGACGGCGCGCTGGAACGAGGAGGCCCGAGCCATGGTCCGAGGGCTGGTCGATGGCCGGCCCTCGATGCGGGAGGCCGGGCGGCGCTTGGCCGATTCCATCGGAATGGCGGCGTAGCGACCGCAGGAACTGGAGGCAGAAACTCTGTCCCTCGCATCACACCGAGCCCGTAGCGTCGAGTGACGCTACGGGCTCGGTGCGTGAGGGAGTGTACGAATGGCGCAGGACACAGCTGCTGCGGCGAAGACGGTCAGGCTGTCCGATGTGGCGGTGACGGAACTCGACCCGGTGTCGACCTACGGCTACGGCTTTCGCCGGGACCCGATGGCGCAAGTCCACCGAGTGCGCGACGACCGATGCGTCGAACCGTGGGTCCGGGAGGCGGAGCCAGTAGTCCGAATCGACTGCTCCGGTGCCGCCGCCCCTCGGGTGGCCATCAGGCCGGCGACTGCCTGCCTGCCGTACCGGGCCGAGTCCGTGGGTGCTGCGCGTCGCCTCGTTGACGCGAAGCTGCGGGAATGGGAGCTGGACGCGCTGGTGGACGATGCCTTGCTGATCGTCAGTGAGCTGGCCACCAACGCCGTCGAGACCGGCTGCCAGACGCGCATGGTTGTCGCCGTGCGCCGCCCGAGCGACCGGATCGTCCGCATCCTCGTCGGTGACGGCTCCCGCACGATGCCCGTGATGATCCAGGCCGGACCCTACGCGACGTCGGGTCGCGGCCTTGCGCTGGTCCACCGGCTCACTCAAGGCCGCTGGGGTGTCAGCCCCCGCCCGTTCGGGAAGGTCGTGCACGCTGATCTCTCGACGCCCGATCCGACGTCGCGGTGAACCGGCCGCCGAGTTGCATGTCGTCGTCGCGGCCCTGGTGCTGATCAGCCGCACCCACGGAATTCCCGGCCGCGCCGCCGAAGCCGGCTGCGGGTGCACCCGTCCCTGGCTGGACGTCAGGCGAGATGGGCGGAAGGCTCCGGCGGCACTGGTATGTTCCAGGCGTGAACCGGGACATCAGCGATCTCGTCTCTCGTCTTGGCCGACCTCTGCGGCTGATCGTCACTGGCGGAGGAACGGGTGGCCACACCTACCCGGCGCTCACTGCGATCCGCGCCCTGCGCTCGCGGCTCGCCGAGGCCGACGGCACGCTGGATGTGCTGTGGATCGGCACCGCCACCGGTCTTGAGGCGAAGGTGACCGCGGCCGAGAACATCCCGTTCAGGACCGTCGCCACCGGGAAGATCCGGCGCTCCGCCAACCCGCTCAAGCTGGTCTCGCCCGCCAACGTCAAGGACATGGGCCGTGTCCCGCTGGGCGTCGCGCAGGCCCGCTCTGCGGTTGCCGAGTTCGGCCCGGACGTGGTGCTCGGTACGGGCGGTTACGTCGCGGTGCCGGTCGGGATGGCCGCCCGGATGTGCCACCGGCCACTGGTGGTCCACGAGCAGACCGTCCGGCTCGGCCTGGGCAACCGGGCGCTGGCCCGGATGGCGACCCGGGTCGCGGTCTCCTCCGAGTCGACGCTCCGGTTCCTGCCCGAGTCCGCCCGCGCCACCGCCGTGGTGACTGGCAACCCGGTACGCCCGGAGGTGCTGACCGGCCAGGGCGACAAGGCGATCCAGGCGTTCGGGCTGTGGGGCTTTGACCGTTCCCTGCCGACCGTGTACGTGACCGGCGGCGCGCAGGGCTCCCAGCAGATCAACGAGTTGGTGAGTGAGATCCTGCCGTGGCTGCTCGGCCACGCCAACGTGGTCCACCAGTGCGGGCCCAGCCATGAAGGGCGGCTGCGGGAGCGGGCGGCAGCGTTGCCGGAGCACCTGCGCCCCCGGTACCTGGTGACCGGTTTCGTCGGCCCGGAGCTTCCGGACGTACTCGCCCTCGCGGACGTGGTCGTCTCCCGCAGCGGCGCGGGGACGCTGGCCGAGCTGACCGCACTGGGGCGGGCCGCGGTGTTCATCCCACTGGCGACGTCGGCCGGGAACGAGCAGGAGCACAACGCCCGTCACCTGGCGGATGCCGGCGCGGCGGTGGCTCTGCTCGGCCGGGCCTCGCCGGACACTCTCCAGGACGCGATCGGTCCGCTGCTGACGGACCCGGCCCGCCGCGCGGACATCGCGCGGCGGGCCGCCGAGCACGGTCGGCCGGACGCCGCCGACCGTCTCGTGGACGTGCTGTTGTCGGTCGTGGACCGCTAGTTCTCCAGGTCCAGAACGTGCCGGACGGCGCCGGCCTGGATGGTGTCGACGCACACCTGGTAAGCGGTGTAGTCGCTCTCCCAGGGGTCGGGCACGTCCTCGCCGCTGATGTAGAGGTCGACCTTTCCGGCGGCCGGGGTTCCGTCCGTCATGGTCTTGAGTTCGGCGAGGACGACGCGGTCCATGGCCAGCACCGCGTCGGCCCAGTCGAGCATGCGGCGGTTGACCTTGACCGCGCGGTGGTCGCGGATGTCGTACCCGGCGCCCTCGGCGGCACGGATGGCATTGCTGTGCGCCGGGCCGCCGACGTGGCGCTCGCGCAGTCCGGCCGAGCGGACCTCGACCTTCTCTCCGCCGATGTGGGCGAGCACCGCGGCGGCGAGCGGCGAGCGGTTGTGGTTGCCCAGGCAGACCACCAGGATGCGGTGGCGCTTCGGGTGGCGGAACGTCTCGCTCATCTTCGGCTCCTTGGTGTCGGTCATGCGGTGGCCTTGATCGCGTCGGCGAGCGCGGCGACCGTGTAGCGGACGCTGTCGTGGGTCATGGCGGGGTGGAACGGCAGGCCGAGGATTTGGCCGGCGACCTGTTCGGTGACCGGCAACGCCCGGTGCCAGGGCGAGAACGCGGCCTGGGTGTGGTTGGGCGGGTAGTGCACGGCGACGCCGATGCCCTGCTCCCGCAGGTGGCGGAAGACGTCGTCCCGGTGGTGGTCGAGGACCACCACGCAGTTGAACGGCACGGTGTTCACCACGTCCACGTCGACCAGGCGGGCGCCGTCCACGCCGGTCAGTTCGGCCTGGTAGGTACGCCACAGTTGCTGGCGTACGGCGGTGGTCTGCGGGAAGTGCTCCAACTGGGCGAGGCCGATGGCGGCGTTCAGCTGGGACATGTCGAAGCGCATCCCGGGGCCCTGGACCTCGTAGGAGGTCAGGGAGGCTCGGGCGTCCTTGGACTGGACGATGCCGAACAGGCGCAGGCTGCGGAGGGTGTCGGCTTCCTCGCGGGTGCGGGGGACGATCGTGCCGCCCTGGCCGGTGGTGAGGTTCTTGATCGGGTCGTGCGAGAAGCAGGTCAGCACGGCGGGGTCGGCGCCGACCATGGTTCCGTCCGGGTGACGGGAGCCGAAGGCGTGGGCGGCATCTTCGATGATCTGGATGCCCCGGGCGGCCAGGTGGTCGTGGATCGGGGTGAGGTCCACGGCCCGGCCGCCGTACAGCACGGGCATGACGGCCCGGGTGTTCGGGGTGAGGGCTTCCAGCACGGTGTCCGGGGTGACGGCCAGCGTGCGGGGGTCGATCTCGGCGAAGCGGGGTGCGGCGCCGGTCCAGGTGACGGCCTGGACGCTCGCGCAGAAGGTGAGGGAGGGGAGGACGACGTCGTCGCCGGGGCCGATGCCGATCGACCGCAGAGCGAGGTGGAGTGCCGTGGTGCCGGAGTTCACGGCGACGCTGTCGGTGACGCCGAGCAGGTCGGCGACGCCGGCCTCGAACTGCTCGGTGGCCGGGCCGTGGCCCCACTGGCCGCTGGGGAGGACGGCGGCCAGTGCGGCGGCTTCGGTGCCGTGCAGCAGCGGCGCGGCGTTGCGTTCGACGCCCGGGGGCCGCGTGATGGTCGGGGTCAAGTCGGGGTGCTCCTTCGTCAGGGCGTGCCGGGGACGGCACGGGGCTCGGTGGACATCACGGCGACGTACTTGGTGAGGAAGGCGCCGCTGCGGTAGGTGAGCCGCCGGTGGTCGACGGGTTGCTGGAAGAGGCCGTTGACCGTCTGCCGGACCAGATCGGCTCCGGCTTCCTCGGAGAGGAGAAATCCGGCGGCGAGCCGGGCGTTGATCTCGGTGATGACCACGCGCGGGTCGGCGCCTTCGGTGATGAAGCCCTGGACGTCCACCGGGCCGACGGCACCGACCGCCCGGATCGCCTCGGTGACCCGCTTGGTGGCCTCCGGGTCGTCGATCGTGACGGCGACCATCGACATGCCGGCCTGGACCATCAGGCGCCGTCGCAGGATCGCGGAGGTGCGGCTGTTGCGGTCCGTCAGACAGTCGGCGGAGAACTCGACGCCCACAATGCGCTGCTGGACGATCGGGTCGGGAACCAGCTCGCACAGCACGCGGGCCTGTTCGTGGGTCCGGCAGAAGTGCACGTTCTTGGAGCCCTGGCCCCGGCGCGGCTTGACAACCAGCTCGGTGTCCTCGGGGACCTGGTCGATCCGGTCGGGCAGCCAGGTCTGCGGGGTGGGCACCCTCGCGCCCCGCATCGCCTGGTGGAACTCCCACTTGTCGCCCGCAGTGGTGACGGTGGCCGCGGGCGGCAGCCAGGTCCGCACGCCGGCGCGCTCCAGGTGGCCGCGCAGGTGGACCAGCTGCGGCAGCTCGTTCTCGACGCAGCAGATCAGGGCTTCCGGCTTGAGGTCGTGCACCAGCTCCATCAGGTCCGCGGCGAACAGGGGGCTGTCGGCGCGGGCGACGGTGCGGGCGATGATGCCGGGGACGAGCAGGCCCGGCGCGAGGGGGTTGGAGTCGGTGCCGATGACCTCGTGGCCGTTCGTGAGGAGGGCGAGCGCGAGGTCGAGGCCGGGGGCTCCGCCGACGCCGGTCACCAGGATGCGACGGGGCTCCGTCGTGCCGGAGGTCTTCACGTCGCGGCCCTTCACGCGGCGGCCCGCGCTGTGGCGGGGGTCTGCCACCAGTCCGGGTTGCGGCGGTACCAGTCGACGGTCTCGGCGATGCCGGCTGCCAGGTCCTGCTGGGGCTGGTAGCCGAGTTGGGCGAGCTTGCTCCAGTCCATGGAGTAGCGGATGTCGTTGGCGGCCCGGTCGGGCACGTAGGTGACCTGGTTCCAGGTGACACCGGTCTCGCGCAGGAGCATGCCGGTCAGCTCGATGGTGGTCAGGTCGGTACCGCCGCCGATGTTGTAGGCCTGGCCGGGGATGCCCTTGTGGAGGACCAGTTCCACTCCGGCGCAGTTGTCGGTGACGTGCAGCCAGTTGCGGACGTGCTCGCCGTTGCCGTGGACGGTGACCTTCTCGCCGGCCAGCAGCCTGGTGACGAACAGGGGGATCAGCTTCTCCGGGTACTGGCGGGGCCCGTAGTTGTTTGAGGAGCGGGTCACGCACACCGGCACGCCGTAGCTGGAGTGGTAGGCCAGGGCGATCATGTCGGAGGCGGCCTTGGACGCCGAGTACGGCACGGTGGGGTTCAGCGGGTCGGTCTCGAAGGCCGTGCCGGTGGGCAGGGAGCCGTACACCTCGTCGGTCGAGATGTGGACGAACTTGCGGGTGCCGATGCGGCGGGCGGAGTCGAGGAGCGTCTGGGTGCCGAGCACGTTGGTGGAGACGAAGTTCCCGGCGTCGGTGAGGGAGCGGTCGACGTGGGACTCGGCGGCGAAGTGGACCACGGCGTCGTGGGCCTCCATCAGGGCGTCGACCAGGGTGCGGTTGAGGATGCTGCCCTGGACGAAGGTGAACTTCTTGGAGTCGGTGATGCCGTCGAGGTTGCCGAGGTTGCCCGCGTAGGTGAGGGCGTCCAGGACGGTCACCTTGGCGACGTCGTCGGCGTCGATGAGGCGGCGGGCGAAGTGCGATCCGATGAAGCCGGCGCCGCCGGTGATGAGGATGTTCTCCATGAGAGCCACCGATTCTGGGTGAGGTGTGGTGGAGGTTCAGCCGGTGCGGGCGGGCAGCAGCTTGCGGTTCAGCGCCTCGGCGAGGCTCAGGCTGTTGTCCGCGACGACGGAGGCGGGCTCGGGCGGCCATTCGATGGCGAGGTCCGCGTCGAGCGGGTCGATCGTCAGGAACTGCTCGGGACGGTGCAGCTCGCTGAGCAGGTAGGTGACGCTGGAGCGGTCCGCGAGGGCGAAGGTGGCGTGTCCGACGCCGGGCGGCACGTACAGCGCGGTACGCCGCTCGGCGTCGAGGTGTTCCAGGTGCCAAGTGCCGAAGGTGGCCGATCCGGTACGCAGGTCCACCAGGGCGTCGAGGACCGACCCGTTGGTGCAGGTGACGTACTTGGCGTGGTCGGCGGTGGCGACGCTGATGCCACGGAGCGCGCCGAGGCGGGAGGCGACGGTGTTGGCCTGGGCCACGCTGAACGTCTGGCCGGTGGCCGCACGGAACGCGTCCTCCCGGTAGAACTCCTGGAGTGCACCGCGGACGTCGTGGTGGGTGTTCGATTCGAAGGCGAACGCCCCGGGGACGGCGAGTGGGCGGGCCCTCACCGGTGGCCGTCCTCGATGAGCCGGTCCGGTGCGCTGACGGGAACGGCACCTTCGAGGCGGGTCGCGGTGTGGTGGACCAGCAGTCCGAGCATGCCGAGGATGGCGACGTGGAGCGCCGCCCAGGACGCGGTGAGGAACGCCCCGAGACGGTCGCGGTCGGCGGGGGCAGCGCGCACGGGATCACCGGCTCCGCTGACCGGGGTGATGCCGCCAGGCGCGGGAAGCGCCGGGTCGATAAGCCGGCGCCGTCCCAGGCGCTGCTTGGGCAGGGCCACTTCGGCCCAGACCCGCTTGCCCCGTGTCGTGCGTTCGGTGCCGTAGCGCGTCGCCAGCTCCTGGATCAGGAACATCCCCCGGCCGTCCTCCGCGTCATGGCCGCTCTCCCTGGTCTGAGGAAGCACCGGGGAGCCGTCGTAGACCGCGATCAGCGCTCGGTCCCTCATCGGGTTCACGAGCACGCCCACGGCCAGCTCCGCGCCGTCGGTGTGGCAGACGGCGTTGGTGACCAGCTCGGAGGTGACGACGATGACCGCCGTCGTGGAGTCCGAGTCCAGCTGGACACGCCAGCGAGCCAGCAGTTCGGCCACCTTGTTGCGGGTGAACGGCACCGATGCCGGTTCTCGGGCGATGGAGAAGGCGGCGGCGAATACGCGCATGGTGAGGAAACCCTTCGGGGGCAGGGTTGCACGGGATGCGTCAACCGGGCGGGGACGGGGAAGACCTAGGACTTCGCCCGGGCTGCCCCGCTTGCTGGTAGACAGTCAACTCCGCTAAATGCGAAGCACGCTGGTGCCACCGAGGGGGCCATTTCTGCGCGGGGGCCGCTTAGGGGGGCCAGGTTCGGGCACTGGACAGTCAGATGCGCAGGGGGCAGGCATGATGGCACCGGACGGCATCGGGGTACTGCTGCGGGAGCGCCGCGAAGCCACCGGCCGTTCCCGCGAAGAACAAGCCCTGTTCCTGGAACAGTTCCAGGCCGGGGAACCGTTCGACGCGGGGAACTTGAAGCGGTGGGAGAAGGAGAAACGGCTTCCGACTCCCCGGTGGTACCAGCTGCTGGCCGAAGGCTACGAGCTGACGGTCCAGGAGATCGTCCGGGCAGTGGTCGCCTCCAGGCGCTGGCGCAGGGCAACCCGTCATGCTGACGGCGTTGACGGAGAGGAGGAGACAGCGGTGAAGAGGCGGAGCTTTCTCAGCGCGGCAGCACTGGCGACGGGATTCGCGACGGTTCCGGGCATCGCCGAAGCGCGCGCAGGTATCAACGCAGGACTCTCCGGCTCCGACGTCGGCGACCTCGGCTATCTCGACGGAGCCTTCGAGCGGCACCGCGGCGGCTACCACGGGCGCCCGCCGCTTGTCGTCCTCGGCCAGATGAAGGCCGATCTCGACCTCCTGCGCGACGTGCTGGGTCGTCCGCACCCGGCCCACACCCGCACCGACCTCGCGCGTACGGCGGCCGGCATCACCGGGCTGGTCGCGATCATCCAGCACGACCGCGGCGATCAGCGCGACGCGCACGGCTGGTTCGCCACCGCCGAACAGGCCGCCCGAGAGTCCGGTGACAAGCAGATGCTCGCCTGGGTACTCGCCCGCCATGCCATGGTCCCGCTGAACTACGGCGCCGCGAACGCCGCGGCCAGCCTCGCCGCCCGTGCGCGGGCCGAGAGCGGCGAATCCCCGACCGCCTCGGCAGCCCTGGCCGCCGCCGTCACCGCCCGCGCCCTCGCCTCAGCCGGTGATCATCAGGGCGCCCTGCGAGCCGTCGCTGACGCCCGCAACATCGCCGAACACCTGGATGGGGCCCAAACCGCCGACACCTGGTTCGGCTACCCGAGGCAGAAGCACCACGTGCACCTGAGCCAGGCCTTCACGCTCATGGGCCGCACCCGTGACGCTTACGCCGAGCAGGAGGCCGCGCTCGCACTCACCCGGTCCCCGTCGATCATGACCAGGGCCCTCCTGGAAATGGACGCCGCCGCCTGCCTTCGTACGGACGGCGACCTCACCGGCGCCGTGGACAAGGCCGTCAGCATCTGGGAAAAGCTTCCCCCCGCATACCGCGGCGGACTGATCCGCACTCGTGCCGAAGCCCTGCACCAGTCCCTGCCCGGGGCAGTACATGACCGCCTCGGGGAAGCACTGGCCACGCCGTAGCACCCGTCTGCAACAGCTTCAATCGAAACTTCAGCCACGGTGATCGGTTGACGAGGCGGTGTGAAGCGCGCTTCGGGCTCGCTGGCCCGGGGCGCGCTGGGGTGCGCGCGCTCGCGCCGCCCGAATGGGTGATCAAGGAAGGAGTTTGACGGGGAGTTACGGCCATTACGGTGAAGATTGCGATGCCGGGTGCTTGGAAAGGTGCTCGGCGCTTGAGCAAAAGAGTTACCCCGGCGGTGCGCCAACACCCCGGGGTTCGGCACCAGGAGAGAAGAGCTCCAAGATGCAGATTCATCGTATCCCTCGGCATGCTCCCGGGTACACGATCCTGGACAACGGGCATGTCATCCGTAAGCACTCGCTGAGTTGGGCGGCGCGGGGGCTTCTCAGCTACCTGCTCAGCCTGCCGGACGGCGCACGCGAAGACGTGCGGACGCTCGCCGCCAAGAGTGTGGAGGGGCGGACGACCGTCGCGCGGGCACTCAGGGAGTTGGAGGCGGCCGGGCACTACGTGCGGCGGACGCAGCGGGATCCGCTGACCGGGCAGGTGCGGACGGTCGTTTCGGTGCACGAGGTGCCGGTGACAGCGGGGAAAGCGGTGCACACGGTGCCGCCGCTTCCCGTGTCCCCGGCCGCCGGTGTCCCAGCTCCAGGCACGCCAGGCGACGGGAAGGCGGGAAGCCCGTCCAAGGAAGTGGAAGCCAAGGATGTGGAAGAGCCTTCCGTCCGTCCTTCCGAGAAGGTGACGGCGGGCATGGCGCTGCTGCTCGAACTCGGCCGCCGGGAGCCCCGGATGGCCCTGGCGGGGAAGCCGCTGTGCGACCAGGCCGCGCGGGTGGAGGGGCTGCTGGCGGGCGGGTGGACGCGGGAGGCGCTGACCGGGATTCTGTCCGCGCCGCTGCCGGAGAGGGTCACGCACAGCGTGGGGGCGGTTCTGGCGGGTCGGTTGGCGAAGGTACCGGCCGTCCCCGACGGGGCGAGAGGTACGGCAGACGGGCCGCGCCGACACGAGTGCCCCGGGCGGGGCGGGATGTGCGGGCGGCCCGTGGCGGCAGCCGGGCAGGTGTGCGGGGTGTGCCGTTAGCGCTCCGGCGGGCGGAAGGTGACCGGGGCGTCGAAGGCGGCGCGGCGGGTCGTCCGGCGCAGGGCGCGCAGGACGGGGGTGCCGAGGGTGAGGCACAGGACGACGGTCAGGGCGGCCCGGGGGAGGTCCCAACCGAGGGAGGTGGTCAGGCAGTAGGCGGCGAAGCGGACCAGGTTCGCGGGCAGCGGGTCGCCGGGGACGAAGGAGATGGAGCCGGCCAGGCCGCCGATGTACGGCCAGCCCTGGAGGTTCATGATCGTGCCGTACAGCAGGGACGCGGTGGCCCCGTACCCCGCCAGCAGCACGAGTTCGCGGCGTCCGCGGAGCGTCGCGGCGCCCGGCAGCAGCCCGGCCCCCAGGCAGACCCAGCCCATGGCGAGCATCTGGAACGGCAGCCACGGCCCGACGCCGCCGGTCAGCAGCGCGGAGGCGAACATCGACAGCGGGCCGAGCACGAAGCCGAAGCCGGGGCCGAGCACCCGCCCGGACAGCACCATCAGGAAGAACATCGGCTCCAGCCCCGCCGTCCCCGCGCCGAGCGGCCGCAGCGCCGCGCCCGCCGCGGCCAGTACGCCCAGCAGGGCCACGGACTTGGCGTCCAGGCCGGGTGCGCCGCCGCCCGCCGAGCGGCCCTCGGAGATCTGGGCGATGACGACGGCGAGCAGGAGCGGCAGCAGCAGCGCGAACAGCCACGGCGCGTCCGTGGAGTGGCCGACCAGCGCCGACTCGGTGGAGGCGAGCAGCGGCCAGCCGAAGGCGGCGACGCCGACGAAGGAGACCGACAGCAGCGCCGCGATCGACCGGCGGCCCAGCGGGACGGGACGACTGCTCATGCGTCCAGCGCCTCCGCGACCTGGTGCACGGTGAGCCACGGCCCGGGCGCCAGCACCTTGGCGACCTGCGGGGCGAAGGTCGGGGAGGAGACCACCACCTCCGCCGTCGGTCCGTCCGCGACGATCTCGCCCTCGGCCAGGATCACCGTGCGGTGGGCGAGTTCGGCGGCCAGCTCGACGTCGTGGGTGGCGAGCAGCACGGCGTGGTCCTCGGCTGCCAGGCCGCGCAGGATCTCCACCAGCCGGGCCTTGGCGGCGTAGTCGAGGCCGCGGGTCGGCTCGTCCAGGAGCAGCAGCGGGGGCCGGGCGGTGAGCACGACGGCGAGGGCGAGGGTGAGCCGCTGGCCCTCGGAGAGGTCGCGCGGGTGGGCGTCGTCGGCGATGCCGGGCAGCAGGCGCTCGACCAGCGCGCGACACGTACCGGCGGCGGCACCCGCGTCGGTGTCGGCCGCGGCGCACTCGGCGGCGACCGACTCGCCGTACAGCAGGTCGCGCGGGTCCTGCGGGACGAGGCCGACCTCGCGGATCAGCTCGGCGGGCCGGGTGCGGTGCGGGGTGCGGCCGCCGACCCTGACGCTGCCGGAGGCGGGGGCGTGCAGGCCGACCAGGCTGCCCAGCAGGGTGGACTTGCCGGCGCCGTTGCGGCCCATCAGGGCGGTGATCTCGCCGGGGTGGAGCGCGAGGTCCACGCCGCGCAGCGCCGGGACGGGGCC
>NZ_JAHSQD010000730.1 GCF_020103755.1 Streptomyces sp. LS1784
TGCGCACCAGCACCGGGGACCCGCCGGGCGCGCCGCGCCAGTCCCCGCCGCGCAGGGCCCAGACCTCGGGGCCCAGGGCGCAGAGCACCAGCAGGGGCGCGGTGGTCACCGCGCCACCCCGATCACCGGGGCGCCGTCGGCCCGGCTCGTGCCCGGGGTGCCGTTGAGGTAGCGGCCGAGCGCGGTGACCGGGAAGACCAGCCGGTACAGGTGGTAGTTGATGGAGAAGTCCCACGGGAAGCCGGTGCCGGTGAACTGCGGTTCGTCCCAGGTGCCCTCGGGGAGCTGGGTGCGCACCAGCCACTCCACGCCGCGTTCGACCGCCGGGTTGGCCCGGCACTGCGGCCCCTCGCCGGCCGCGAGCAGCGCCATCAGCGCCCACGCGGTCTGCGAGGCGGTGGAGTCGCCGCGCCCGGCCCAGCGCGCCGGGTCGTCGTAGGAGCGCATGTCCTCGCCCCAGCCGCCGTCGGCGTTCTGCCGGTCCTCCAGCCAGCGCACCGCCCGGCGGATCGCCGGGTGCTCGTCCGGGACGCCGGCCGCCACCAGGGCGGGCAGCACCGAGCCGGTTCCGTAGATGTAGTTGGTGCCCCACCGGCCGAACCAGGAGCCGTCCGCCTCCTGGTTGCGCAGCAGCCACTCGATGCCGCGCCTGGTCCGCGGGTCGCGGGAGCGGCCGGTCTCGGCGAGCATCTCCACCACGTGCGCGGTGACGTCGGCGGACGGCGGGTCGACCACCTCGCCGAAGTCGCAGAACGGCAGCTTGTTGGGCAGCGTGCTGGTGTTGTCCACGTCGAAGGCGCCCCAGGCGCCGTTCTTGGACTGCATGCCGAGGTTCCACAGCACGCCCCGGTCCACCGCCGCGTCGACCCTGGCCGGGTCGGGGTGGGCGACCCGGCGCAGCGCGAGCACCACCTCGGCGGTGTCGTCGATGTCGGGGTAGGTGTCGTTCTCGAACTCGAAGGCCCAGCCGCCGGGTGCGAGCCCGGGCCGCTGGACGGCCCAGTCGCCGCGCTTGCGGATCTCCTCGCCGAGCATCCAGTCCACGGCGGAGACCAGCGCCGGGTGGTCGGCCGGCACCCCGGCGTCGACCAGGGCGATGGTGGCCAGGCAGGTGTCCCAGACCGGGGACTGGCAGGCTTCCAGCCAGCGCTTGCCGTCCTCGGTGTGCACGGTGAAGCGGTCGAAGGAGGAGAGCCCGGCCTTCACCACCGGGTGCTCCAGCTCGTAACCCTCCAGGTGCAGGGCGATCAGCGAGTAGACGGCGGGGGGCTGGATGCCGCCCCAGCAGCCGTCGGCCTCCTGCCGTTCGACGATCCAGCGGCAGGCCTGCGAGACGGCCAGCCGGCGCAGCGGGCGGAAGGCCCGGCGGTGGTAGGCGTGCAGCGCCTTGTCGAGGCGCTCGAAGAGGCCGTCCCAGGTGGTGGCGGGGGCGAGCGGCCGGTGGGGGTACGGGTCGTCCGGGTCGGTGTGCAGCTCGGTGAGCGCGAAGGGGGCCGGACGGACCGGGCGGTGGGACGAGACGACGGTCAGCGGGACGATGGTCTGACGGGCCCAGCAGCCGAAGGCGTAGATGTTCAGCGGCAGCCACTTGGGCAGGAAGATGATCTCGGGCGGCATCTCGGGCAGCCGCTCCCAGGGCCACCAGCCGAACAGTGCGAGCCAGATCCGGGTGAACACCCGGGCGGCGGCGATGCCGCCGGCGGAGCGGACGTAGCGCGCGGCGGCCAGCATGTGCGGGGCGTCCGGGTCGTCGCCGGCCAGCTTGAGCGCGACGTAGGCCTCGACCGTGGTGGACAGTTCGGGCGGACCTCCGTGGAAGGTGGACCAGGTGCCGTCCTCGCGCTGCTGGGAGCGGATCCACTCGGCGGTGGCGTGGGTCTGCTCCTCGGTGCGGATTCCCAGGAACTGGCGGAGCAGTAAGTCCTCGGCGTCCATGGTGACGTTCGTCTCCAGGTCACCCTTCCACCAGCCCTCCGAGGACTGCAGGGAGAGCAGGTGGGTGGTGGCGCGGGCCAGGGCCTCCCGCGCGTCGGCCGGTCGGAGGTCCGCCTCACCGGCAGGCCGGAGCTGGCCGGTGTCCTCGGGCTGCCGCCGCCCCGCGCCCAGCAGGGCCGGGGGGCGGTCGCCCACCGCGACCGGCTCGGAATCGTACTCAGGGTCGAGCCGGCCGTCCGCGGTTGCTGTCAACGTAACGTCACCTCTCTCGTACCACCACGAATTCGGCGAGTGCGACGAAGTGCTCGCGCACCTCGTCGGACATGGGCACCTCGTCCAGGGCGGCGAGGGCAGTCGTGTGCTGGCGGCGGGCCTCCTCCTGGGTCCAGGCTCGGCCGCCGGCCTCCTCGATCAGCGCGGCCCGGGCGGCGAGCTCGGGCTCACTCTCTTCCCCGCGTCCCTTCGGGTCGGCCAGTTCCTCGGCGAGCCGACGCGAGGCCGCTCCGCCCTCGGCCAGTGCGGCAGCCACCGGCAGGGACTTCTTGCGCTGGCGCAGGTCTCCCCAGTGGGGCTTGCCGGTGACCTCGGTGGCACCCCAGATGCCGAGCAGGTCGTCCACCGCCTGGAAGGCCAGACCGAGGTGGTGGCCGTAGCGCTGGAGCGCGCCGGAGACCTTGTCGTCGGCACCGGCCAGGACGGCACCGATCGCCGAGGCGGCGGCCAGCAGTGCCGCCGTCTTGCCGCCCTCCATCTCCAGGCACTCCGCGACCGTGACGCTGTCGCGCTGTTCGAAGGCGACGTCCATGGCCTGGCCGTCGATCAGCCGGCGGGTCGCCGTGGTGAGCAGTCGGACGGCGCGCGCGGCGTCGGTGGCGCTCGTGCCACCGGTCACCGCGGCGTCGAGCAGCACCTCCGTGCCGAGTGTCGCCAGCGCGTCACCGACCAGGATCGCCTGGGCCGGCCCGAAGACCGTCCAGGCTGTGGCCCGGTGCCGCCGGGTCTCGTCACCGTCCATCAGATCATCATGAAGGAGGGAGAAGTTGTGCACCAGTTCAACCGCAACTCCGCCCGGCACCCCCACCTCGGCCTCCGCGCCGGTGGCCCGGGCGGACAGCAGCGCCAGCGCCGGGCGCACGGCCTTGCCGCCGTCCCCCGTCACCGGGGTGCCGTCCCGGTCGATCCAGCCGAAGTGGTAGGCGGCGACGGTCTCCATGGGTGCGGCCAAACGGGCGACCGCGGCCCGTAGTGGCGGGGTGCAGAGCGTACGGCTGCGGGCGAGCAGCTCCGGCACCGAGACCGGTTCGGCGTGCGCCGTGCCTCCGACGGCGAAGCCGGTGCGTGACTCCACGTGCGTTCCCTCTCCCTCGTGGTGCCGGACCGCACGGGGCGGCCGGGTGTTGTCGGTGCGGCCGGTGTCGAATCGATTGGTGCCGACGGTGCCGGTGCGGCCGGCCGGACCGCTCCCGGTGGTTGCGCCGATGCGCTCGACGGTACGCCCGTCGGCTCTGGCGGGCTCTCCGGCGGCGGGGCCCGCCGTCACCTGGGCCACCTCCCCTCGCCGCGGTCCACCGGCACCCGGGTGCCGGCCGCGGCGA
>NZ_JAHSQD010000731.1 GCF_020103755.1 Streptomyces sp. LS1784
GGCGGCGGGTGCCAGGCCCAGCGCGAGGCCGGCCAGGGCGGCCGCGGCGACGGCGGAGGCGGTACCGGCGGCGACGGCCGCGCGGCGGCCCGTGACCGGAGTTCTGGGGGCGGGTGTTCTGCGCATGCGGGCGCTCCTGCGATGGCGCGGTCGTGGGGGACGTCCGAGGGCACGCCGGAGCACGCGCCGGTGGGGGGAACGGCCCGGCCTGGCACCCAAGTTGGACTAGACCACTGAAGTAGATTCGGCCGTGCGGTGTCAATGGTCCAGACCGGTTCCCCGCCGCTCCGGTTGCCGGGTGTGACACCCCGCCGAAGGATGGAGGGGTGACCCCGCCCGGCTACCTCCGCCACCCCCACCTGCACGGCGGCCTGCTCACCTTCACCGCCGAGGACGACGTCTGGGTCGCCCCGCTGGACGCCGACGGCACCGGCACCGGCCGGGCCTGGCGGGTCGGCTGCGACCGCACCCGGGTCAGCCACCCCCGCTTCTCCCCCGATGGCACCACCCTCGCCTGGACCAGCTGGCTCGCCGCGACCCCCGAGGTGTGGACCGCCCCGGTCGAGGGCGGCCAGGCGAGCCGGCTCAGCTTCTGGGGCAGCCAGGACACCCGGGTGCGCGGCTGGCTGCCGGACGGCGAGGTGCTGGCCGTCACCTCGTACCACGAGCCCTTCAGCCACTACACCTGGGCGCACGCCCTGCCGCCGGACGGCTCCCCCGGCCGCCGGATGCCCTGGGGGCCCGTCGGCGACGCCCAGATGAGCCGCGAGCGGACCGTACTGCTCACCGGCGCCGCCCCGCACGAACCGGCCGCCTGGAAGCGCTACCGGGGCGGCGCCACCGGCCGGCTCTGGGTGGACGGCGAGCGGATCCTGCCCGAGCACACCGGGCACCTCGCCTCACCGATGCCGGTCGCCGGACGGATCGCCTTCCTCTCGGACCACGAGGGCATCGGCAACGTCTACTCCTGCCGCCCGGACGGCACCGACCTGCGCCGGCACACCGACCACGCCTCCTACTACGCCCGCGAGGCCGCCACCGACGGCACCCGGATCGTCTACCAGCACGCCGGCGACCTCTGGCTGCTGGACGGCCTGGACGCCCCCGCCCCGCGCCGGCTGTGCGTCCCGCTCGGCGGCGCCCGGGCCGGCCGCCGCCCGTACCAGGTCAACGCCGCCACCCAGGTCAAGGACCTCGCCTGCGACCGGACCGGCCGGGCCGGAGTGATCACCGTGCGCGGCAGCCAGTACTGGCTCACCCACAAGGACGGCCCGGCCCGCGCGCTCGCCGACACCCCGGGGGTGCGCACCCGGCTGCCGGTGGTGCTCGGCCACACCGGCGAGGCGGCCTGGATCACCGACGCCGAGGGCGCCGACGCGATCGAGGTGATGCCGCTGCCCGGCCACGCCGGACTGCCGGGCCACGCCGGGTCGCAGACGCACCGCCACCGGGTGCTCGCCGTCGGGCGGATCGGCCGCGTCCTGGAGCTCACCGCCTCACCCGACGGCAGCCGCCTCGCCGCCGCCGCCTCGGACGGACGGCTGCTGCTGGTCTCCGCCGCCGACGGCGAGGTGCGCGAACTGGCCGCCTCCGGCTACGGACCGGTCTCCAGCGCCCGCTTCTCCCCCGACTCGCACTGGATCACCTGGTCCGAGCCGGTCGCCGGGCGCTCGCTGCGCCGCATCCGGCTCACCCGCACCGACGTGCCCGCGCCGACCGTCGACATCACCGACGGCCGGTTCGAGGACGAGCAGCCGGTGTTCACCCGGGACGGCCGCTACCTGGCCTTCCTGTCCTGGCGCGGCTTCGACCCGGTCCACGACGTGCACACCGGTGACCTCTCCTTCCCGCTCGGCTGCCGCCCGTACCTCGTCCCGCTCGCCGCCGGCACCCCCTCGCCGTTCGCCGCCCCGGCCGAGGACGGCGCCCCGCACGGCGACGGCGACGGCACCGTCCGGGTCGACCCGGACGGCATCGGCGAGCGGCTGCTCCAGTTCCCGGTGATCGCCTCCAAGTACTCGGCCACCGACGCGGTGCGCGGCGGCCTGGTCTGGCTGCGCTGGCCGATCTCCGGAACCCTCGGTCAGACCTTCGCCAGCCCGGAGGACACCTCGGGGCGCCCCTCACTGGAGCACTTCGACCTGGCCTGGGGCACCCGCAGCACGCTGGTCGACAAGCTGGACGGCTACGCGGTCTCCGGGGACGGCGGCTCGATCGCGGTCTACTCGGCCGGGATGCTGCGGGTCGTCCCGGTCGCCGCCCCCGCCGCCGGCACCACCGTCGACCTGCGCCGGATCACCCACACCGTGCACCCGGCCGCCGAGTGGCGCCAGGCCTACCACGAGGCCGCCCGGATCGTCCGGGACCAGTTCTGGGACGAGCGGATGTCCGGACTGGACTGGCCCGCGCTGGTCGCCCAGTACGAGCCGCTGCTGGACCGGGTCTGCTCCCCCGACGACTTCGCCGACCTGCTGCGCGAACTCCTCGGCGAACTCGGCACCTCGCACGCCTACGTCACCCCCTCCCGGCGCGCCGAGGGCCCCACGCTCGCCCAACAGCCGCTCGGCCTGCTCGGCGCCACCGTCCACCGCTCCCCCGACGGCCGCTGGCTGGTCCAGCGGGTACTGCCCGGCGAGACCTCCGACCCGCGTGCCCGCGCCCCGCTGGCCGCCCAGGGCGTCCGGGAGGGCGACGAGTTCCTGGAGATCGGCGGCCGCCCGGTGGACCCGCTGCGCGGACCGCTCCCGATGCTCGCCGGCACCGGCGGCACCACCCTGGAACTGGCCCTGCGCAGCGACCCGGACGGCCCGGTGCGGCGGATCGTGATCACCCCGCTGATCGACGAGCGGCCCATCCGCTACCAGGACTGGGTGACCAAACGACGCGCCCTGGTCCGGGAGTTCAGCGACGGGCGGTGCGGCTACCTGCACATCCCGGACCTCGGCGGCTCCGGCTGGGCGCAGTTCAACCGGGACCTGCGGCGCGAGCTGGACAAGCCCGCGCTGGTGCTGGACGTGCGCGGCAACGCCGGCGGCAACGTCTCCGAACTGGTGTTGGAGAAGCTCTCCCGGCACGTCCTGGCCTGGGACTTCAGCCGGGGCCGCCGGCCGGTGCGCTGGCCCCGGCACGCGCCGCGCGGACCACTGGTGGCGCTGGCCGACGAGGCCACCAGCTCGGACGGCGACGTGATCATCGCGGCGATCGAGCTGCTCGGGCTCGGCCCGGTGATCGGCACCCGCACCTGGGGCGGGGTGGTCGGGATGACCGGGCGGCACACCCTCGGCGACGGCACCCAGATCTCGGTGCCGAAGAACGCCTCCTGGTTCGGCGGCGGGCTCGGCTGGTCCGTGGAGAACCGGGGCGTCGAGCCGGACGTGCACATCCTGCGCGCCCCCCGCGACTGGGCCCGGGGGCGCCACCCGGAGCTGGTCGCCGCCGTCCAGCTGGCCCTGGAGCTGCTGGAGGACGCGCCCGCCGCGGAGCCCCCGCCGGAGTCCACGCCCCGGCCGGACCTGCGGCGCCCG
>NZ_JAHSQD010000732.1 GCF_020103755.1 Streptomyces sp. LS1784
GCTCGTGCCGGGCGGGTGGCTCGTACGGCGCGGGCAGGACGACGCGTTCCCCCGCGGTGCGCGGCGGCGGCACCCTCGGCGCCGCCGTCCGCACCGTTCTCGTCCCGCTCACCCGGTCTCCCCCCGCCGTTCCCGTCCAAGGAGCATGGCGCATTCCCAAGAGTGAGTAAAGGGCGGAGGTCGGGGCGGGTACGGACGACCCCGGCCGGTGCCGGGCCGCCGGCCCGCCGACGGCCCGGAGGGCGCGTCAGCCGAGCTGCGGGGCGATCCGGGAGGCGATCAGCTCCAGGTGGTCGAGGTCGTCCAGGTCGAGGATCTGGAAGTAGATCCGCTCGCTGCCGGCCGCCGCATACCGGCCGATCTTCTCGACCACCTCGTCCGGGGTGCCGGCCAGGCCGTTCTCCTTCAGCTCGTCCACCTCGCGGCCGATCGCGGCGGCGCGACGGGCCATCTCGGCGTCGTCGCGGCCGACACAGGCCACCAGGGCGTTGGAGTAGACCAGGTCGTCGGCCGAGCGCCCGGCCTGCTCGACGGCGGCGCGGACCCGGCCGAACTGGGCGGTGGTGTCGTCCACCGAGGCGAACGGCAGGTTGAACTCGTCGGCGAAGCGGGCCGCCAGGGCCGGGGTGCGCTGGGGGCCGAGGCCGCCGACCAGCACCGGGACGTGCTCCTGGGCGGGCTTGGGCAGCGCGGGCGAGTCGGTCAGCGTGTAGTACTCGCCGGCGAAGTCGAAGGTGTCGCCGAGCTTGGTGTTCCACAGCCCGGTGATGATCGCCAGCTGCTCCTCCAGCCGCCCGAACTTCTCCTTCGGGAAGGGGATGCCGTACGCGGTGTGCTCGGCCTCGTACCAGCCGGCACCGAGGCCGAACTCGACCCGGCCGCCGCTCATCGCGTCCACCTGGGCGACCTGGATCGCGGTGACGCCCGGCAGCCGGAAGGTCGCGGCGGTCATCAGGGTGCCCAGGCGGATGGTGCTGGTGTCGCGGGCGAGGCCGGCCAGGGTGATCCAGGCGTCGGTGGGCCCGGGCAGGCCGTCGACGTCGCCCATCTTCAGGTAGTGGTCGGAACGGAAGAAGGCGCTGAAGGCACCGAGCTCCTCGGCGGTGCGGGCGACCGCGAGGAGGGTCTCGTAGCTCGCGCCCTGCTGGGGTTCGGTGAAGATGCGAAGATCCATGCCGGCCATTCTGGTACGGACCACCCGGCGGTCGACGCAGCGAATCCGCCGGGCCACGGAACGTCCGCAGGGCGGGCGGGCCGGCCCGGGCAGGGGTGGCCAAGGTCTCAGCACCGAACCGTCACGGGCGCCCGTTCCCGCCCGGGGCTCGCCTACCGTGGACGGATGTCCGCCACCTCCGACGATTCCTTCCGGCGCTCCCCCGACGAGCCGGGCGGCTGCCCGCTACCCGCCATCGTGACCGCCTTCACGCCCCGGCTGGCCGAGTTCGCCTTCGAGCCCGGCTTCGTGGCGGCGGTCGACCAGCACACGGCGATGCTGCGGGAGCTGCTGTACGCGCAGGGGCCGGAACTCGCGCCCCGGCCCGTGGACCGTGAGGAGTTGTCGGACTACGCGCTGGGCTTCCTGGACGCGCTCGCCGAGATCGGCTGGCGGGAGCCGGTCGGCTACGACTACGCCGTGACCCGCCTCACCGCGATCTGCTGGCTGGTGCGCGAGCAGGGCCTGCTGGAGGTCTGAGCCCCGACAGGCCCCCCGGGCTACCGGTTCCGGTCCCGCTTCCGGTGTCCGGGATGGCCCCCTCGGGTGAACCGTCCAGCCGTCCGCGCGCGTACAGTGACGGTCCGGGGGACGGGCCACGGAACGGGACGGACGGGACGGTGCGGCAGTGAGCGGTACGACGGCGGAGCGCGCGGTGGGCCACCGGGCGCTGCACTGGCACGTCCGGCCGGAAGCGGCGCGGGCCGCCGTCCTGGTGCTGCACGGCGGCGAGGAGCACAACCTCGCCCGGCCAGGGCGCCTCAACCTCCCGCTGCTGCGGATGCACGGCTTCCTGCGCGGGCTCACCAGGGCGACCGCGGACGCCGGCATCGCCGTCGGGACCGTCCGCTACCGCCACCGCGGCTGGAACGGCGAGCGGGCGGACGCCGCACTGGACGCGACCGCCGCGCTCGACGAACTGGCCGCGCTGCTCGGACCGGTGCCGACCGTACTGGTCGGCCACTCGATGGGCGGACGCGCCGCACTCCAGGCCGGCGGGCACCCGTCCGTCACCGGCCTGATCGCCCTCGCACCGTGGTGCCCGGCCGAGGACCCGTGCGCACAGCTCGCCGGACGGGACGTGCTGATGCTGCACGGCGACCGCGACACCGTCACCCCGCCCGCCGACACCCACGCCTTCGCCGCCCGCAGCCGCGCCGCGGGCGCCCGGGTCTGCGGCTACACCGTCACCGGCAGCGGCCACGCCATGCTCCAGCGCATCCCCGACTGGCACCGCGCCACCACCCGCCTCACCACCGCCCTGCTCGGCCTGCGCCCCCTCCCGGCCGAAACCGCCACCGCCCTCGCCCTCCCGGCGGCCTCCCGCGAGGCCCTCACCCTCGCCCTCCCGCCCCAGCCCCGCCGGGCACCGGCCCTCCCGGCGAACCTCTGACGCAGCGCGCGGCGGCCGGGGGACGGTGCAGGTAGGCGGCCGCCTCACAGCCGACGCACCGAACGCCACGTCACCACCGCGCCGGTCGTGCCCGCCAGCAGCAGACAGGCGCAGGTCACGGCCGTCAGGGAAGCCGCGGTCGGGCTAGACCGTGCTCCAGAGGGCGGCGGCGAAGACCGCCGTCACCCAGGTCCACAGGACGGAGAGGCCGAGGTGCGCGAGGGTGCGCAGGCGGTCGCCGCGCCACAGCCGGGGCGAGAAGTAGGCGAATTCGAAGAGCCAGCGCAGGCCCCAGAAGAGGGTCTGGCCCGCCAGCAGGGCGGTGCCCAGTCGGCCGCCGGCGAGCAGGTCGGGGGCCAGGCAGAGCGGGAGCAGGCCGAGCAGGGCGCAGGCGAGGCCGATGAAGAAGAGGTGGGCGTAGGAGACCTGACGGGTCAGCAGCGTGGTGCCGGACAGGTCCGCGGGCCAGCCGATGGCGCGGGGCAGCACCGCGTGGACCAGGCCTGCGGTCACGAGGGCGGCGCCGACCAGGCGCAGCTGGGCTTCCAGGGTGATCAGTCCGGTCATGACGTGGGCTTCCGGAAGGCGAAGGCGGTGACCAGGCCGGCGATCCGGCGTTCGGCGGCCGGGTGCAGTCCGGCCTCGGCGGCGTGCCGGAGCCAGGTGTCGCGGGGCAGGAAGTGCCAGGCGCCGGGGCCGTAGACGACGGTGTTGGCGGCGTCCCGCAGGTGCTCGACCAGCAGCAGGGTGCCGCCGGGGCGCAGGGTGCGGGCGGCCTCGGTGAACAGGGCGGTGCGGTCGGCGGGCCGGCGCAGCTCGTGGGCGGCGAACACGGCGAACACGGTGTCCAGGACGCCCGTTGCGGCGGGCAGGGCGCCCGGGCGGGC
>NZ_JAHSQD010000733.1 GCF_020103755.1 Streptomyces sp. LS1784
GACCACGGCGCGGGCGCCCCGCCGATCGGCCTGCCGATCGACGGCGCCGTCCTCCTGGTCACCGACGAGGACGGCCGCCCGGTGCCGCGCGGCACGGCCGGCGAGCTGCGGATCGGCGGCCGCGGCCTGGCCGCCGGGTACCTCGACCCCGAGCTGACCGCCCGCCGCTTCGTCGACGCGCCCGCCGGCGTGGTCGGCACCGACCGGGTCTACCGCACCGGCGACCGGGTGGTCATGCGGCCGGACGGCGTGCTGGAGTTCCACGGCCGCCTCGACGACCAGGTCAAGGTCAGCGGCGTGCGGATCGAACCGGCCGAGGTCGAGACCGCCTTCGAACGCGACCCGGCGGTGCGCCGGGCGGTGGTCGCCGCCGAGCAGACGCCGACCGGTGGGGTCCGGCTGCTCGCCTTCGTCCAGGCCGAGGGCGGTGCCGACCCCGCTGCGCTGCTCGACGCCGTCCGCCCCTGGCTGCCCGAGCAGGCCGTGCCCTCCGTCGTCCGGCTGGTGGAGCGCTTCCCGCTGGACGCCAACGGCAAGGTGGACCGCCAGGCCCTGCTGGCCGACGCTTCGGCGGCGGACCGAGGCGAGGAGGCCCTGACGGGCGAGGGGAGCACCCTGGTCGAGCGCACCGTGCTGAAGCTCTGCCGCGAGCTGATCGGCCGCGCCGACCTCGGTCCGGAGGACAACTTCCTGGCCGCGGGCGGAAATTCGCTCGCCGCGGCGAGATTCCTGGAGGCTCTGGAGAACGAGTACGGAGTACGGCTGCGCGCCCCCCTGGTGCTGCGCCAGCCGGACCTGGGGGCCGTCGCCCGGCTGGTCGAGGAGCGGGTGGCCGCCCTGGCCGCGACCGCCTGAGCCCGCCCCAACCTCCTCAGCGGGGCGCCCCGGCCCACCCGGCCGGGGCGCCCGGAAGGGAACCACCATGACCACCGCGACCACGTCCACCGCGACCACCACGGACCCCGTGACCACGACGAACCCCGCGGCCTCCGCTACCCCGTCCGACCGGACCGCCGAGGCCCTGCCCGTGCTGCCCGCCCTGATCGCCCGGCAGGCCGAACGCCGGCCCGACGCGCTCGCCGTGACCGACGGCTCCACCGTCCTCACCTACCGCGAACTCTCCGACGCCTCAGGCCGGTTGGCCGCCGTCCTGGCCGCCCGGGGGATCGGCCCCGGCAGCGCCGTCGGCCTGCTGTGCGCCCGCTCGACCCGGCTCGTCGTCGCCCAGCTCGCCGTCTGGCGGGCCGGCGCACTGGTCGTCCCGCTCGACCCGGCCTACCCGCGCCCGCGGATCGCGGAGATGACCGCCGACGCGGACGTCCGGCTCGTCCTCGGCGACAAGGGCCTGCTCGCCGAGGCCGGGCTCCCCGAGGAGCGCACCCTGGTGCTGACCGAGCGCGGCACCGAGGCCACCGACGGCACGGCACCCGACGCCGCCGACCCGGCCGCGCCCGCCCTGCTCTACTACACCTCCGGCTCCACCGGCCGCCCCAAGGGCGTTCTCGTCCCGCACAGCGCCGTCGCCGACCTGGTCACCGCCGAGGACGCGTTCGCCCTCGGCCCGCGCGACCGGGTGCTCTTCCACTCCACCGTCTCCTTCGACGCCGCCACCTTCGAACTGTGGGCCCCGCTCGCCCGCGGCGCCGCCGTGGCCGTCTCCCCGAGCGAGCGGCCCAGTGCCGAGGACCTGGTCCGTGACATCGAGCGCTTCGGCGTCACCACCGTCTTCCTCACCACCGCGCTCTTCCACCACCTGGCCGCCCGGCGCTCCCGGGTCTTCGGCGTGCTGCGCACCCTGGCCGTCGGCGGAGAGGCGATCTCCTCCGAGCACGCGGGCGCCGTGCTGCGGGCCTTCCCCTGGCTCGAACTGGTCAACGTCTACGGGCCGACCGAGGCCACCACCTTCACCACCCTGCACTGGGTCACCCAGGCCGACTGCGCCGGCTCCGTCCCGATCGGCCGGACCTTCGGCGGCGCCCGCGCGTACGTCCTGGACGAGCAGCTCGCGCCGGTGGCGCCGGGCAGCGTCGGCGAACTGTGGATCGCCGGCGACCGGCTGGCCCTCGGCTACCTCGGCCGGCCGGAGCTGACCGCCGACCGCTTCCGCGAGCTGCCGGGCATCGGCCGCGCCTACCGCAGCGGCGACCGGGTCCGCCGACTGCCGGACGGCTCCCTGGAGTACCACGGGCGCACCGACGACCAGGTCAAGGTGCGCGGCTTCCGGATCGAACCCGGCGAGGTCGAGCACGCGCTGCTCCAGCTGCCCGAGGTCGCCGAGGCGGCGGTCGTGGTCCGCCGGGCCGGGCAGGCCGACGCCGCGCTCACCGCCTGCCTGGTGCTCGCCGAGGGCGCCCGCCCGGCCGTCGAGGCACTGCGCACCCGCCTGGCCGAGCAGCTGCCCGCCCACCTGGTGCCCACCACCTGGACCGTGCTCGCCGCGCTGCCGCTGACCGGCAGCGGAAAGGTGGACCGGCGGGCGCTGGCCGCCGACGAGCCGGCCGAGGCGCGGCCGTCCGCCGGCGCCGAGCTCGGTCCGATCCAGCAGGTCGTCGCCGACGCGTGGAGCCGGGCCCTGGAACGCCCGATCACCGACCCGGCCGCCGACTTCCTCGCCGAGGGCGGCCACTCGTTGCTCGCCATGTGGGTGGTGGACGACCTGCGCGAGGACCTCGGGGTCGAGCTGTCGCTCGCCGACTTCCTCGGCCACCCGACCGTCGCCGCCCAGGCCGAGCTGCTGGAGCGCGCCCTGCGGGCCGCCGACGACACCCCGGAAGGCGACCGATGAGCACCGTCGACCAGACCGACCTGCTGCGCCGCGCCCGCAACCGCCGCGCCGCGACCGCCGTCACCGCCGCCACCTCCACGCCGGAGGCCGACCCCATCGTGCCCAGCAGCCCGGCCCCGCTCTCGCACGCCCAGCAGCGGATGTGGCTGATGGACCACCTCGGCCAGGGCGGCGCCCTCTACAACGTGCCGCTCGCCACCCGCCTGCGCGGCCCGCTCGACCACCCGGCCCTCGCCACCGCGATCACCGGCCTGACCGAGCGGCACGCCGTCCTGCGCACCCGCTACCCGCGCCGGGGCGACGAGCCGTACCAGCAGATCGACCCGGTCGTCCCGGTGCCGCTGCCGGTCCTGGACGCCACCGGTCCGGAACAGCTCGCCGCCGAGGCCGCCCGGCCGTTCGACCTCGCCACCGGCCCGGTGCTGCGGGCCCTGCTCCTGCGGCACGGACCCGACGACCACACGCTCCTGCTGACCATCCACCACATCGCCGTGGACGGCGGTACGCTGCGGTTCCTCACCTCGGACCTCGCCGCGCTGTACCGCTCCGCGCGCGACGGCGTGCCGAACCGGCTCCCGCCGCCGGCCCCCTCGTACGCCGACTACGCCCGCCAGGAGCGCGGCCGCGAGGCCGAGCTGACGGCCACCGCCGGCGTCCTCGCGGCCAGGCTGTCCGGCGCC
>NZ_JAHSQD010000734.1 GCF_020103755.1 Streptomyces sp. LS1784
CTCCGCGCCCGACGGCGACCGCCCGCACTGAGCGCGGCGCACGTGACGCACCTGGCGCGCGCCGCGCACACGACGTGGGCGACGCGCGCGACCACGGAGGCCCGTCGACCGGCGGGCCCCGACGCACGAGTTGAGGACCGGGGTTGAGCAAGCTCTCCAAGGCGTCGAAGGCGCCAAAGGATCCTGAGGGGCGGATGGCCCTCGCCGACCACCTGCGGGAACTGCGCAACCGCGTGGTCAAGTCGGTCCTGGCGATCGTGCTGATCACCATCGTGGCGCTGGTGTACCACAAGCAGCTCGAAACCCTCCTGCTGAAGCCGCTGCCGCAGTGCACCACGGAGACCGCGGCCAAGTACCACGGCAAGTGCGCGCAGGTCTCCACGATCGGTCTGACCTCGGGTTTCACCTGGATGCTCAAGGTGGCGCTGACGGCCGGCGTGGTCGGCGCGGTGCCGATCTGGCTGTGGCAGGTGTGGGCGTTCGTGGCGCCCGGTCTGCACCGGCACGAGAAGAAGTACACCGTCATCTTCATGGCGTGCGGGGCGCCGCTGTTCCTGGCCGGTGTCGGCTGCGCCTTCCTGGTGCTGCCGACCACGATCGAGGTGTTGATCTCGTTCACCCCGAACGACACCACGCCGATCCTGCCGCCGGACGACTACTTCGACATCGCCACCCGGATGGTGCTGGTCTTCGGCCTCGCCTTCGAGTTCCCGCTGCTGCTCGTGATGATGAACCTGGTCGGCATGGTCAGCGGCAAGCGGCTGCTCGGCTGGTGGCGCGGGATGATCATGGCCATCACGGTGTTCGCGGCCTTCGCGACGCCGAGCGCCGACCCGTTGAGCATGCTCGCGCTGGCCGCGCCGATCTGGGCGCTGTACTTCATCGCCGTGGCCATCGCGCTGATCAGCGACAAGCGCAAGGCGCGCCGCAACCCGGACGCCGGGCTGGACGACGAGGAGGCCTCGCAGCTGGACCTCTCGGTGCAGCCGGTGGCCGGTGCGGAGACCGTCCAGGCCTCGGCGGCCCCGGTGGCCGGTGCGGCGGTGCCGGCGTCCCACCGCGAGGAGATGGACGACATCACCTGAGCCGGTAGGCCCTGAGGAGCCCCGGTCCGCCGCCGCCGAGCGGTGGGCCGGGGCTTTTCGCTGCCCTGCGTTCCGTCCGGTGACCCGATCGTTGGTCGGTTTTCCACCGGTTTCGATGGGTCGGTCTTGGCAGGGTAGATGGCATGTGACATATTACTGACGTGCTGAAGACCGAGAGACCTCCCCTGGACGTCGTCGTGGTCGGCGCCGGAGTGGTCGGCGCCGCCTGCGCCTACTACGCCGCCCGCGCCGGGCTCGCCGTCGCCGTCGTCGACCGCGGGCCGGTGGCCGGCGGCACCACCGGCGCGGGCGAGGGCAACCTGCTGGTCTCCGACAAGGAGCCCGGCCCCGAGCTCGACCTCGCCCTGCTCAGCACCCGGCTCTGGCGTGAGCTCGCCGAGCAGCTCGGCGCAGCGATCGAGTACGAGCCCAAGGGCGGCGTGGTGGTCGCCTCCACCCCCGCCGGGCAGGAGGCGCTGCGCGCCTTCGCCGCCGAGCAGCGCTCCGTCGGGGTCGAGGCCGAGGAGGTGCCCGGCGACCGGCTGCGCGAGCTGGAGCCGCACCTCGCCGAGGGCCTGGCCGGAGGCTTCCACTACCCGCAGGACGCCCAGGTCCAGCCCGCCCTCGCCGCCGCCCACCTGCTGCGCGAGGCGCGCCGGATGGGCGCCGAGCTGATCACCGGGGAGAGCGTCACCGCCATCGACCGGGGGCCGGACGGCGCCGTGCGCGGCGTGCGGACCGACCGGCGGAGCCTGGCCGCCCCCGCCGTGGTGAACGCGGCCGGCACCTGGGGCGGCGAGATCGCCGCACTGGCCGGAGTCCACCTGCCGGTGCTGCCCCGGCGCGGCTTCGTGCTGGTCACCGAGCCCCTGCCGCGGGTCGTACGGCACAAGGTCTACGCCGCCGACTACGTGGCCAACGTGGCCAGCGGCTCGGCCGGGCTGGAGACCTCCGCGGTGATCGAGGGCACCCCGGGCGGGCCGGTGCTGATCGGCGCCAGCCGGGAGCGGGTCGGCTTCGACCGCACCCTCTCCCAGGAGGTGCTGAGCCGGCTGGCGAGCCAGGCCGCGGCGCTGTTCCCGGTGCTCGCCGGCGTCACCGTGATGCGCACCTACCGGGGCTTCCGCCCGTACCTGCCGGACCACCTGCCGGCCATCGGCGCGGACCCCCGGGTGCCCGGGCTGTACCACGCCTGCGGGCACGAGGGGGCCGGCATCGGGCTGGCCCCGGCGACCGGACTGCTGATCAGCGAGCAGCTCACCGGCAAGCAGCCGGAGCAGGACCTCGCGCCGTTCCGCGCGGACCGCTTCCCGGCTGCGTGAGCGCCCGTACCGGAGCGCCTTCCGGACACTTCCTGGACCCGTGAGATTGGAGAGGCCGCCGATGAGCCGCCGCACCCCCGCCGGGCTGGTCGAGGCCGAGCCCGGGCCCGCCCACCACATCGAGTTCGACGGGCGGCCCGTCCCCGCGCTGCCCGGCCAGTCGATCGCCGCCGCGCTCTGGGCCGACGGCGTGCTCGCCTGGCGCACCACCCGGGTCGGCGGCAAGCCGCGCGGCGCGTTCTGCGGCATCGGTGCCTGCTTCGACTGCCTGGCCACCGTGGACGGCCGCCCCAACCAGCGCACCTGCCTGCTCCCCGCCGAGCCCGGCACCACCGTCACCACCCAGGAGGGCCACGGCCGTGCCGACCTCGCCGTCTGAACCCCTCGACACCTTTCCGTACGACCTCGTGGTGGTCGGCGCGGGCCCGGCCGGGCTCGCCGCCGCCGTGACCGCCGCGGACCTCGGGCTGCGCTGCGCCCTGCTGGACGGCGGGCAGAGCACCGGCGGGCAGTACTACCGCCACCCGGCGCCCGGCCTCGGCGCGGCCCGGCCCGACCGGCTGCACCACCACTGGTCCGCCTACACCGGGCTGGCCGACCGGCTCGCCGTCCACGAGCGCGCCGGGCGGGCCGCCTTCCGGGCCGGGCACCAGGTCTGGGCACTGGAGCGCACCGAGGACGGTTTCGCGGTGCACGTCACCCGTGGGCCGGAGAGCACCGACCGGGCCACCGTCCGGTCCCGGTCGGTGCTGCTCGCCACCGGCGCGTACGAGCGGCAGCTGCCGTTCCCCGGCTGGACCCTGCCCGGGGTGGTCACCGCGGGCGGTGCCCAGGCGATGCTCAAGGCCGGGCTGGTGCTGCCCGGCAAACGGATCGTGGTGGCCGGCAGCGGCCCGCTGCTGCTCGCGGCGGCCTCCTCGCTGGTCACCGCCGGGGCCGAGGTGCCCGCCGTGGTCGAGGCCACCGCCTACCTCGGGTACGTCCGGCGCCCCGGCGTGCTGGCGGGCGTCCCCGGCAAGCTGGTCGAGGGCGCCGGGCACGGCAGCGCG
>NZ_JAHSQD010000735.1 GCF_020103755.1 Streptomyces sp. LS1784
CCCGGCCGCGACGCCCACCCCGAAGGCCTCCGCGACCGCGACCTCGGCGGCGCCCACCACCCCCTCGGCGCCCCCGGCCTCCACCGCGGCCGTCCCGCGCAACCAGCCCGCCGCGCTGCAGATCCAGTCCTTCCGCCAGGCCGTCGCCCAGGCCCAGGTCAACAAGGAGCGGGACAAGCAGACGGACCTGCTGAAGATCCTCGACGCCACCGCCGCCCGCCTCAACGAGGGCAACCCGGACGACGCCGCGCAGGAGCTCAGGAACGCCCAGAAGGTGGTCCGGGACATGGGCAAGAAGCACGCCATCGACGTTCCGACCTACGCCAACTGGAACACCCGCCTCTCCGCCCTGTTCGCCACCCTGCACACCGCCGCCGACCTCCAGGACGACTGACAGGCCCGGTCGCCGCCTCCGCGGACGCGGATTCGTGCCCATTGCTGCCGGTGCGGGTTTCCACGAGGGATGCTTCCCGGTTTGTCCGGGACTGACCGGGTCGTAGCCGTCCGCGCCGATCCCCCTCCGTCCCGGGCGGGGGATCGGGGCGTTCCCGGCTCCGTGCGCGCCGCTCGAAGGCCGTGCTGACGGCCCGCGGTCGACACAGGTTTGTCCACAGGCTGTGGACAAGCCTGCCGAAGAACGGGGATGCCGGCCCGGCGACTCTGCCGGCGAAGTCGTCGCCGGCAGAGTCCCCGTTCGGCTTCCCGCTCCCGTCACACCGAGGTCGGCCCGGCACCGTGCCGGATCGTCCGGCCCGTCCGGTACGTGCCGTCCGCGTACCGCCCGCCGTGCCGGACTCAGTCCTGCTTGCGGATCCTGCGCTCGACGTTCCCGCGGATCGCCTGGGACGCGGTCCCGGCGGCCGCCGCGAGGAACACGAAGTTGTACCCGATCTGGAGCATCACCACGAGCCGCGCCGTCTGCCCCGCCGGCGTGATGTCCCCGTACCCCACCGTCGCCATCGTCACGATCGTGAAGTACAGCGCGTCCAGCCGGGTCTCCAGTCCGGCGAACTCCGCCTTGTGCGAGCCGAGCACGTAGTACGTCGCCGCGAAGATGGTCAGCGCCAGGAAGATCAGGAAGGCCAGCCAGACCACCGGCCGTTTGGCGGTGCCCCGCATCACTCCGATGATCTTGGCCAGCATCAGCCAGCTCATCCCGGCCAGTGCCCCCGCGAAGACCAGCCAGCTCAGCCGCGGCCGGCGCTCGCCAAACCATTCCAGTGGCAGCGTGAAGTACCCGGCCATCAACAGCGTGGACGCGCCCAGCAGCCAGAACCAGGCCCGCAGGTCGACGGGCGGCGGGGGCGGGTTCTCGGACATCCTGCCCAGCCTGCCCCGTACCCGGCCCCGTCCGCCCGTTCGCCTGCTCCGGTCAGGCGAGCCCGCGCTGGATGGCCAGCACCGCCAGCCGCACCCGGTTCGGGCTCCCCGTCTTGGTCATGAGGTTCGACAGGTGCGTCTTCACGGTCGTCACCCCCAGGTGCATCCGTCCGGCGATCTCGGCGTTCGACAGCCCGTCCGCGAGGTGCCGCAGCACCTCGCTCTCCCGACCCGTGAAGCGGACCTCCGGCACCGCCCGCCGCTCCGCCCCCGCCCAGTCCTCCGCCGCCCGGGCCACCACCCGCCGCAGCACCGCCGGGCTGTACGGGCTGTCGCCCGCTGCCGCCCGTCGGACGGCGTCCAGGACCGCTCCCGGCTCGACGTCCTTGGCGAGGAAGCCGCAGGCGCCGGCGGCCAGGGCGGGGTAGAGCCGGTCGTCGTCATCGAAGGTGGTCAGCACCACGACCCGGGCCGAGGGAAGACGGGACAGCAGCTGAGCCGTCGCCGCGATGCCGTCCGTCCCCGGCATGTGCAGGTCCATCAGCACCACGTCGGGCCGCAGCCGCACCGCGAGCTCGACCGCCCGGGAACCGTCCGCCGCCTCCCCGGCCACCGTCAGATCGTCCGTGGACTCGACCAGCATCCGCACCCCGGCCCGGACCAGCTGCTGGTCGTCGACGATCAGCACGCCGGTCATGCCGCCGCCCCCGTGCCCAGCGGCCAGGAGGCGGCCAGTCGCCAGCCGTCCGGCACCGGTCCGGCCTCGATGGTGCCGCCGACCAGCGCCACCCGCTCCCGCATCCCGAGCAGCCCGTGCCCGCCGCCCATGGACGCAGGCCCGGCCTGCCCGCGGGTGTTCTCCAGCTCCAGTGCCACGTTCCCGTCCTCCGTCGTCGCCCGCAGCCGGACGCGCGCGCCCGGGCCGGCGTGCTTCACCACGTTCGCCAGCCCCTCCTGGACCAGCCGCAGCACCGTCAGCCCGCCGATGGCGTCCAGTTCGGCGAGCCGGCCGCCGATCACCGCGTCGACCCGCAGTCCGGCCGCTCGCGACCGCTCCACCACCCCGGCGACGGCGGTGGGCAGGTCGGCGGTCTCGGCGAGCAGCGGGGCCAGCTGCCCGGCATCGGGCTCGCGCAGGGCGGTGAGCAGTCGGCGCAGGTCGGCGAGGGCGGTGGTGGCGCCGGCGTGCACGTCGTCCAGTACGGCGGTGAGCCGGGGGTCGGCGTCCGGCAGGACGTGCCGCGCGACGCCGACCCTCAGCACGGTGGAGGCCAGGTGGTGGGCGACCATGTCGTGCAGCTCGCGGGCGATCGCGGCGCGCTCGCCCATCCGGGCGCCCCACTCGGCGAGGTCCCGGCTGCGCTCGGCCTCCCGGGCCCGTTCCTCGGCCGCCTGCCGCACCCGTTCGGCGGCGCGGATGTAGCCGGCCAGCAGCACGGGCACGCCGCCGAGCAGCGCCGTCCGGTAGAGCGCGGCGGGTACGGACGGCCAGGCGTGCGCCAGTTCCGCGCAGAGCAGCGCGGCCCACAGCCCGGCGACCGGACGGCCCCACCGCCGTACGGCCAGTTCGAAGAAGGCCGCGGCCACGCCGACCTTGACCTCCACCTGCACGGCGTGCGCCACGGCCGGCACGGTCAGCGCGCACTGCCCGAGCGCCACCACGAGCGGCAGGCGACCGCCGAGCGCCGCGAGCAGCAGCGTCCCCACGGCGACCGCCCAGTCCGTCGCCGTCAGAGCCTGCGGACGGCCCGCCAGCAGCAGGTACCCCAGCCCGGAGCCGATCAGCGCGGGCCGCAGCAGCCGCGAGCCCCTCCACGTCGTTCCCCACACCCTGCCGACCCTAGGGCGGCCCCGGGCCCCGCGTGATCGTCCCTCAGGCCGAGACCGGGGCTCCTCCTTCCGGCCGCTCCGTCGGCCCCGGCTCGTCCAGCAGCTCCAGCACCGCCAGCACGGCGACCAGCCCGAGTGCCAGACAGAGCGTCACCAGCACCGTCGGGTAGTTCCACAGCACGAAGGCCAGCGCCGCGAGCGCGACCGCCAGCCAGCCCAGCGCGGCCTTCCAGCGGTGGACGAACCGGCCGACCGGCCCGAGCCGCAGCCCGGCCCGTTCGGCCACCCGCCGCACCGCGCCCAG
>NZ_JAHSQD010000736.1 GCF_020103755.1 Streptomyces sp. LS1784
CCTCCGGGGCGTTCGCGGCCGGGGCGGGGCTGCCCTGGGTGGCCGCCGGCGCGCTGGTGGCCGGGGTCGGCTCGGCGGTCTGCGGGACGCTCTACAGCACCACCACGCAGAAGTGGGTGCCGGTGGAGATGCTCGGTCGGATGACGGCGTTCGGCGTGCTGGGTTCCTTCGCCCTCGGCCCGCTCGGGCTGGCGGCGGCCGGTCCGCTGGCGGACCGGTTCGGGGCGGGCGCCGTGTTGCTGTTCGGGGCGGTCTGGCAACTGGTTGCCGGGGCCGTAGTGTTGGCCGTACCGGCGGTGCGGAACCGCCGTTGGGAGGAGGGCCCGGACAGCTGACCAACCCCTCGGACGGCTTCGGGGCGCACCCCCGGCCCGCCGCGCACCGCGCCCGGCCGGCCCCGGAGCGCGAACGGCTGCCCCTCCCGCGCACGTACGCCTCCGCGACGGGCGGGGCGGCCGACCCGGTCGTACCGTGGAGGGCGGGGGTGACGGAGGAGGTCGATCATGCCCGGCTCGCTCACCATCAGCCATCACGAGTCCGCGGTCACCCTGGACCACACGGACGCGGAGCGGCTCGCCACCGTGCTGGCGGAACTGGCGTACCTGCTGGAGATCCCGGGACCGAACCGGATCAACGACGAACAGCTCGCCGTGCTGTGCGAGGGCCGTGCCCCGGACCGCGCCGAGCTGGTGCACTGGTGCGCGTCGAACGCCCGCGCACTGAAGGGGCAGCTCTGACCGGAGCCGCTCCGGCCGTCGGCCGCCCGCCGTACGATGGCGCGCGGGGCGGGGACGCCTCCCGGGTGCCGGGGTGGTCGGCGGCCGGTCCGGTGGAGGGTGGGGGCCCGAGCGTGCCGCAGTCCTGGTCGATGTCCTGGCTGACCGTGCCCACCCCGCTGCCCAGCGGGCCGATGCACATCGCGGTGACCCCGCTCGGCGTGGCGTCGGCCGGTTACGGTGGGCCGAGCGGGGGCGAAGTGCCGCCGTGCACCGACGAGTCGAAGATCGCCGCCGTCACCGAGCGGATCGGCGCCTACCTGGCGGGCCGCACCCGCGAGCTGGGCCTGCCGATCGACTGGAGCCTGAGTTCCGGCCCGCACCGCACGGTGCTGCAGACGCTCTGGCGCGAGGTGCCGTACGGCCGGACCATCACCTACGGCGAACTGGCCGCCCGCAGCGGGTTGTTCGAGGACGTCGCGGAGCCCGGCCTGGCCGCCCGCACGGTCGGGCAGATGATGGCCGCCAACCCCGTCCCCCTGCTGGTGCCCTGCCACCGGGTGGTGGCGGCGGACGGGATCGGCGGCTTCGGCGGCGGCCGGGTCGGGATCGAGGTGAAGCGCTGGCTGCTCACCCTGGAGGGCGTGCTGGAGCCGACCCTCGACTGGAACGGCCCGCTGTAGCGGCGGGGCTGCCGCGCGCGTCGGTCCGTCACACCCGGGCGGGGTGGGAAGTCCGGCTCGGCGATGGCCGCGTAGCCGTGGGCCTTGCCGGTGAAGGCCGCGATCGCGGGGGCGGGAGGGCAGAGACGTTCTCGGCGTAGGTGCGGGTCAGGCAGGCGCGTACGGGCGCACTCAGGTGACCGTCCCTGACAGAGAGTGGACGGGAGGTCAGGGCGTCCTGGCGGCCTGTTCGAACGGCTCGGACGGCGGGGGCGCCGCGTGCGGGTCGAGCCAAGGGGCTGCGGGCCGGGGCGCGGATGGGGGAGGATGGGCCGCGGCACTCCGATTTGTCCGAATGAATAGTCGAACGGATATCGATCAGGTGATCTATTCGTACTATTTGTTCGGCCATTCCGAACCACTCGAACGAGTGATTGCGGGGCGCCATCGAATGGGCCCACGATGAAGCTGCAACACGCATGTGCAAGGCGACACTTCATCGGGATATGCGAAGGGCTCCCCTCATGTCGACCGAAACCAATGCCGGTATTCCTGCGCCCGGTGCGCGATCGGAGATCCGGCAGCAGCAGAGTCTGAGCACGGCGGGCGCGCGGAACCTCGCGACGACCACGAAGTCCGCTCCGCAGATGCAGGGCATCAGCCCGCGCTGGCTGCTCAGGAAGCTGCCCTGGGTGCAGGTGTCCGGCGGCACCTACCGGGTGAACCGCCGCCTGCGCTACTCGGTCGGCCGCGGCCGGGTGAGTTTCGTCAAGACCGGCACCGAGGTGCGGATCGTCCCGCCCACCCTGGCCGAGGTGCCGGCGCTGCGCGGTTTCCAGGACGAGGCCGTGCTGGAGGAGCTGGCCTCGCGCTTCGTGCAGCGGGACTTCAACGCGGGCGACGTCCTGGTCCGGGCCGGGGCGCCGATCACCGAGGTCTACCTGATCGCGCACGGCAAGCTCGACCGGCTGGGCACCGGCAAGTACGGCGAGGAGACGGTGATCGGCACCCTCGCCGACGGCGACCACCTCGGCGACGAGGCGATCCGGCAGGACGGCGGCGACTGGCCGTACACCGTCCGCGCCGCGACCTCCGGCACCGTGCTGACGCTGTCCTGGCCCTCCTTCGAGGAGCTGCACGACCGCTCCGAGGCGCTCCAGCTCCAGGTCATCGAGTACCTGAACGGCTTCCAGCAGGCGCAGAACAAGCACGGCGAGGCGGAGATCGACCTCTCGGCCGGCCACCGGGGCGAGTACGAGCTGCCCGGCGCCTTCGTGGACTACGAGCTGAAGCCGCGCGAGTACGAGCTGAGCGTCGCGCAGACCATCCTCAAGGTGCACACCCGGGTCGCCGACCTCTACAACCAGCCGATGAACCAGACCGAGCACCAGCTCCGGCTCACCATCGAGGCCCTGCGCGAGCGCCAGGAGCACGAGCTGGTCAACAATCCGGAGTTCGGCCTGCTCGGCAACGCCGCGTACGAGCAGCGGTTCCAGACCCACTCCGGCCCGCCCACCCCGGACGACATGGACGAGCTGCTCAGCCGCCGTCGCGGCACCAGGATGTTCCTGGCCCACCCCAAGGCCATCGCCGCCTTCGGCCGGGAGCTCAACAAGCGCGGCCTCTACCCGGGGACGGTCGAGGTCGAGGGCAAGCAGATCCTGTCCTGGCGGGGGGTTCCGGTCTTTCCGTGCAACAAGATCCCGATCGTCGGGAGCACCAGCTCGATCATCGCGATGCGAATCGGCGAGGACAACCAGGGCGTCATCGGTCTGCACCAGACCGGAATTCCGGACGAATACCAGCCGAGCCTGTCGGTGCGGTTCATGGGAATCGACGACAAGGCCATCATTTCCTACCTGGTGAGCGCCTACTACTCCGCCGCGATCCTGGTGCCGGACGCGGTCGGAGTCCTGGAGAACGTGGACATCGCGCAGTACTGACGGTGCGCGGGGCCGGTCGCAGAGCCGTGCCGTCGGACGGGGGCCGCCCACCGCACCCCGGCCGGACGGCACACCCCGCGCGTGCGGGCCCGGCCCGAGGGCGGCCGGG
>NZ_JAHSQD010000737.1 GCF_020103755.1 Streptomyces sp. LS1784
GAGGGCGACGGAGGCGCGGGCGACCGCCGCCCAGGGGATCGGCGCAGCCCGGGGCCGCAGGCTCGCGGTCAGCCAGCCGGGCGGGGCGAGCCGGACGGTTCCTCGGGGTCGTGCCACGGTCCCAAGCTACGGCGGGTGGGCGGGCCCGGCCCGGTGCCGTGCTCCCGGGCGCGCCCCCGGAGCCGGGCGTCACGGGGTGCAACGGGTCTCCGACCGGTGACGGTTCAGTGTCCCGCGGTTATGTCGATTCCGGAAACATACTCGTCCTTATGTCAGTCTCCGAAACATAGAGCGAACTCCGAGAGGGCGTCGTGAGCTGCATTGATTTCCCAATCGGTAACCCGCGGGAAAGGGTTGACACCATTAGTTGGTCTAGTCCAACGTATGGGGAGTGCGGTTCGGCAAAGGCTGATGCGGGGTGAGAGCCCTTGCCGAGCAGGCGAGTTGGCCCCCTGACGTGGCGCTGTTCCGCGCCCGTGGGGCGAGGCAAGAAGGACCGTGTGCGGACGGCCCTCCGGTCCGCGCTCGAATTCCTGTTGCGGCCGGCCACCGGCCGTCGACCCGCCGTGTCCGCACCGGGCGCCCGAGCAGGCGCCGCGTCGACTACGAACCACGGAGTGACTGCCCATGCCGAGCCCTGCCGAACACCCCGACGAACCCGGGGAATACCTGTACCGGGCCGCATCGGAGCGCCCCTACTTCAGCGCCGACACCGAGAGCTACCTCGCCCGGACCGCGCTGCGCGAGATCCGCAAGAGGCATCCGCTGCGGGTGCTCTCCGAGGAGGACTACGCGTTCTGGCAGACCTACGGTTACGTGGTGGTGAAGCAGGCCATCCCGGCCGGGGCCGCGCGCCGACTGCTGGACTTCGCCTGGGAGTTCCAGGGCCTCTCGCCGGACCGCCCCGAGGACTGGTACCGCGAGCGCGAGTACCGCGACGAACTCGACCGGCACCTGCACATCTACGGCTTCGTCGAGGCCTACCACCACCAGCTCATCTGGGACAGCCGTCAGGCGCAGCGCGTCTACGACGCCTTCGTGGACGTGTGGGACTGCGAGGAGCTCTGGGTCACCCTCGACCGGCTCAACCTCAACCCGCCGAACGTCCGCAACCGCGACCGTGCGCTGATCGAGCCCACCGACCGCGGCTTCGACATCGAGCTGCACTGGGACGTCGACACCACCCGGGGCATGCTGCCGCAGCGCGTCCAGGGCATCGTCGCGCTCGACGACACCGCCCCCGACCACGGCGGCTTCCGGTGCAGCCCGGAGCTGTTCCGCCGCTTCAACGAGTGGCAGGCCGCCCAGCCGGCCGACCGCGACCCGATCCGCCCGGATGTCGACCGCGCCGAGTTCCCCGTCGTGCGGCCCGAGTTGAAGGCCGGCGACCTGCTGATCTGGAACGGCCTGCTCGCCCACGGTGTCGAGCGCAACACCTCCGAGAACGGCGTGCGCGCGGTGCAGTACCTGTCGATGATGCCCGCGCTGGAGGAGGCCGGGAAGCTGCGCCGCTCCCGAGTGGAGTCCTGGCGCACGCTCGCCACCCCGGACTGGAACCGCACCCTGGTCGGCGACGCCGACCGGCCCGAGGCGCAGCGCTACGGGACCGCCGAACTCACCGAGCTGGGCGAGAAGTTGCTCGGCCTGCGGTCATGGAGCGGCAAACCGTTCGAGCAGTGCGGGGAAGACCGGCAGGGCGCCACGGGGGAGCGGGAATGCGCGACGTCTGTCTGACCCTGCCCACCAACCGCGAGTGCGCGGACACCATCACCGCGATCGGTGCCGAAGCCGCCTACGCCGTACGGCGGTTCGGCGTCCGCGTGCACCTGCTGGTGCTGGACTCCGCCGACCCCGCTTCCCGCGTCCGGCACGCCGGGGCCCTCGCTGCCCTGCCGGCCGTCGAGGGCGTGGTCGTCCACCACGTGGACGAGGACGCCCAGCGCGCCTTCCTGAGCGAGGTGATCGACCGCTCCGGCGCGGCCGGCCCGGACAGGCTGCTGGACCTCATGCTGCCCGATGCCGTTTCCTACGGCGCCTGCACCAACCGGGCGTTCCTGCTGGCCGCCGCACTCGGCTGCGAGTCGGTGCACCGCCGCGACTCCGACAGCCGCTACCAACTGCTGGACGGCGAACCGGTGTTCCCGATCGAGCACGAGCTGGCCACGCTCGGGCTGAAGGCCGCCGACGCGGCCGCGGCCGTCACCGGGAACACCCTCGACGCGCTGCACGCGGACAAGCCCGTCGTGCTGGTCGGCGCCTCCTTCGTCGGCGAACTCTCCGTCGACATCGGCGAGATCCGGGAGCTCGATCCCGAGGCCTACCACGACGTGGTCGCGCTCTGGGCGCCCACCGGCGCGAGCGAGGAGGAGAAGCGAGAACTCGTCGCCGCGTCCTTCGTCGGCGGCGGCACCGAGCCGTTCACCGCCGACCGCGCGGTGCTCGACCTGCCCGACATCTGGCACATCGACATGTGCAACATCGGCCTCGACCACGAGGTGTACGAACGAGTGCCGCTGCCGCCCGCCACCGACACCATCGGCAGTGACTACTTCCTGCACCACCTGGTGCGTGACGCGACCCTGCCGGGCGTCACCCACAACCGCCACGTCGTCAACTACCACACCCCGGAACGGCGCACCGGACCGGGCTTCACCGCCTACCAGCTGCGCTACGCCAAGTTCCTGCTCTCCATGCTCTACCTCTACCCGGTCTACTCCGAGATGGAGGCCGCCGGCGGCGCTCTGCTGGACGAGCAGCACCGCGTCCGCCCCGAGGCGATCGCCGACTCCGCCCGTCGCAGCGCCGCGACGGACCGCGCGGAGAACCACCGCAGGCTCGCCGAACTCGACCGCTGCTACCGGCGGCTGGGCGGGAAGTACGCCGAGTTCGCAGACCATCTGGCGCCCCTGCGGGCGCGCCTGCTCGACGAGGCGCAGGCGGACATCGAGGACTTCGCAGCGCTGATCGACGCGTGGGGCCCGCTGGTGCGGGCGAGCAAGGCCACCCCGCCGACCGGCTGCCGCGCCAGTCGGACGGGGAGCTCTACGTGATACGCCAGCCCACCAGCCAGCCCATCGGCCAGCCCACCGGACACAGCGTCCGTCACCGTGCCGGTCACGCCGCCGGCCACCACACCGGCCACCCGCCCACCCACCGCATCCCGGCCGTCTCCGCGGTCCACACCGACGCGCCCGGGCCCGAGGCGCTCCGCCCTGGCGAGCACGACCGCACCGCGCTGCGTGCCGCGCTCGCCGCCGCCACCGACGACCGGATCATCTACGACCTGGACGGCATCGGCCGCCAGTACGCCGCACTTCTCGCCGAACTGCCGGGTGTGGCCGTCCGGTTCGCGATGAAGGCCTGCCCGGTGGACGAGGTGCTCGGCCACCTCGCCGCGCTCGGCTCCGGCTTCGACGCGGCCGGCCC
>NZ_JAHSQD010000738.1 GCF_020103755.1 Streptomyces sp. LS1784
GTGGCGGCGACGGCCGTGGCGCGGTCGAGGGAGCGGCGCAGCCGGTCGGCGGCGGGCTGCCACTGGCCGGCCTCGGCCGGCAGGCGGTCGAAGACGGTGCGGGCCGCGGTGGCGTCGCCGGCCATCAGGGTGTTGTACGCGAGCAGGTAGCGCTCGGGCCAGTCGCGGAGCAGCGTGTCGTGGTCGCGCAGCAGGGTGACGGCCTCGGCGTGGCGTTCCTCGTCCTCAAGGGCGGTGGCGAGTTCGGCGATGATCGGAAGCCGCTGGTCGGCCCGGCCGCGGACCTTGGCGAGCAGGCCGCGCGGCGGTGCTTCGGCCGCGCGCAGAGCCTCGGTGAGGGCGGGGACGGCGAGGAAGGAGGCGCCGCGTCCGACGCAGGCGTAGCCGTACTGATAGAGCGCGCCGGGGTGGGCGGGCTTGGCGACCAGGGTGCGGGCGGCCTCGACGAGGTCGTCGAAGCCGCCGTCGGCGGCCAGCCGCTCGACCAGCGGGGCCACCCGGGCGGCCGGCAGGTCACGTGCGACCGAGCGCAGTTCGCGCATCGCGGCGCCCGGGTCACCGGACTCCACGAGGCTCCAGGCAGTGTCCAGCGGGGTCGTCGTCACAGGGGTTTCCTCCAGGGCGGGTTGTTGTCGACGGGGAACGAAGGCGGGGGCGGCGTGGGCCACAGGTGGAGGGGCGCGTGGCGCCGGCGCGCCGACGGCGGGTGCGCGGTCGCGCACGTGGTCGCGGTGGTGGACGCGGCCGTGGCTGTGGTGGTGAACGTGGCAGGGCGCGGAACCGGGGTGGCGGAGGCCGGGGTGGCGGCCTGGCCGCAGCGGCTGAGCCGGGTACGGGCGCCCGGCGAGTGGTGGCACGGGGCCGGCCGCCGGTCGTCGGCGGCGGGTGGGGCTCACCTGCTCGGGCGGTGGCCGCCCTTCCTGTTGAGGTCGCGCATGGGGAGGATCATGTCCGAATGCCACTGCCCGCCGCAAGCCGATTGTTCGTCCGGCAGCCGCCGAACCGGGGCGTCGATGTCGATCCGACCGGGATGCACTGTGGGGGGTGTGACCACCGGCGGCTGAGGCACTGCTTCAGCACATCGACGTCCCCGTCGAGGCCGCTGGGGAGGCCGGCCGCTGACCGAAGCGGCGTGAACGACCGCCTCGGCGGGGTTGTTCACCCGTGGAGCCGTCGAACACCGGGGACACCCCCGCACAGGGAAGCCATTCCTCCCGGTGGCTACGGTAAAGCCGCGGGATTCCTGGCTGGATCGCGGTGAAGCGGTGAGAGTGCGGTTCGTCTCGCGTAGGGGGTCGGGTGGGGCGGAGAGTGGTACGGAGGGGCGGGTGGCTGTCGGAAAGGCGTGATGATCATGGATCGGTACCCGCCCATCGCCGACCATGGCCTGGTGGGCGACCTGCAGACCGCTGCGATGGTCTCGGCACAGGGGGTGGTCGACTGGTTCGCGGCGCCCAGGTTCGACTCGCCCAGCGTGTTCGCCGCGCTGCTGGACCACGACCGCGGAGGCTACTTCCTGTTCGCGCCCGAGGAGCGCGGTGTCACCTGCAGGCAGCTGTACTACCCGGACACCGCGGTCCTGGTGACCCGGTTCATGTCCCCTGACGGGGTCGGCGAGATCTTCGACTTCATGCCGCCGGACCGGACGGGGACGCCCACCGACCGGCATGTGCTGGTGCGCGGGGTACGGGCCGTGCGCGGGACGGTGCGCTTCGTACTGGAGTGCCGACCGCGGTTCGACTACGGCCGGGCCTCCCACGAGCTGGAGCTTCGGGACGACGGCGCGGCCGTGTTCCGCGCTCCCGGTGTCACCGCGTACCTGCAGAGCACCTTTCCGCTGCGGGCAAAGGCCACGGGCAGTGGCGCCGCCGGCCTGCGGGACGTCCGCAGTGAGCTCGTCCTGAACACGGGCGAGGTGGCGGCCGCCGTGTTCACCGTCTGCGGGCCGGACGGGGAACCGCCGGAGCCCCCGACCCCGGACGGTGTCGTCGGAATGCTGTGGCAGACCGTGGAGTTCTGGCAACGCTGGGTGCGCCGCTCCCGGTACCGGGGCCGGTGGCCCGGCATGGTGAACCGTTCCGCCATCACGCTCAAACTGCTCACCTACGCCCCCACCGGCGCCCCGGTGGCCGCGGCCACCATGGGGCTGCCCGAACAGGTCGGTGGCGAACGGAACTGGGACTACCGCTACACCTGGGTGCGGGACGGCTCACTCTCAGTACGGGCGCTGCTCGACCTCGGGTTCGCCGAGGAGGCCGCGCAGTTCACCCACTGGCTGGGAGAGCGGCTGGGCGACCGGCTGCGGGGCCGAAAGGAGATCGTCGGCGAACCGCTGCAGATCATGTACCGGGTCGACGGCGACCCCGAGCTGACCGAAGAGATCCTCCCGCACCTGGAGGGATACCGCGGCTCGCGCCCCGTGCGGGCCGGGAACGCCGCCGCCGAACAGCTGCAACTGGACATCTACGGCGAGGCGCTCTACGCCCTGGCCGAGGGTCGCGAGGTCAGTATGCGGGCCAGCTACCACGGCTGGAAGAACCTGGCCCGGACACTGGACTGGCTCGCCGACTCCTGGGACCGCCCGGACGAGGGCGTCTGGGAGACCCGCGGCGGGCGCAACGACTTCACCTTCAGCCGGGTGATGTGCTGGACGGCCTTCGACCGCGGCCTTCGGCTCGCGTCCGACTACAGCCGCCCCGCCGACACCGCCCGCTGGACGGCGGCCCGCGACACCATCCTGGAACAAGTGATGGAACGCGCCTGGAACGCGAAGGAACAGGCCCTGACCCAGACCTACGGGAGCGACGTGCTCGACGCCTCGCTGCTGCTGATCCCCAGACTCGGCTTCCTCGCCCCCCAGACCGAGAGCTGGCTGTCGACGCTCGACGCGATGGACCGCACCCTGGTATCCGACAGCCTCGTCTACCGCTACGACCCAGCGGCCTCACCGGACGGCCTGCGCGGCTCGGAGGGCACCTTCAGCCTCTGCTCCTTCCTCTACGTCGATGCCCTCGCCCGCGCCGGCCGGCTGCGCCCGGCGCGCTACGCCTTCGAGAAGATGCAGACCTACGCCAACCACGTCGGCCTCTTCGCCGAGGAGATCGGCCCCAGCGGCGAGCAACTGGGCAACTTCCCACAGGCGTTCACCCACCTGTCGCTGATCATGGCGGCCACCACCCTCGACCAGGCACTCGACGAGGCCCGCGCGCAGTACCAGGACGACTGACCGTTCCCGATCGGAGCGTGTCAGGAAGAAGTTGACTCTGTCGCACATTCCGGATGCTGTTGGTGATCTTCACTGGGGAGGGTGAGGCTGACGGCTTTGCCGGTCGCTGGCCCTGTGCGCCTGCTGTCCTGATCTGGAGATCCGAGCAGGTTGAAGGGGGCTGGTTGCGGTGGCGATG
>NZ_JAHSQD010000739.1 GCF_020103755.1 Streptomyces sp. LS1784
GGGCCCGGTCGCGGGCGGCGGCCAGTGCGGCGGCGCGCTCGGCCGGATCACGGCGGGAACTGCGGGCGCCGGGGCGGGGGTACGGCTTCGGTCTGGAGGCGTGCTTGTCGCCGCCGCGCTGCCAGTTCGCTCCGGCCAGCACGTCCCAGATGTCGGCGAGCAGGTAGTCGGCCTGCGTCCAGCCGGGCCGCCCGGCCAGGGCGGCGTGCAGACGGGACGTGGGGGGCAGGCCGCGTACCAGCGCGACCAGCTCCATCCACGTGAGGCGGCCAGTGCCGAGGTCGGCCAGGCGCACGCCGTACTCGGCGCGCAGGTCGGCCGTGATGGCCTCCCCGTGCTCCGTCAGGAGTCGGTAGAGGCCGGCCCTTCCCCCTGCTTGAGCCCGCAGTGCTTCTGGTAGGCGGTGAACATCCGGTCGAGCTTGTAGCGCGGCATCGGGTGAGAGCGGAAGTCGTCCCAGTCGTCCCCGAGAGCGAGGGCGAAGATCCGACGGGCAGCTGCGGCGTCGCCGTGGTCGGCGGCGGCCAGCAGGTCGAAGGCGTCGAGAGTGTCCATGTGGACGAGCGTCCACCGGCGGCCGGCGTGCTGGACGACGAAGGGTCGGAGCTCGGCGGCGGCCTGGACGGCGTCGAGGTTGAAGTCGTACGGGCGGTCGTCACGACGGCGGGGGCGGCGGGTGTTGGACATGCGCGGTGGTCCTCTCCGGGGTGCGCGGTGGTCAGGGATGGTGGCCGGGGCGGGCGGACCGCGCGCTCGTCCGCCCCGGGGCTCAGGTCAGGACACGGTGACCGCGCAACTCGCGGTCAGGCCCTGGTAGGTGGCAGTGATCGTGGCCGCACCGACCGCGACGCCGGTGACGTAGCCGTACTGGACGCCTGCCTTCGCCGGGGCGCTGGTCGTCCAGGACAGGTACGGGTCGGCGGAGACGTCGCGGGTGCTGGCATCGGCGAGCGTCGCGGTTGCAGTCAGTGCGCCGATGCCGCCGACGGTGAGCGTCTTCGTGGCCGGGGCGACGGCCAGCGAGGTGACGGCCTGGCTGGTCTGCTTGTCGAACAGCACGCGGCCGCCGTCGGGGTAGATGACGGCGGCGAACGTCGACTTCATCAGGTCGGTCTCGTTCTCGTCCTGGTCGCCGTCGAGGGTGATGATCGCGTAGTTGCGGGTGATCCGGCGCACGGTCAGGCCGGTTGCCGAGTCGCGGGTCTCGAACGCGATCTTCGTGGGCACGGGCTTGGGGACGACGATCTGGGTGGCGGTCGACCCGGGCCACAGCAGGGATCGGGTGACCGGGTTGTCCTCCAGGACGCCGAACTTCTTCGTGAGCTTGAAGTTCTTGCGCGAGCTGCGGACAAGGATGCCGCCCCAGGCGTAGTAGTCGCTGGTGTCCTCGTCCCTGCTCTCGGGCATGCCGTCGTCGCCGTCGAGCAGGCCGACCATGGTCCAGCCGGCACCGAACGGCGTGTTGGCGTCGATGGGGTTGGCGGTGGTGAGGCTGGAGGCGATCCAGACGTCAGCGTCCGTCCACAGCCTCGCGTTGCCGGTGTTTCCGGACATGCCGGTCCTCCAGGTGGTTGGTCAGGTCAGGGGGGTGGGCGCGATGTTGGCCGTGAGTGTGAGGGTGGCCAGCGGGACGCGCGAGTCCGGGTCGATTCCGGGTACGGGGCCGGTGCCCGGGCGGGTGGAGCGAATGATTGGGCCGCCGGCGGTGTGCAGCAGTGCCGCGGCGAGCTGCGCGAGGTCGTGGGCCTGGTCCTCGTCGGTGTGCCAGATGCTGATCCGCAGCAGCGCCTCGGCGTTGAGTCGGGATGGGGCTGGGGTGGCACCGTCGAGGCCTACGAGGACAAGCGGCAGCCGTGGGTCCTCCGGGGAGCGGGCGTCCGGCACGCGGGTGCCGACCGTGGCGTCGGCCGCGTACGGCTCGGGCCGGGCGGCGAGCGCGGTGCGTAGGATCCGGCAGGCCTCCGCCGCCGCGTCCGGGAAGGTGACGAGCGCCTTCATCGGCCGCCCCTCTCCTTGACGTCCGCGCCGATCCCGGCGGCGGCCCGGGTGAGGATGCCGTCCTTTGCCTGCCAGGCCATCGCGCGCCGGTCGGCGACGGTGACGCGGGCGGCCTGCCGGTCCGTGGTGTACGGGTGCGCCTCTACCGTCTCGGGGGCAGGGACGGCGGCGCGCACGCGTTCGGCGACCTGCCCGGCGGCCTCGTCCACCATCTGCCGGACCTCAGGGCTCTCCAGCACCTCGCGGACACCTGCGGCATCCAACTCAAACTCGACACGCTGCGGCACGAGTTCACCTCCTGCTCAGCCGGTCGAGCGGGTCATGGTCCACTCGACGTGGTGGGTGCGCCCGGTAACCGGGTCGGGCCAGCGGGCGACCTCGCCGACGACCTCGCAGAGCAGGCCGTCGTACTCGATCCGGTCGCCGGAACGGACATCCGGCGCGGTGCCGGGCGCGGACAGGACGTGCCAGCCGGTGACGACGCGGGTCCGGTCGGCCTCGGCGGTCTCGGCCTGCGTGCTCGGCTGCACAGAGAGGCGGCCGACGGGCAGCCGGGTGACCGCGGCGGGCGACCAGTTCGGCAGGCTGTTGCCGGCGCGGTCGGTGCGTGTGCCCGGGCGGATCCGCACCACCCGCTGGTGGAAGATGACCGGCACGTCAGGCGATGACGCCGCGGGTGCGCAGGGCAGCCAACAGGTTGTTGTACTCGGCCTGGGTGGGGGCTGCGGCGGCGTTGGCGACGGTCGGGGCGGTGCCGGTCATGGTGGAGGTCGAGCCGGGCACCGTGACCAGGTCTACGACCTGCTGGGTCGGGTCCGGCGGGCCGGCCTTGGCCTTGGCGTACATGGGCATGCGGGTGGTCCTCTCGGGGGTCAGGTGCGGTCGCCGCGGCGGAGGCGGTAGTTCTCAACGGCCTCGGTCCACTGGGCAGTGACGCCGGTCGCTGCGGCGGCGCCGTAGGTGACGGACTCGCCGCCGGCCTGGACGCTCTGCACGCCGGGCTGGACGGTGTAGACGGTGCGGGCCTGGTCGGTCACGGCCTGCTGGATGTCGTCGGGGATCGGGTCGTAGCCGTGGTCGCAGACCACGACGACCTCGGCCCAGTCCGGCCAGCAGCCGACGGTGCGGCGCAGGATCCCGGCGTCCCCGCGCAGCCGCCAGTCCGTCACCGGGGCGCCGTCCACGGTCACGGAGGTGACCGCGGTGACGGGCGCCACGGGCAGCAGCAGCCGGTCCGTGCCGTCGCCGTACAGCCGGATCGTGTCCCCTGCGGCGCGGGCGACCGGGTGGCGGACGGCACCGCGGAACCGGGCGCTGGCCGCCGCGAGGGCGGCCAGCAGCAGCGGGTCGTCGGCCGGGACGCCGAGCCAGACCG
>NZ_JAHSQD010000074.1 GCF_020103755.1 Streptomyces sp. LS1784
AAGGCGCTGGTCGCGGCGGTGGGGGAGCGGGCCGGGGAACCGGCCTCGCCCGCGCGGATCTGAGCCACCGCGGCCGAAGCCTCGGGCGCGCGCCCCAGGGTGCGCGCCGCCGGGTGGCAGGGGTGCCGGGGTCCGCGCCACCCGTACGCTGGTGGGCGTGCTGGTAGAAAACGACGCTCCCCTCGCCCTGCTGACCACGCTCCGGCTCGGCGGCCCGGCCCGCCGCCTGGTGACCGCCCACACCGACGACGAGGTGATCGCCGCCGTGCGCGAGGCCGACGCGGCCGGCGAGCCGCTGCTGGTCCTCGGCGGCGGCTCCAACCTGGTGATCGGCGACGCCGGCTTCCCCGGCACCGTGCTGCGGATCGCCACCGAGGGCTTCGCCCTGGACGGCACCGTGCTGGAGGCCGCGGCCGGCGAGACCTGGTCCGAGGTGGTCCGCCGGACGGTGCTGGACCACGACCTGGCGGGCATCGAGTTCCTGGCCGGAATCCCCGGTTCGGTGGGCGCCACCCCGGTGCAGAACGTGGGCGCGTACGGCCAGGAGGTCGCGCAGTCGATCACCGAGGTGGTCGCGTACGACCGCACCGCCGACGAGGTGGTCGTGCTCCCGAACGCCGAGTGCGCGTTCTCCTACCGGCACAGCCGCTTCAAGGCCGAGCCGGACCGCTACGTGGTGCTGCGGGTGCGGTTCCGGCTGGAGGACAACGGCGGGCTCTCCACCCCCGTCCGCTACGCCGAGACCGCCCGGCACCTGGGCGTCGAGCAGGGCGACCGGGTGGCGGTCGGCACGGCCTGGAACGCGGTGCTGCTGCTGCGCGCGGGCAAGGGCATGGTGCTGGACCCGGCGGACCACGACACCTGGTCGGCCGGCTCCTTCTTCACCAACCCGGTGCTCACGGCCGCGCAGTACGAGTCCTTCCGCACCCGCCCGGGCGCCGAGGACGCCCCCGCCTACCCGGCCCCGGAGGGCTGCACCAAGACCTCGGCGGCCTGGCTGATCGACCGGGCGGGCTTCGGCAAGGGCTACGGCAGCGGCCCGGCGACGCTCTCCACCAAGCACACCCTGGCGCTCACCAACCGGGGATCGGCCACCGCCGACGACCTGCTGGACCTGGCCCGGGAGATCCGGGACGGGGTCCGCGACGCCTTCGGGGTGGAGCTGGTGAACGAGCCGGTGATGGTCGGCGTCAAGCTCTAGACGGGCACGGCGGCCGCGTCCGCGGGGGCGTGGCCGTCCACCAGCCAGGCGTCGATGTCCGCCAGCAGCTCCTTGCGGACGGCCTCCGGCGCGACCGAGCCGCGCACCGACTGCCGCGCCAGCTCGGCGAGCTCGGCGTCGGAGAAGCCCAGCACGTCCCGGACCAGCTCGTACTGGGCGGCCAGCCGGCTGCCGAACAGCAGCGGGTCGTCCGCACCCAGCGCGAGCGGCACCCCGGCGTCGAAGAGCCGGCGCAGCGGGACCTCCTCGGGGTGCTCGTAGACGCCGAGCGAGACGTTGGAGGACGGGCAGACCTCGCAGGTGACCTGCCGGTCCGCCAGCCGCTCCATCAGCCGGGGGTCCTCGGCGGCCCGCACGCCGTGGCCGATCCGGCCGGCGCCCAGGTCGTCCAGGCAGTCCCGGACGGACTCCGGGCCGGACAGCTCGCCGCCGTGCGGGGCCGCCAGCAGCCCGCCCTTGCGGGCGATCGCGAAGGCCCGGTCGAAGTCCCGGGCCAGGCCCCGGCGCTCGTCGTTGGAGAGGCCGAAGCCGACCACCCCGTGGTCGGCGTAGCGGACGGCCAGCCGGGCCAGCGTCCGGGCGTCCATCGGGGACTTCATCCGGTTGGCCGCGACCAGGACCCGGATGCCCACCCCGGTGGCCGAGGCGGCGTGCTCCACCGCGTCCAGGATCAGCTCCAGGGCGGGGATCAGCCCGCCCAGCCGGGGCGCGTACGAGGTCGGGTCGACCTGGATCTCCAGCCAGCGGGAGCCGTCCCGCCGCTCGTCCTCGGCGGTCTCCAGGACCAGCCGGCGGATGTCCTCCTCGTCCCGCAGCACCGAGCGGGCGGTGTCGTACAGCCGCTGGAAGCGGAACCAGCCCCGCTCGTCGGTGGCCCGCAGCCGGGGCGGCTCGCCGGAGCTGAGCGCGTCCGGCAGCCGGACGCCGTGCTTGTCGGCCAGCTCCAGGAGGGTGGCGGGGCGCATCGAGCCGGTGAAGTGCAGGTGCAGGTGGGCCTTCGGGAGGCCCCTGACGTCTCGCGGGTTCAACAGGCGTTCCATTCGCCGATACTGCCGTATACGGGCCCCGAACGGGAACCGCCCTCTTTCCATCCCCCGAAGGGGTGAAAGAGGGCGGTGTGCCGGGTGAATCCCATACGTCCGATTGACGTCAGTATCGGAACGGCCTCAGCGGCGGGCCTCGGCAAGGGGCCTCAGTCGCGGGCCTCGCCGAGCAGCTTCTGGATCCGGCTGATGCCCTCGACCAGGTCCTCGTCGCCGAGCGCGTAGGAGAACCGCAGGTAGCCCGGGGTGCCGAAGGCCTCACCCGGGACGGCGGCGACCTCGACCTCGTCCAGGATCAGGCTCGCCAGCTCGCCGGAGGTCTGCGGGCGACGGCCGCGGATCTCCTTGCCCAGCAGGCCCTTGACCGACGGGTAGGCGTAGAAGGCGCCCTCGGGCTCGGGGCAGACGACGCCCTCGATCTCGTTGAGCATCCGCACGATGGTCTTGCGGCGGCGGTCGAAGGCGGTGCGCATCTCGTGCACCGCGGACAGGTCGCCGGCCACGGCGGCGATCGCGGCGCGCTGGGCGACGTTGGAGACGTTCGAGGTGGCGTGCGACTGCAGGTTGGTCGCGGCCTTGATCACGTCCTTGGGGGCGATCACCCAGCCCACCCGCCAGCCGGTCATCGCGTAGGTCTTGGCGACACCGTTGACCACGATGCACTTGTCGGCCAGCTCGGGCAGCAGGGTCGGCAGCGAGGTGAACTTCGCGTCGCCGTAGACCAGGTGCTCGTAGATCTCGTCGGTGAGCACCCACAGGCCGTGCTCCAGCGCCCAGCGGCCGATCGCCTCGGCCTCGGCCTCGGTGTACACCGCGCCGGTCGGGTTGGACGGCGAGACGAACAGCACCACCTTGGTGTTCTCGGTGCGGGCGGCCTCCAGCTGCTCGACCGAGACCTTGTAGCCGGTGGTCTCGTCGGCCACGACCTCCACCGGGACACCGCCGGCCAGCTGGATCGACTCCGGGTAGGTGGTCCAGTACGGAGCCGGGACGATGACCTCGTCGCCCGGGTCCAGGATCGCGGCGAAGGCCTCGTAGATCGCCTGCTTGCCGCCGTTGGTGACCAGCACCTGGGAGGCGTCCACCTCGTAGCCGGAGTCGCGCAGCGTCTTGGCGGCGATCGCGGCCTTCAGCTCGGGCAGGCCACCCGCCGGGGTGTAACGGTGGTTCCTCGGGTCGCGGCAGGCCTCGACGGCCGCCTCGACGATGTAGTCCGGCGTGGGGAAGTCGGGCTCGCCGGCACCGAAGCCGATCACCGGACGGCCGGCCGCCTTGAGGGCCTTGGCCTTGGCGTCCACGGCGAGGGTCGCGGACTCGGCGATCGCGCCGATCCGGGCGGAGACCCGGCGGTCGGCGGGGCGGATGGACTGGTCGGGCTGCGGGGTGGAAGCGCTCATGCCTGCATGGTCGCAGAACCCGGACGGACCGGGCAGCGGGGTACCGGCATCCGTACGTTCCCGTCCGGATCGTGGCCCCGGCGATCCGGCGGCGGCGGCCCCGCCGGACCGGACATCCGCCGGGCGACGGGCCGGTCCGGAAGAAGAGGTTCGACCAAACACCCCTCGACCACGTACACTCGCTGCTCGACGGCCCGCCGAAAAGACCGGAGCTTTCACCGCCTGTACAGACAGCGGGGGGAGATGCGGTAGGTTGGTCGCCACCGGAGCCGCGAGGCACCGTAGGGCAATAGCTCAATTGGTAGAGCACCGGTCTCCAAAACCGGCGGTTGGGGGTTCGAGTCCCTCTTGCCCTGCTGCTAGACCCGTTTCAGCCCGTTCGCTCCACAGGAGTGAGCGGGCTTGATGCGGAGATGGCACCGATCAGCACCGCTAGCCGACTGGCCGTGCCCCACCGGGTGCGTGGCGAAGCTCGGCAGGACCCGGATTCAGGTGAGGACGAGTGACGGAGACCACGGGCTCCACCGCAACGCCTGAGAGCGGCAACCCCGAGGGTGCCGACGGCGCTGCCGAGACCACGTCGACCGAGGGGTCGGGCAAGCGCGGCAACCGCGAGAAGAAGTCCGGCAAGCGGGCCAAGAAGGGCCTGTTCGCCCGCATCGGCCTGTTCTACCGCCAGATCATCGCGGAACTGCGCAAGGTCGTCTGGCCGACCCGCGGCGAGCTCACCAGCTACACCGCCGTCGTGGTCACCTTCGTGGTGGTCGTGATGGCCTTCGTGGCCGGCCTGGACTACGGCTTCTCCAAGCTGAGCCTCTGGGTCTTCGGCTGACCGGCCGCCCCACCTCTCGAACAACCTCCCGACCCGGGCCGAATCCTCGGCCCGGGTCGAGCTGTCGGTGCCGGACGTACGCGCGGTTACCGTGGACTCGGTACTGTTGAAGTCTCCGAGGCCTCACCTGGCGCCCGCGCGAGCGGCCGTACGCCGGGCCGGTCGAGGAGCGCGCCACCTTCACCATCTCCAGGAAAGAAGCCGCCACCGTGTCTGAGTCCCCCCTGTACGACGCCGACGAGACCGTCCGCGAGGCGGATGTCGCCGCCGAGCTGGACGCGGCCGAGCTGGCTGACGACACCGAGTCCGCCGAGCAGATCGTGGACGCCGCGGACAGCGACGAGGACGAGGTCGAGGCGTACGACGAGGCCGAGGCCGGCGAGCCCGCCGAGGATGCCGCGCTGCACGTGGAGGGCGACGCCGAGTCCGCCGTCGCCGAGGAGTCCGTCGAGGAGGAGCCGGCCGAGGAGGTCGACCCGGTCGCCAAGTTCCGCGAGGACCTGCGCTTCATGCCGGGCGAGTGGTACGTGATCCACACCTACGCCGGCTACGAGAACCGGGTGAAGCAGAACCTGGAGCAGCGCGCCGTCTCGCTGAACGTCGAGGAGTACATCTTCCAGGCCGAGGTGCCGCAGGAGGAGGTCGTCCAGATCAAGAACGGCGACCGCAAGACCATCCGCCAGAACAAGCTCCCCGGCTACGTCCTGGTGCGCATGGACCTCACCCCCGAGTCCTGGGGCGTCGTGCGCAACACCCCGGGTGTCACCGGCTTCGTCGGCAACGCCTACGACCCGTACCCGCTGACCCTGGACGAGGTCGTCAAGATGCTCGCCCCCGACGTCGAGCGCCAGGCCGCCAAGGAGGCCGGCAAGGCCTCGCCGGTCCGCCCGGTCGAGGTCCAGGTGCTGGACTTCGAGGTCGGCGACTCGGTCACCGTCACCGACGGTCCGTTCGCGACCCTCCAGGCGACCATCAACGAGATCAACCCGGACTCGAAGAAGGTCAAGGGTCTCGTCGAGATCTTCGGCCGCGAGACCCCGGTCGAGCTCTCCTTCGACCAGATCCAGAAGAACTAGTCGTAACGCTCTTCGGATTCGGGGCGGGGCCGCGGGCCCTGCCCCGAATCCGTTTTGGTCCAGCGGCGCGGACGCGTTAGCCTGGTCCGATGTGTGTGCTGGCGGCCGGGTGTCGCCCCGGTTCCGCACGCACCAGCAATCACCTCTCGGAAGGACCCGGAGAGACATGCCTCCCAAGAAGAAGAAGGTCACGGGGCTTATCAAGCTCCAGATCAACGCCGGTGCGGCCAACCCGGCCCCGCCGGTCGGCCCCGCGCTGGGTCAGCACGGCGTCAACATCATGGAGTTCTGCAAGGCCTACAACGCTGCGACCGAGTCGCAGCGCGGCATGATCGTGCCGGTGGAGATCACGGTCTACGAGGACCGTTCCTTCACCTTCATCACGAAGACGCCGCCGGCCGCGCGCCTCATCCTGAAGGCCGCCGGTATCGAGAAGGGCTCCAGCGAGCCGCACAAGACCAAGGTCGCCAAGCTCACCAGCGCCCAGGTCCGCGAGATCGCCACGACCAAGATGCCCGACCTGAACGCCAACGACCTGGACGCTGCGGAGAAGATCATCGCCGGCACCGCCCGGTCGATGGGCATCACCGTCGAGGGCTGATCTCCCCCGTCAGGGACAGATCGGCTCAGCCGTCCCCTGTGGTAGGGCCCGCGCAGGCCCGTGACACCACAACTCCATTCACCATTCAGGAGCAGCCATGAAGCGCAGCAAGGCCCTGAAGGCCGCGGACGCCCAGGTCGACCGCGAGCGCCTTTACGCCCCCCTCGAGGCCGTCCGCCTCGCCAAGGCGACCAGCACCACCAAGTTCGACGGCACCGTTGAGGTCGCCATGCGTCTGGGCGTCGACCCGCGCAAGGCCGACCAGATGGTCCGCAGCACCGTGATCCTCCCGCACGGCACCGGTAAGACCGCTCGGGTCCTGGTCTTCGCGACCGGCGAGCGTGCCGAGGCCGCGCGTGCTGCGGGCGCCGACATCGTCGGTGCCGACGAGCTGATCGACGAGGTCGCGAAGGGCAAGCTGGACTTCGACGCCGTCGTCGCCACCCCGGACCTCATGGGCAAGGTCGGCCGCCTCGGCCGCGTGCTCGGTCCCCGTGGTCTGATGCCGAACCCGAAGACCGGCACCGTGACCCCGGACGTCGCCAAGGCTGTCAACGACATCAAGGGCGGCAAGATCGAGTTCCGCGTCGACAAGCACTCGAACCTGCACTTCATCATCGGTAAGGCCTCCTTCACCGACGAGCAGCTGGTCGAGAACTACGCCGCCGCGCTGGACGAGGTGCTCCGCGCCAAGCCGTCCGCCGCCAAGGGCCGGTACATCAAGAAGACCGCCTTCTCCACCACCATGGGCCCCGGCATCCTGGTCGACCCGAACCGCACCCGCAACCTCCTCGTCGAGGAGGACCCGGCCGCGGTCTGAGCCCCAGTGCTCTAGAGCAGTCCGTACGGCGGGCCCGCACCCCCTTCACCCGGGGGTGCGGGCCCGCCGTCGTTCCCGGAACCGGGACCGGCCGCAACCGGGACCGGGCAGGAACGCCGGTGGGCCGTAACGGTTGCCGGATCGGGACACCGGCGGATGGGAACAGCGGGCCGAACCGTCGTACGCTCTGCCGGTCAGACCATGTGGAGAAGCTGTGACCGCCGGAGTGTGCCGTGCCGCCCGCCCCTCGCCCCACCGTTCTCGTAGCGGCCCTGCTGCTGCTCGCCACCACCACCGGGTGCAGCCTGCTGGCCGCCCCGACCACCGGCACCCCCGGTGGGCCCGCGCCGGTGCCGCCCAAGCAGGTGGTGCTCGCGGCCGCGCAGATGCTGGACGACACCGGCAGTGCCCGGATCGACGTGGTGCAGGAGGGCCCGGGCGGCCGGCGCACCGCGAGCGGCTCACTGGTCTGGGGCGCCTCGGACGAGGCCGCACTGACCGTCACCGACGAGCTGGGCAGCGGGCGGCTGACCGTGAAGGACGGCGCGCTCGACCTCGTCTACCAGGGTGGCGCGGCCAAGCACGCGGAGCGGAGCACCGCCGAGTCGGTCGACCCCGGGGCGGGCCCCGACCCGGAGGGCTTCGCGGGCGGCTGGACGACCGCGCTGATCACCGGCCCGGGCGGCCGGGCGTACGCGGTCGCGCAGAGCGTCAAACTCGGCTCGCTCGGCGGCGAGCAGCTGGCCGGGGTGACCGCGGCGCACTACCAGGGCTCCGCGCCGGTGGTCGAACTGTTCGGCAAGGACGAGGAGTTGAGCCCGCAGCGGCGTGCCGCCACACTGGACTGGTACCGGCAGCACGGGGTGACGGCGATCGGCTACGACGTCTGGGTCGGGCCCGGCATGCAGCTGCTGCGGCTGCGTGAGACGGTCCGGGGGAGTGCGGGAACCACGGTGACCACGACCGATGTCTCGGCTCCCGGGGCGGCGGACGCGACGCCCGCCGCGGGCGGGTGACGGGGAGGGGATATCCGGTGCGTGGGGATGCCGACGATCCGTTAGAGTCCGCCTGAGAAGAACATGAGAAGAGCTGATGATCGGTTCTTCCATGGGGGGATGTAAATCTCACGGGGGTGGTTTCATGCGCGCTCTGCGCCTCGCCTCGACCGTCGCCACGGCGGCCGTCCTGCTCGGTGCGGTCACCGCCTGCGGAAGCAGCGGCGGCAGCGACACCAAGCCCGGTGACACCAAGGGCGGTGACGCCAAGTCCGGTGACGCCAAGGTCGGCGACCCGCTCGCGGCGGCACTGGCCGGGGACCCGAAGGCCGCGCTGGCCGCCTCCGCGGTGGTGATGCAGAAGGCCGGGAACGGCAAGGTCACCATGGTCCCGTCCAACCCCGACAACCCCGGCGGCACCGGCGACGCGGACTGGAAGGACCCGGCCAAGACGGCCGTGGACCTGGCCGGCGACATGGGGGGCAAGAAGCTCCGGATCCGGGTGATCGGCACGGACGCCTACCTCGGCGGCGACGAGGCGGCCACGGCCCTGGGCGGCAAGCGCTGGGTCAAGCTGTCCTCGGACGAGACGGGCGACAGCTTCCGGGCGGCGGGCCAGATGATGAACCCGGTCGTCCTGCTCACCGTCGCGGCTCAGAGCGGAAAGCTCTCCAAGGTCGGCCAGGAGACCGTGGACGGTGTCCAGACCACCCACCTGCGGGCGGAACAGGACACCTCCGCGGTGGTGGCCGGGATGTCGTCGCTCCCGGCGGACCGGCGCCAGGCCGTCCAGAAGGCGCTGGAGGAGGACGGCAAGACCCTCACCATCGACTTCTGGCTGAACGGCAAGCAGGAGCTCGTCCAGTACCAGGAGTACGGCGAGAAGAACGGCAGCAAGGACGCCGTCACCGTCAAGTACGCGAACCTCGGCAAGGCCGCCGCGATCGCGGCGCCGGCCGCCGGCGACCTCGGCAACGAGGCCGACCTGCTCAAGCTGCTCGGCTGATCCCGCCGGACCGTACGCCGAGCCCACCGGCCACAACCGGCTACCACCCCGGGAGCACCTCGCGCCCGGGTTCCTCAAGGGGGGAATCATGGCTGGAACCCGCAACACCGCCGTCGCCGTCGTCCTCGCCGCCCTGGCGCTGACCGCGACCGCGTGCAACAACAACGACGACAAGAGCGCCGCCCCGGCCGCGCCGACCACGGCCGCCGCCACCTCGGCCACCCCGTCGGCCGCCGCCCCGGCCACCGGCGCGAAGCCGGAGAAGGTCAGCCCGGCGGTCTTCCTGGAGCAGGTCACCCAGAAGACCAGCGCGGCCAAGTCGGCGAAGGTCGACGAGCTGATCAAGGTCGGCCAGACGACCATGAAGGGCAAGGGGGCGGTGTCCTGGGCCGACGGCCTGGAGGCCGACCTCACGATGGACCTGTCGGGCTCCCCGATGGCCAAGGTCATGGAGCCGGTGACCGGCGGGCCGAACGTGCGGTACCTGTACACCAAGGACGCGATGTTCATGCGCATGGGCGGGAAGATCGTGCAGGACGGCGGCCCGCAGTGGGTGCGCTACAGCAAGGCCGACCTGGCCAAGGCGTCCGGCGGCTCGACCGACCAGCTCCAGAGCGCCGACCCGGTGCAGGGCGTCCGGACCCTGATCGCCAGCGGAAAGGTCACCGAGGTCGGCCAGGAGACGGTGAACGGCAAGGCCACCACCCACTACACCGGCGTGCTCAGCGCCGCCGACGTGGCCAAGGCCACCAGCCAGGGCATGACCCAGGCGCAGGTCGAGCGGCTCAAGCAGAACCTGGACGCGGCCGGCGTCACCAGCGACCAGATCGACGTCTGGGTCGACGCCGACCAGCTCGTGGTCAAGCGGCGCGAGCAGGCCGAGACCAAGGCCGGGACGATGGACGTCACCGTCAACTACTCGGACTACGGCACCCCGGTGACCGCCACCGCCCCGACGGACTTCATCGACCTCGCCGACATCCAGAAGGCCGGCGCCACCAGCTGATCCGCGCGCCCCCCGGGCGGCGTCCCGCCGCCGGTCCCGGCTCGGCCGACCCGGTGGATACGCCCGCCCGAGGGGGCCGCCGCCGGGCGGACCGGGGACGGGTGGCAGGGTGGCCGGAACGAGGCCGCCGTCGGACGGGGCCGGGCGAGAGGGGAACGGACGATGGCGGGACGGCAGCGGTTGGCGGCAGTGGCCGTCGTCGTCCTGCTGACGAGCGGACTGAGCGGCTGCGGCGGAGGCGGGGAGGCACCCGCCACGCCGTCCGGCAGCCCGACCCCGACCAGCGCCTCGCCGTCCGCCGCCTCCCCGAGCGCCCACGCCAAGCCGACCGACCGCTCGCCGCACGGGGTGCTGCTCTCCGCCCAGCTGGCCATGCAGACCGCCCGCCGGGCCAAGGTCAGCTACCGGCTCGGCGCGGACGCCGGGTCCGGCCCGCTGTTCTGGCAGCCCAAGACCGCGCTCCAGATCAAGCGCTCCACCCCGGCCGAGGCCGAGCAGCTGATCGTCGTGGACACCGTCGCCTACCAGGGCGGGGACACCGCCACCGCGGCCCGGCAGGGCGGGAAGCACTGGGAACGCTTCACCGTCCCGCCGGACGCGGACGGCCACAAGGAGGTCCCGTACGCCGGGCTGATCGACCTGCTGAACCCGGTCGAGGCGCTGACCGCGGCCACCGCCGAGGGGACGGTGCCCGAATTCGTCGGCGAGGAGAAGTCCGAGGACTCGACCGTCGAGCACTACCGGGTCACCACCACCGCCGAGAAGTACGCGGCCGCCCAGACCCAGCTGACCCAGTCCCGCCGGGACGGCCTGCGGGCCGCGCTCGCGCCCGGCGGCTCGCTCTCGCTCACCCTGGACCTCTGGCTCAACGACAAGGACCAGCTGGTCCGGCTCCAGCGCACCGGCAGCGGGGACAGCGGCCAGGCGGACGACTCGGTGCTCTACACCGACCTCGCCGGGGCGTTGCTCTCGGCGCAGGCGCCGGCCGAGACGGACACCGTGGACACCGGCGTCCGGACGGTCTCCCCACTGGCCCGCTGAGCCGTGCCGGGCCGCGCCGAGGGGCCCCGGGTTGCTCTGTCCGAGGGCGATTTGCACCTGACCAGCGGCTCCGGCTAATCTGGCCGAAGCCAAAGACCGCTGGTTGTCGCCGCGCGCCCGTCAGGGAGCCGGTGGCCGAAGGATCTGCGCTTCGTCGCAGGCAGCCCGCGCAGGTGTGTCTGGAGCTTCGACTTCCGGGTCCGCGTTCGCGCGGCCGCCCGTCGAGGTCGTTCCGAGCCCCGTGCCCCTGCGCACCGGGGCTCATTGCGTTTCCGCAGGAGCTTTCCTTCCGTCCGGTCGGTCCACGGCGACCTAGGTCGACTTTCGCGGTCGGCCCGACTTCGACATCACGGAAGGAGGCGTAAGCCTATGGCCAGGCCCGACAAGGCTGCTGCCGTCGCCGAGATCACGGACAAGTTCCGTGGCTCCTCCGCGGCGCTGCTGACCGAGTACCGCGGTCTCTCGGTGAAGCAGGTCAAGACCCTGCGTCGCTCGCTCGGCGACAACGCCGAGTACGCCGTGGTGAAGAACACGCTGACCAAGATCGCGGCCAATGAGGTCGGGATCACGGAGCTCGACGACCTGTTCAACGGTCCGACGGCTGTCGCCTTCGTCACCGGTGACCCGGTGGAGTCGGCGAAGGCTCTGCGTGACTTCGCCAAGGAGAACCCCGCTCTCATCATCAAGGGCGGTGTCCTTGACGGCAAGGCGCTGTCCGCCGATGAGATCAAGAAGCTCGCGGACCTCGAGTCCCGCGAGGTGCTGCTCGCCAAGCTGGCGGGTGCCCTGAAGGCCAAGCAGTCCCAGGCTGCCGCGCTCTTCCAGGCCCTGCCGTCGAAGCTCGTCCGCACCGTGGACGCGCTGCGCGACAAGGTCGAGCAGGGCGGTGCCGGTACGCCGGCTCCCGCCGCCGAGGACGCTGCCGCCGAGTAATTCGGCAGGCTCACGCCTCGCTGCGGGCCCGTGCCCGCCCAACCCGTACATCCGGCACCACCTGCCGATTTAGTGGAAGGACGCCAATCATGGCGAAGCTGACCCAGGACGAGCTGCTCGCGCAGTTCGAGGAGCTCACCCTCATCGAGCTGGCCGCCTTCGTGAAGGCCTTCGAGGAGAAGTTCGACGTCACCGCTGCCGCTCCGGTCGCCGTTGCCGCCGCCGGCGTTGCCGGCCCGGCCGCCGAGGCCGTTGAGGAGCAGGACGAGTTCGACGTCATCCTCGAGGCCGCTGGCGACAAGAAGATCCAGGTCATCAAGGAGGTGCGCACCCTGACCTCCCTCGGCCTGAAGGAGGCCAAGGACCTCGTTGACACCGCTGGTGCCAAGGTCCTGGAGAAGGTTGCCAAGGACGTTGCCGAGAAGGCCAAGGCTGCCCTCGAGGGCGCCGGCGCCAAGGTCACCGTCAAGTGATCTCGCGCCCCCTCTGAGGGGGCGTACGGCCGGGCCGACCACCCTTGCGGGTGGTCGGCCCGGCCTTTTCGCGTTTCCGGGGCAGGCCCGTTCCCCCGACCGGCCGGTACGGACCACCGGTGTGGCCGATGGCTCACTCGGCACCGTCGGTGCCGGGGGGTAGGGTGATCACCGGAGTCGAGGGCGGCCCCACCACGGCTTCTGTAACGCCGAGGGGGTCCGGATCGATAGACCGGTCGAGGCCCGCACCGTCGGTGGGCCCTTGACGAACCAGGCATGGCGCGCGATTCTCAAGGCGCGAGTCCGCCCGGTTGGTTCGCCGCTGGATGCATAACCAGCGGCCCGGCGGGAAATGACTCCACGTGAGTTAGAGCAGTACCCGGTGGGCGCCCGCGCCCGCCGGCTACCGGGAGGAGTCTCCGATTCGGTCTCCGAATCAGAGCTGGACAGCAGTGTCGCCTTTGGCTACACTGTCCCTTTGCGCTGCCTGTTAGCTGCTCCGTGACTCGTCGCCCGGAGTTTGCGTTGCCCTGAAGGGGTCTGGCACCGCCTCCGCAAAGCGGCTCTGACCTGGGGTTTCGACTCCGGCAGAGGCCAGTGGCGAGGGAGGCGGCACCAAGCCCAAGCAGGCCCGGCTGGTACGCGCGTAGTGAGCTCCGAGCCCTCGGAAGGACCCCCCTCTTGGCCGCGCCGCGCAACGCCTCGAACAATTCCGCCGCATCCACCGCCCCGCTCCGCGTCTCCTTCGCGAAGATCAAGGAGCCCCTCGAGGTCCCGAACCTCCTGGCCCTGCAGACCGAGAGCTTTGACTGGCTGCTCGGCAACGCGGCCTGGAAGGCCCGGGTCGAGGAGGCGCTGGAGTCCGGTCAGGACGTCCCCACCAAGTCCGGTCTGGAGGAGATCTTCGAGGAGATCTCCCCGATCGAGGACTTCAGCGGGTCGATGTCGCTGACCTTCCGCGACCACCGTTTCGAGCCGCCGAAGAACTCCATTGACGAGTGCAAGGACCGCGACTTCACGTACGCGGCCCCGCTCTTCGTCACGGCCGAGTTCACCAACAACGAGACCGGTGAGATCAAGTCTCAGACGGTCTTCATGGGCGACTTCCCGCTCATGACCCACAAGGGCACGTTCGTGATCAACGGCACCGAGCGTGTCGTCGTGTCGCAGCTGGTCCGCTCCCCGGGTGTGTACTTCGACTCCACCCTGGACAAGGTGTCCGACAAGGACATCTACTCCTGCAAGGTCATCCCCTCGCGTGGTGCCTGGCTGGAGATGGAGATCGACAAGCGCGACATGGTCGGCGTTCGCATCGACCGCAAGCGCAAGCAGTCCGTCACCGTGCTGCTCAAGGCCCTCGGCTGGACCAACGAGATGATTCTCGAGGAGTTCGGCGAGTACGAGTCCATGCGCAACACCCTGGAGAAGGACCACACCCAGGGCCAGGACGACGCGCTGCTGGACATCTACCGCAAGCTGCGTCCGGGCGAGCCGCCGACGCGCGAGGCCGCGCAGACGCTGCTGGAGAACCTGTACTTCAACCCGAAGCGCTACGACCTCGCCAAGGTCGGCCGCTACAAGGTCAACCGCAAGCTGGGCAACGCCGAGTCGCTGGACTCCGGCGTGCTCACCGAGCCCGACATCATCGGTGCGATCAAGTACCTGGTGAAGCTGCACGCGGGCGAGACCGAGTGGCGTGACGGCGAGGGCCGCGACATCGTGGTCGAGGTCGACGACATCGACCACTTCGGCAACCGCCGCCTGCGCAACGTCGGCGAGCTCATCCAGAACCAGGTCCGTACGGGTCTCGCCCGCATGGAGCGCGTCGTGCGCGAGCGCATGACCACCCAGGACGTCGAGGCGATCACGCCGCAGACCCTGATCAACATCCGGCCGGTCGTCGCCTCCATCAAGGAGTTCTTCGGCACCAGCCAGCTGTCGCAGTTCATGGACCAGACGAACCCGCTGTCGGGCCTGACCCACAAGCGCCGTCTGTCCGCGCTGGGCCCCGGTGGTCTGTCCCGTGAGCGGGCCGGCTTCGAGGTCCGTGACGTGCACCCCTCGCACTACGGCCGCATGTGTCCGATCGAGACCCCCGAAGGCCCGAACATCGGTCTGATCGGCTCGCTGGCCTCGTACGGCCGGGTCAACGCGTTCGGCTTCATCGAGACGCCGTACCGCAAGGTCGTCGACGGTGTGGTCACCGAGCAGGTCGACTACCTGACCGCCGACGAGGAGGACCGCTACGTCATCGCCCAGGCGAACGCGCCGCTGACCGCGGACCTGCACTTCGCCGAGCCGCGCGTCCTGGTCCGCCGCCGTGGCGGCGAGATCGACTACATCCCGGGCTCCGAGATCGACTACATGGACGTCTCGCCGCGCCAGATGGTGTCGGTCGCGACCGCCATGATCCCGTTCCTCGAGCACGACGACGCCAACCGCGCGCTCATGGGCTCGAACATGATGCGCCAGGCGGTGCCGCTGCTGAAGAGCGAGGCCCCGCTGGTCGGTACCGGCATGGAGTACCGCTGCGCCGTCGACGCCCAGGACGTCATCACCGCCGAGAAGGCCGGTGTGGTCCAGGAGGTCTCGGCCGACTACGTCACCGTGGCCAACGACGACGGCACGTACACCACGTACCGCGCCGCCAAGTTCACCCGCTCCAACCAGGGCACCTCCTTCAACCAGAAGGTGCTCGTGGACGAGGGCGCCCGGGTCGAGGTCAACCAGGTGCTGGCCGACGGCCCGTGCACCGACGAGGGCGAGATGGCCCTCGGCAAGAACCTGCTCGTGGCGTTCATGTCGTGGGAGGGTCACAACTACGAGGACGCGATCATCCTGTCGCAGCGCCTCGTGCAGGACGACGTCCTCTCCTCGATCCACATCGAGGAGCACGAGGTCGACGCCCGTGACACCAAGCTCGGCCCCGAGGAGATCACCCGGGACATCCCGAACGTCTCCGAGGAGGTCCTGGCCGACCTCGACGAGCGCGGCATCATCCGGATCGGCGCCGACGTCGTCACCGGCGACATCCTGGTCGGCAAGGTCACCCCGAAGGGTGAGACCGAGCTGACCCCCGAGGAGCGCCTGCTCCGCGCGATCTTCGGCGAGAAGGCCCGCGAGGTCCGCGACACCTCGCTGAAGGTCCCGCACGGTGAGTCCGGCAAGGTCATCGGCGTGCGCGTGTTCGACCGCGAGGAGGGCGACGAGCTTCCCCCGGGCGTCAACCAGCTGGTCCGCGTCTACGTGGCCCAGAAGCGCAAGATCACCAACGGTGACAAGCTCGCCGGCCGCCACGGCAACAAGGGCGTCATCTCCAAGATCCTGCCGGTCGAGGACATGCCGTTCCTGGAGGACGGCACCCCGGTCGACATCATCCTCAACCCGCTGGGTGTCCCGTCCCGAATGAACCCGGGACAGGTCCTGGAGATCCACCTCGGCTGGCTCGCCAAGCAGGGCTGGGACGTCTCCGGCCTCGCCGACGAGTGGGCCAAGCGCCTCCAGGCGATCGGCGCCGACCAGGTCGAGGGCGGCACCAACCTCGCCACCCCGGTCTTCGACGGCGCCCGCGAGGACGAGATCACCGGCCTGCTGGACAACACCATCCTCACCCGTGACGGTGAGCGCCTGGTGAACTCCACCGGCAAGGCCCGGCTGTTCGACGGTCGCTCCGGCGAGCCGTTCCCGATGCCGATCTCGGTCGGCTACATGTACATCCTCAAGCTGCACCACCTGGTCGACGACAAGCTGCACGCCCGTTCGACCGGTCCGTACTCGATGATCACCCAGCAGCCGCTCGGTGGTAAGGCGCAGTTCGGTGGTCAGCGCTTCGGTGAGATGGAGGTGTGGGCCCTGGAGGCGTACGGCGCGGCCTACGCGCTCCAGGAACTGCTCACCATCAAGTCCGACGACGTCCTCGGCCGAGTCAAGGTCTACGAGGCCATCGTCAAGGGCGAGAACATCCCCGAGCCCGGCATTCCCGAGTCCTTCAAGGTTCTCATCAAGGAAATGCAGTCGCTCTGCCTCAACGTGGAGGTGCTGTCCTCGGACGGCCAGTCCATCGAGATGCGGGACTCCGACGAGGACGTGTTCCGCGCCGCCGAGGAGCTCGGCATCGACCTGTCCCGGCGCGAGCCCAGCAGCGTCGAAGAGGTCTGACGGAGGTAGGGCCGGCCGCAGCAGCGGCCGGCCCGCCCCCAGGCCCCCCTCAGACCACATGAACGACTCTCGACTTACGAAAGAGGGCTTGACGACCAGTGCTTGACGTCAACTTCTTCGACGAGCTCCGCATCGGCCTGGCCACCGCCGACGACATCCGCCAGTGGTCGCACGGCGAGGTCAAGAAGCCGGAGACCATCAACTACCGCACCCTGAAGCCCGAAAAGGACGGCCTCTTCTGCGAGAAGATCTTCGGCCCCACCCGGGACTGGGAGTGCTACTGCGGTAAGTACAAGCGCGTCCGCTTCAAGGGCATCATCTGCGAGCGCTGCGGCGTCGAGGTGACCCGCGCCAAGGTGCGCCGTGAGCGGATGGGCCACATCGAGCTGGCCGCCCCGGTCACGCACATCTGGTACTTCAAGGGCGTGCCGTCCCGTCTGGGCTACCTGCTCGACCTGGCGCCGAAGGACCTCGAGAAGGTCATCTACTTCGCCGCCTACATGATCACCTGGGTCGACGACGAGCGCCGCCAGCGCGACCTGCCGTCCCTGGAGGCGCACGTCTCGGTCGAGCGCCAGCAGATCGAGAACCGCCGCGACTCCGACCTCGAAGCCCGCGCCAAGAAGGCCGAGACCGACCTGGCCGAGCTGGAGGCCGAGGGCGCCAAGGCCGACGTGCGCCGCAAGGTGCGCGAGGGCGCCGAGCGCGAGATGAAGCAGCTGCGCGACCGCGCGCAGCGCGAGCTCGACCGCCTCGACGAGGTGTGGGCCCGCTTCAAGAACCTCAAGGTCCAGGACCTTGAGGGCGACGAGCTGCTCTACCGCGAGCTGCGCGACCGCTTCGGCACCTACTTCTCCGGCTCGATGGGTGCGGCGGCCCTCAAGGACCGCCTGGAGACCTTCGACCTGGCGGAGGAGTCCGAGCGCCTGCGCGAGATCATCCGCACCGGCAAGGGCCAGAAGAAGACCCGTGCGCTGAAGCGCCTCAAGGTCGTCTCCGCGTTCCTGCAGACCACCAACAAGCCCAACGGCATGGTGCTGGACTGCGTCCCGGTCATCCCGCCGGACCTGCGTCCGATGGTGCAGCTGGACGGTGGCCGCTTCGCGACCTCCGACCTGAACGACCTGTACCGCCGCGTGATCAACCGCAACAACCGCCTGAAGCGCCTGCTCGACCTCGGTGCCCCCGAGATCATCGTGAACAACGAGAAGCGCATGCTCCAGGAGGCCGTCGACGCGCTGTTCGACAACGGCCGCCGCGGCCGTCCGGTCACCGGTCCGGGCAACCGCCCGCTGAAGTCCCTCAGCGACATGCTGAAGGGCAAGCAGGGTCGTTTCCGTCAGAACCTGCTCGGCAAGCGAGTCGACTACTCGGCCCGTTCGGTCATCGTCGTCGGCCCGCAGCTCAAGCTGCACCAGTGCGGTCTGCCGAAGGCCATGGCGCTGGAGCTCTTCAAGCCGTTCGTGATGAAGCGCCTGGTCGACCTGAACCACGCGCAGAACATCAAGTCGGCCAAGCGCATGGTCGAGCGTGCCCGCCCGGTCGTGTGGGACGTGCTCGAAGAGGTCATCGCCGAGCACCCGGTCCTGCTGAACCGTGCGCCCACCCTGCACCGCCTCGGCATCCAGGCCTTCGAGCCGCAGCTGGTCGAGGGCAAGGCCATCCAGATCCACCCGCTCGTCTGCACCGCGTTCAACGCGGACTTCGACGGTGACCAGATGGCCGTCCACCTGCCGCTCTCCGCGGAGGCGCAGGCCGAGGCCCGCATCCTGATGCTGTCCTCGAACAACATCCTGAAGCCGGCCGACGGTCGCCCCGTCACCATGCCGACCCAGGACATGGTGCTCGGTCTGTTCTTCCTGACCTCGGACCGCGACAACGTGAAGGGCGCCGGCCGCACCTTCTCGTCGACCGCCGAGGCGATCATGGCCTTCGACGCCCGCGACCTGGACGTCCAGGCCCCGATCGAGCTGCGCCTGCCGGCCGGCACCGTCCCGCCGCGCGGCTGGACCGCCCCGGTGGACGAGGACGGCCAGTCGACCTGGTACGAGGGCGAGCCCTTCCGCCTGACCACCACCCTGGGCCGCGCGCTCTTCAACGAGCTGCTGCCCGAGGACTACCCGTTCGTCGACTACGAGGTGGGCAAGAAGCAGCTCTCCGCGATCGTCAACGACCTGGCGGAGCGCTACCCCAAGGTCGTCGTCGCGGCGACCCTGGACAACCTGAAGGCGGCCGGCTTCCACTGGTCGACCCGCTCGGGTGTCACCGTCTCGATCTCGGACGTCATCGTCCCGCCGAGCAAGCCCCAGATCCTGGAGGGCTTCGAGGCGAAGGCGGAGAAGGTCCAGAAGCAGTACGAGCGCGGTCTGATCACCAACGACGAGCGCAAGCAGGAGCTCGTCGGCATCTGGACCCAGGCGACCAACGAGGTCGCGGACGCCATGGCCGCGAACTTCCCGAAGACGAACCCCATCTTCATGATGGTCGACTCGGGTGCTCGTGGAAACATGATGCAGATGCGCCAGATCGCCGGTATGCGTGGTCTGGTGTCGAACGCCAAGAACGAGACCATCCCGCGACCCATCAAGGCGTCGTTCCGTGAGGGTCTCACCGTGCTGGAGTACTTCATCTCCACCCACGGTGCCCGTAAGGGTCTGGCCGACACCGCCCTCCGTACCGCCGACTCCGGTTACCTCACCCGTCGTCTGGTCGACGTCTCCCAGGACGTCATCATTCGCGAGGAGGACTGCGGCACCGAGCGCGGCCTGAAGCTGGCGATCGGTTCCGTGGGCGCGGACGGCGTGCTGCGCAAGGCCGACGACGTCGAGACCAGCGTGTACGCCCGCATGCTCGCCGAGGACATCACCGTCGACGGCAAGCTGCTGGCCACCGCCAACACCGACCTCGGTGACGTCCTGATCGACGAACTGATCCGCCACGGCATCGGCGAGGTCAAGACCCGCTCGATCCTGACCTGTGAGTCGGCCGTCGGCACCTGCGCCATGTGCTACGGGCGCTCGCTGGCCACCGGCAAGCTGGTCGACATCGGTGAGGCGGTCGGCATCATCGCCGCCCAGTCCATCGGTGAGCCCGGTACCCAGCTGACCATGCGTACCTTCCACACCGGTGGTGTGGCCGGTGACGACATCACCCAGGGTCTGCCGCGTGTCGTCGAGCTCTTCGAGGCCCGTACCCCCAAGGGTGTGGCCCCGATCTCGGAGGCCGCCGGCCGGGTCCGGATCGAGGACACCGAGAAGACCCGCAAGCTGGTCGTCACGCCGGACGACGGCAGCGACGAGATCGCCTACCCGGTCTCGAAGCGCGTGAAGCTGCTGGTCAGCGAGGGCGAGGCGGTCGAGGTCGGCCAGAAGCTGACCATGGGTGCCACCAACCCGCACGACGTCCTGCGCATCATGGGCCAGCGTGCCGTCCAGGTCCACCTGGTCGCCGAGGTCCAGAAGGTCTACAACTCGCAGGGTGTGTCGATCCACGACAAGCACATCGAGATCATCATCCGGCAGATGCTCCGCCGCGTGACGATCATCGAGTCGGGCGACGCCGAGCTGCTGCCCGGCGAGCTGGTCGAGCGCGGTCGCTTCGAGCAGGAGAACCGCCGCGTCGTCGCCGAGGGCGGTCACCCCGCCTCCGGCCGTCCGCAGCTGATGGGTATCACCAAGGCCTCGCTGGCCACCGAGTCCTGGCTGTCGGCCGCCTCCTTCCAGGAGACGACCCGGGTCCTCACCGACGCGGCGATCCACGCCAAGTCGGACCCGCTGCTGGGCCTCAAGGAGAACGTCATCCTCGGTAAGCTCATCCCGGCCGGTACGGGTCTGCCCCGCTACCGCAACATCCGGGTCGAGCCGACCGAGGAGGCCAAGGCCGCGATGTACTCGGCCGTCGGCTACGACGACTACGACCTGTCGCCCTTCGGCGCCGGCTCCGGCCAGGCGGTCCCGCTGGACGACTACGACTACGGCCCGTACACCGGCTGAGTCACCTCCCGGCCCGACCACGGGCCCGGACCGCATGGGCGGTCACCCCGCACGGGGTGGCCGCCCTGCGGCGTTCCAGGCCCCTCGGCCGAGCGCTGCCGGGGTCCGGAGGGAAACCCGGTTAGGACATTCGGCCGGAGTCGCGTAGAGTCGTGTTCACCGACGCGGGGTGGAGCAGCTCGGTAGCTCGCTGGGCTCATAACCCAGAGGTCGCAGGTTCAAATCCTGTCCCCGCTACTCGTTCGAAGGGCCCGGAGGCACCAAGCCTCCGGGCCCTTCGGCGTTCCATCCCGCTTGCCGCCTGCTCGCGCTCGCCCCGCGCGCCGTCCTGGCCTGAAGTGCGCGTCCTGGCCTGAAGTGTGCCCCGGCCCGGCGCACCCGGATTTTCGGTGGCCGTGGGCGGGCCGCCGCCCGTACCGTCCGGGGTATGAACGCGAAGCGCCCCCTGATCGCCGTCCTGACCGGCGCGGGCATCTCGACGGACTCCGGCATCCCCGACTACCGCGGCCCGCAGGGGCTGTGGCAGAAGGACCCGTCGGCCCAGGAGCTGGTCACCATCGGGCCGTACCGGGACGACCCGGAGGTGCGCCGGCGGGCCTGGCGGATGCGTCTGGAGACGGGCGCACTGGCCGCCGAGCCGAACGCCGGGCACCGGGCGCTGGTCGACCTGGAGCGTTCCGGGCTGCCGCTGCGGGTGCTCACCCAGAACATCGACGGGCTGCACCAGAAGTCCGGGCTGACCGCCCGCAAGGTGCTCGAACTGCACGGCAACGCGCGGGAGACGCAGTGCCTGCGCTGCCGGGTGGTCGGTTCGATGGCGGAGGCTCTGGACCGGGTCGAGGCGGGCGAGCCGGACCCGGCGTGCCGGGAGTGCGGGGGGATCCTCAAGCCGCGCATCGTGATGTTCGGCGAGAACCTGGACCCGGAGGTGCTCGGGCAGGCCGACTCGGTCGCCCGGGCGTGCGACGTGTTCATCGCGATCGGGACGAGCCTGCAGGTGTTCCCGGTGGCGGCGCTGCCGTACAACGCGGTGAAGACCGGGGCGAAGCTGATCATCGTGAACGGCGAGCCGACGCCGTACGACGAAGCGGCGACCGAGGTGATCCGGGAGCCGATCTCCCAGGCGCTGCCCGGGCTGGTGCGCCGACTTGTCCTGGAGCGGGCCTGAGCAGGGGCCGGAAGGGTCATGTTCCCGGACGCACCGCGTGCGTACGATGATCTTTCCGGCTTCCCCCCTCATGGCCTGGAGTGATCGACCGATGACGACGACGGCGAAGTTCGACCCCTGGTCGGCGGCGTTCGTGGCCCACCCGTACGACGCGTACGCCGAACTGCGCGAGCACGCACCGGTGACGTACTTCGAGCCGACGAACCAGTGGCTGGTCTCGCGCCACGAGGACGTCAGCGCCCTGCTGCGCGACCGGCGGCTGGGCCGCACCTACACCCACCGCTTCAGCCACGCGGAGTTCGGCCGCACCGAGCCCGATCCGGCGCACGAGCCCTTCCACACCCTGAACGACCACGGGCTGCTGGACCTGGAAGGGCCGGACCACACCCGGCTGCGCCGACTGGTCTCCAAGGCCTTCACCCCGCGCATGGTCGAGGGCCTGCGTCCCACCGTGCAGCGGCTGGCCGGTGAGCTGGTCGACGAACTGCTCGCGGCCGGCGGCGGCGACCTGATCGCCACCGTCGCCGAGCCGCTGCCGGTCGCCGTGATCGCCGAGATGCTCGGCGTGCCGGAGGGCGACCGGCACCTGCTGAGGCCGTGGTCCGCCGACATCACCGGGATGTTCGAGCTCAACCCGACCGAGGAGGCCGCCCGCCGGGCCGTCACCGCGAGCATCGAGTTCTCCGACTACCTGCGCACCCTGATCCGCGAGCGCCGGGCGAACCCGGGGACGGACCTGATCAGCGCGCTGATCCAGGCCCAGGAGGGCTCCGACGCGCTCAGCGAGCAGGAGATGATCTCCACCTGCGTGCTGCTGCTCAACGCCGGCCACGAGGCGACCGTCAACACCACCGGCAACGGCTGGTGGGCGCTGTTCCGCAACCCCGGGGAGCTCGCCCGGCTGCGCGGCTCGGTGGACGAGCTGCTGCCCACCGCCGTCGAGGAGCTGATGCGCTGGGACACCCCGCTGCAGATGTTCGAGCGCTGGGTGCTGGAGGACATCGAGGTCCGCGGCGTCACCATCCCGCGCGGCGCCGAGATCGCCCTGCTCTTCGGCTCCGCCAACCGCGACCCCGAGCGCTTCGCCGACCCGGACCGCCTCGACCTCGGCCGCACCGACAACCCGCACATCACCTTCGGCGCCGGAATCCACTTCTGCCTCGGCGCCCCGCTTGCCAGACTGGAGCTCACCGAGTCCTACGGCACGCTGCTGCGCCGGGCCCCGGGCCTGCGGCTGGTCCGCGAGCCCGAGTGGAACCCGGGCTACGTGATCCGCGGGCTCAAGGAACTGCTGGTCGAGGTGTAGCGAGTGGAGGGGGAGCGGCCGTGGGCAAGGCGACGGGGGCGCTGCTGGGGCTGGCGATCGGGGACGCGATCGGCCGGGTGACGGAGTTCAGGACCATCGAGGAGATCGCCGCCGACCACCCGGACTGGCGGCGGCTCCCGCTGCCGGAGAAGGCGCTGGTCACCGACGACACCCAGATGACCCTCGCCCTGGCCCGCGGCCTGCGCACCGCCCTGGCGCGCGGGCCGCTGACGCCCCTGCGGCTGGCGCGGCCGGTCCGCGAGGAGTTCGTCGACTGGTGGCGCTCCCCGCAGAACAACCGCGCCCCCGGCATGACCTGCCTGCGCGCCTGCGAGCGGCTCAGCCACGACGAGTACCGCTGGCAGCAGGCCGGCGACGTCGGCTCCAAGGGCTGCGGCGCCAACATGCGGGTCGCCCCGATCGGGCTGGTCCGCGAGCTGGACGCCCGGCAGCACGCCGGCGCCGCCCAGCTCCAGTCCGCGCTCACCCACGGCCACCCCACCGCGCTCGCCGCGAGCGACCTCACCGCGTACGCCGTCCGCAAGCTCGCCGAGGGCCTGCCGCCGGCCGGTCTGCCCGCGGTGCTGCGGGCGTACGCGGTGGCGAGCCGGAAGCGGTACGACGGGTTCTGGCTCGGTGACCTCGCCGACCGCTGGTGGGGCAGCTCCCCGCAGGCCGTCCTCGCCCGGGGCTGGGACGACTGCCTCAAGGTGCTCGACCAGCTGGAGGCCGCGCTCGCCGCGCCCGACGTCGAGGCCGACCCCTGCCTGGCCACCGGAGAGGGCTGGGTCGCCGAGGAGGCCCTCGGCACCGGTCTGCTCTGCTTCCTGCTGCTGCCGGACGACCCGGTGGCGGCCGTCCGCCGGGCCGCGTACTCCAGCGGCGACTCCGACTCGCTGGCCTGCCTGACCGGCGCCTTCGCGGGCGCCCACCACGGCGAGGCGGCCTGGCCGGCCGACTGGGTGGAGCGGATCGAGCACCGGGACGAACTGCTGGAGTTCGGGGCGCTCTGGGACTGATCCGGGGCGCTCAGGGCCGGACGGAACCGGTCTTCGGGGCGGCGCGTCGAAGGGCCATGACGAACCGCAGCACCGCAACCCGCCGCACCCTCCGCCGCCCGGCGGCGCTGCTCCTCGCGGCCGCGCTCGCCACACCGCTGCTCGCCGGCTGCGGCAGCACCGGAGCCGCCGCGCCCGTGGAGCTCCGG
>NZ_JAHSQD010000740.1 GCF_020103755.1 Streptomyces sp. LS1784
CAGCTGACCGCCGCCGTGGACGCGGCCCGGCGCGGTGCCCGGCTCGCGCTGGTCGGCGCACTGGCGGGCCAGCTCGCACCGGAGCGCCCGGGCGGCGACGCACCGACCGTGATCGACGCCTTCCGGGTCGTCACCCTCGGCCTGGCCCTGCGCGGCTTCACCGGACTCGACCACCCGGACCTGGAGGCCGAGTGGCGGGAGCGGCTGGGCGGCTGGCTGCGCGCCGGGGAGATCAGCTTCCCCTGGACGCCGGTGGCGGGCATCGACCGGGCCGCCGCGGCGTTGACCGGACTGTTCACCGGGGACACCTTCGGGACCACCATCGTGGAACTCTGACGACCAGGGAGCAGGCATGCGGATCGGCGACGCGGCGGCAGCGGCGGGCACCACACCCAGGGCGCTGCGGTTCTACGAACAGCGCGGGCTCCTCCACCCGCCCGCCCGCTCCGCCTCCGGCCAGCGCGAGTACGGCCCGGCCGAGGTCGCCCGGGTCCGGGTGATCCGCCGGCTCCTCGCCGTGGGGCTGACGGTGGACGACCTGGCCAGCCGCGTCCACCGCCTCGACCTGCTCGGCCAGGACCCGCCGGTCCGCTGCTCCGACTCCCCCGGACCCGACACCCTGGCCCCCGTCGTCCGCGCCCGCCTGGCCACCCTGGACGTCGAGATCGCCCGTCTCACCGCCCTGCGCGCCAAGCTCGCCCACCACATCGCGACCAGCGGCGGCGAGGTCCCGGGCGAGGCTGACGGGGCCCCGGCTCACTCGCCGTCCATACGTCCTTCGCCCAGTGACTTCTCCAGCTCGGTGCAGGCCTTGAGATCGACCCGGATCCGGCCCGTCGCCGGGGAGCCGTCGCCTCCCCCGGTCTCCGCCGCTTCCCGCGGAGGCGAGCTTCAGCGACGCCTTGCCCGCGCCGGCGGTCCTGCCGAGACCGACGCCGCCCTGCAGCCCCACGGCCACTGACCCGAACCGGACCACCGGATCACCTGCCATGGCGCCGAGAGCCTCCTCGATCGGAGCCATGACCTTGCTGGTGATCTCGTCGACGACGGCCCGTCACCGGGTCGTGCAACGGACCCGCCCGGGACCTCGCGACGGGGGTGCGCGAGGTCCCGGGCGGGAGTGCGGGGGTGTCGTCAGGTCGCGTCGGCGGCGAGCCGGGGGTCGGCGGGGGCGGACGGGGTCGGCCGGCCGGGCCAGCGGATCCGGGTGGCGCAGAGCGAGACGACGGCCGCCGAGGCGGCGACGGCGGCCATGCCCCAGAGCAGGCTGGTGGCGCCGGCGATGAAGCCGATCACGGCGGGGCCGGCCAGCAGGCCGGTGGTGCCCATGGCGGCGACCAGCGAGAGGGCGTCAGCGCCCTGCCGGGCGGCGGCGACGTAGACGCACGGGGTCACCGCGGCCACGCCGAGGCCTACGCAGGCGAAGCCGAGCAGGGTCGGGACCACGCCGCCGACCGTCAGGGCCAGGGCGAGTCCGAGGCCGGCCAGCAGGCTGCCGGTGCGCACGATCCGGCCGTCGCCGAAGCGGGTGCGCCAGCCGTCCGCGAAGATCCGGGCGCAGACCATCATCACCGACACCACCGCGATGCCCATCGGGGCGAGCCCCGTGCCGGCGTGCACGTAGTCCTTGAGGTAGAGCGCCGACCAGTCGTTCATGGCGCCCTCGGTGACGGTGCCGAACACCATCGCCAGGCCCATCCAGAGGGTCGCGACGGTCGGCAGCACGAAGCCGCGGCGCTGCCTCTTCTCCGCTGGTTCGGCGGCTTCGACCGGGAGGTCCACCGGCAGCGCCGGCCGGGCGGCCACGACCAGCACCGCGAGCAGCGCGGCGGCCAGTCCGAAGTGCACCGCCAGGGTGCCGGTGAAGGAGGTGACGCCCGAGGCCAGCAGCGCGGCGAGCAGCGAGCCGGCGCTGAAGGTGGCGTGCAGCCGGGACATCGTGGTCCGCCCGAAGCGGGCCTCCAGCGCGGCGCCCTGGGCGTTCATCGCGACGTTCAGGCAGCCGACCGCGACACCGTCGAGGAACAGCACCAGCAGCGTCACCGGGTAGTCGGGCACCACCGACAGCGCGAGCAGGATCACGCCGAGGGCGAGCGAGGACAGCACCGAGAGCAGGCGGGAGCCGAACCGTCGCATCAGCACCGCGACCAGGGGGAAGGACACCGCCGCGCCGATTCCGCAGGTCATCAGCAGCAGGCCGATCTGGGCCTCGCCCAGGTCGAGCCGGGCCTTGAGCGCGGGCACCCGGGAGACCCAGGTCGCGTACTGGAATCCGAGGACGAAGAACAGTGCGCCGGTGGCCACTTGGGACCGGCGGAAGTCGTCGCTGACGGGGGACATCGGTATCAGCCCACTTCGGCTCTGGGGTGTGGCCCGGGGACAGGGTCGGTGGAGGGCTGCAGCGGCCGGACCGGGACGGGGTCCAGCGGCATCGCCATGTAGACCGCCCGGGTGCCGTAGCTCTCGGGCAGCCGGATCTCGGGGCGTGCGCGGTAGCCCAGTGGGGTCCACAGCACGTGCGAACCGCGGACGGCGACCAGCGAGGCGGTCCGGTAGCCGGCCGCCCGGGCGGTCTCCTCCAGGTGCCGCAGCATCCGCAGGGACAGGCCCCGGCCGCGCAGGTTCTCGGAGATCACCAGGTCGTGCGCGTGCAGGTTGGTCGGCCGCTTGCCCGCGCCGTCCCCGTCCTCGTTGCGGCCGAGGTCCGGGCAGCGGAACAGCGGGTACGGCAGGGCGAGCAGGTAGCCGCCGAGGCCGCCGGCGTGCTCCAGCACGAAGCAGGTGTCGGGGGAGGCGCGGTGCCGGGACCGCAGGGCCTCCCGGCCCTCGGACAGGCCGCTGGCGGCGTAGGCGCGCTCCTCCAGCGCGACCACGGCGTCCCAGTCCTCCTCCCGGAGCAGCCGGATGCGCAGGCCGGCCGGAGTGTCGGCCGGGGTGTCGGTCCGGAGCTCGGCCGGGCTGTCGACGCGGGTGTCGGTCATGCGGTGCCTCCGTGGTGGCCCCGGCCGTCGCCGCCACCGATGCAGGTGTGCGGCAGCGGCGCGAAGCCGTTGAACCCGCGGGTGGCGTAGGCGGTGGCGTACGCGCCGCAGGAGTGGACCCACACCGGGTCGCCGGAGGCGATCGCGTGCGGGACGCGGACCAGGCCGTCGTCCTGCGCGTACGCGTCGTCGCTGTCGCAGGTCGGGCCGGCCACCACGGCGTTGACGAACTGGCCGCCCGGGTGGGTGGGGAACTCCAGCCGGTACTGGAGCTGGTCCATCTCGTACAGGCCGTTGAACTTGCCGCAGCTGAGGTAGAGCCAGTCCTCCCGGGTGCCGTCGAGGCGACGGCGGGAGGTGAGCCGGGCGGCGTGCGCACGGATCGCACCGT
>NZ_JAHSQD010000741.1 GCF_020103755.1 Streptomyces sp. LS1784
CGGCCGGCGCGGCGAGCCGCCGCTCGACCGTACGGGCGTCGGCCGGCCGGTCCGCCGGATCCTTGGCCAGCAGCTCCGCGACCAGCCCGGCCACCTGCGACGGCAGCCCGAACTGCGCCGGGTCCAGCGGCGCGGGCGCCTCGTTGAGGTGCTGGTACATCAGCACCGGCGTCGAGTCCCCGCCGAACGGCCGCGCCCCGGTGAAGAGTTCGACCAGCACGCAACCCAGCGCGTAGAGGTCGGCCCGGCCGTCCACCCGGCCGCCGGTCCACCGCTCCGGCGCCATGTACGCCGGGCTGCCGACGATCGTCCCGGTGGTGGTCAGCCCGCCCGCGCCGGTGTCCAGCTGCGCGATGCCGAAGTCCAGCACCTTCAGCCGCCCGGCGTCGGTGATCATCACGTTGTCCGGCTTGATGTCCCGGTGCACCACGCCCGCGTCGTGCGCCGCCGCCAGCGCGCCGCTGATCTGCCGCCCCCAGCGCAGGCTCTGCTCCGGCTCCGGCAGCCCGTCCCGCAGCACCTCGGTCAGAGTGCGGCCGGTGAGCAGTTCCATCACCAGGTAGGTGACCTCCTGGCCGCCGAGCTCGCACTGCCCGAGGTCGTGCACCGTGACGATGTGCGGGTGCGAGAGGTTGCCGGCCGCACCGGCCTCCCGGACGAACCGCAGCGCGGCCTTCGCCCGGTCGCCGCCGTGGTGACCGATGACCTTGACCGCCACCGGCCGCCCCATCCGGGTGTCCCGGGACCGCCACACCACCCCGAACCCGCCCTGTCCGAGCTTCTCCACCAGCTCGTACCGGCCGTCCAGGACGTCCCCGACTCGCACGCGCCCTCCCCTCCCGCCATGACGCCCAGACTCTACCGACGGCCCTCCCCCGACACGGCCAGGGCCTGCCTCCCCGACGTTCGCGGACCCCGCGGGGCTCCACGCGACGGGCCCCGGGTGGAAGGATGGGCCGTCAGCCCCGCGACGGTGCGGCGGCTCGGACCAGCAGAGCCCGAGGAGAGCGGCCATGGCCAAGCAGGCCCCGCAGAGCGACCCGGCGCAGGACGCCCCCGAGGTGTCCGCGCCCCAGCACGCGGCCGCCGGGCTGCCCGCCGTCGGCCACAGTCTGCGGATGGCCGCCGAGCAGATGGGCGCCCGCCGCGCCCTGTCCACCCTGCTCAAGATCAACCAGCCGAACGGTTTCGACTGCCCCGGCTGCGCCTGGCCGGAGCCGGACAGGACCCACACCGCCGAGTTCTGCGAGAACGGCGCCAAGGCCGTCGCCGAGGAGGCCACCGAGCGCCGCATCCGCGCCGAGTTCTTCGCCGCCCACCCGGTCGCCGACCTGGCCGAGCGCTCCGGCTACTGGCTGGGCCAGCAGGGCCGGCTCACCCGGCCGATGCTGCTCGACGAGGGCGCCACCCACTACACGCCGGTCTCCTGGGACGACGCCTTCGCGCTGATCGCCGAGGAGCTGAAGGCCCTGGACACCCCGGACGGCGCCGCCTTCTACACCTCCGGCCGGACCAGCAACGAGGCCGCCTTCGCGTACCAGCTGTTCGCCCGCCGGCTCGGCACCAACAACCTGCCGGACTGCTCCAACCTGTGCCACGAGTCCTCCGGCTCGGCACTCACCGAGACGCTCGGCGTCGGCAAGGGCAGCGTCGGCCTGAAGGACCTCTACCAGGCCGACCTGATCATCGTGGCCGGTCAGAACCCGGGCACCAACCACCCCCGGATGCTCTCCGCGCTGGAGCGCGCCAAGCGGGCCGGCGCCACCATCGTCAGCGTCAACCCGCTGCCGGAGGCGGGCCTGGAGCGGTTCAAGAACCCGCAGCACGCGCGCGGCCTGGTCGGCCACGGCACCAAGCTGACCGACCTCTTCCTGCAGATCCGCCTCGGCGGCGACCTCGCGCTGTTCCGCGCGCTGAACCGGATCGTCCTGGAGCAGGACGGCGTCGACCGCGCCTTCGTCGCCGAACACTGCCACGGCTTCGAGGAGTTCGAGGCCCAGGCGCGGAAGACCGACCGCGACGAGGTGCTCGCCGCGACCGGCCTGCCCTGGGAGCAGATCGAGGAGCTCGGCCGGCTGGTGCTGGGCTCGAAGAAGATCATCGTCTGCTGGGCGATGGGCCTCACCCAGCACAAGCACGCCGTGCCGACCATCCGCGAGGTGGTCAACTTCCTGCTGCTGCGCGGCAACGTCGGCCGCCCCGGCGCCGGGGTCTGCCCGGTGCGCGGACACAGCAACGTCCAGGGCGACCGGACGATGGGCATCTTCGAGCGCCCCACCACCGCCTTCCTGGACGCACTGGGCGGGGAGTTCGGCTTCGAGCCGCCGCGCGAGCACGGCCTCGACGCGGTGGACACCATTCGCGCGATGCGCGACGGCAAGGTCGGGGTCTTCTTCGCGATGGGCGGCAACTTCGTCGCGGCCACCCCGGACACCGAGGTCACCGAGGCCGCGATGCGCCGCTGCCGGCTGACCGTCCACGTCTCCACCAAGCTCAACCGCTCGCACGTGGTCACCGGCGCCCGCGCCCTGATCCTGCCGACCCTGGGCCGCACCGACCGGGACGTCACCGCGCGCGGCGCCCAGTTCGTCAGCGTCGAGGACTCGATGGGCCAGGTGCACGCCTCGCGCGGCGGCCTGCGCCCGCCGGCGCCCGGCCTGCTCTCCGAGACCGCGATCGTCTGCCGGCTCGCCCGCACCGTGCTCGGACCGCAGGACACCGTGCCGTGGGAGGACTTCGCCACCGACTACGACACCCTGCGGGACCGGATCGCCCGCGTCGTCCCGGGCTTCGAGGACTACAACGACAAGGTCCGCCGCCCCGGCGGCTTCACCCTGCCGCACGGCCCCCGGGACTCCCGCACCTTCCCGACCGCGACCGGCAAGGCCAACTTCTCCGTCAACCCGCTGACCGCCCCCGAGGTCCCGCCGGGCCGGCTGCTGCTCCAGACCCTGCGCTCGCACGACCAGTACAACACCACCGTCTACGGCCTCGACGACCGCTACCGCGGCATCAAGGGCGGCCGCCGGGTGGTCCTGGTCAACCCCGCCGACGCCGACGAACTCGGGCTCGTCGACGGCCGGTACGTCGACCTGGTCAGCGAGTGGAGCGACGGCGTGGAGCGCCGCGCCCCGCACTTCCGGGTCGTCCACTACCCCGTCGCCCGCGGTGGCGCGGCGGCCTACTACCCCGAGACCAACGTCCTGGTGCCGCTCGACTCCACCGCCGACATCAGCAACACCCCCACCTCCAAGGCCGTCGTGATCCGCTTCGCCCCCGACAGCGGCGAGTAGCCGCCCGGAGCACACCCCGCCGGCCGCCCGGCCCCGGACAGCGCGGAGGCCGCCCCACG
>NZ_JAHSQD010000742.1 GCF_020103755.1 Streptomyces sp. LS1784
AGCCCGGCGGCCTGCCCGGCGGCCTGCCCGGCGGCCTGCCCGGCGGGTTCCCGTTCCCGCCCGGTCCCGGGAACGGGAACGGGAACGGCGGCCGGCACGGCGGCGGCAACGGGAACGGCTGACCCGCCCTCCCGGCCACCGGCCGAGGAACATGCCGAAGGGGCGCCCTCCGCGCGGGAGGGCGCCCCTTCGGCATGCTGCCGGGGCAGCGGGGGTGCGCCGGATCAGGCCAGGGCGGCCTTCACGGCGGCGGCCACCCGACCGCCCTCGGCCAGACCGTCGACCTTGGGCTTCACCAGCTTCATGACGGCGCCCATCGCCTGGGGGCCGCTCGCGCCGCTCTCGGCCACGGCGGCCGCCACGATCGCGGCCAGCTCCTCGTCGGAGAGCTGCTTGGGCAGGTAACCCGCCAGCACCTCGCCCTCGGCCAGCTCCCGCGCCGCCTGCTCCGCCCGCCCGGCGGTGCCGAAGGCCTCGGCCGCCTCCCGGCGCTTCTTCGCCTCGCGGCCGATCACCTTCAGCACGTCGGCGTCGGACAGCTCGCGCTTCTGCTTGCCCGCCACCTCCTCGCTGGTGACGGCGGCCAGCGTGAGCCGGATGGTGGACGCGCGCAGTTCGTCCCGGTCCCTGATGGCAGCCGTGAGGTCCTCCTGCAGCTGCTCCTTGAGCGTTGTCATTTCCTCTTCTTATCCTTCGGCTGTGGGTGGGCTCAACCGGGTTTCCCGTGGGCATCCACCGGGGGTTTCCGCAGATGAACGAGTATGCCCCGTCAACCCCCGCCGTCCTCGCCCGACGGCGCGCCGGGCGAGGACGGTCCGGACGGGGAACGGGCGGCGGTCGGGTCCGTGAACAATCGATGATCGGAGCCGGAACCGGGCGACGGGATTCGGCCAAGGTGGCCGATAATTCTCGCACAATCTCGGACGAAATGCCGAAAATTGCTGGAGCCGACACGAAGTTGCCGGTCCGGAACGGGCAGATCGAACGTTGTGACCGCTTCGCTGAAATAGTCCGCGTAGTACACTCGTTCGCGCGTCGCTTGAGCAGCCCGATGGCGGCGATCGCCTCACCGTCGATTCACCGTCGATTCACCGTCGAAGACCGCCCCGAACAGTTGCGACAAACCGTCACCACGTCCCCGATTCATTATTCCACGGCACTGACACACTGCTGCCCAGGCCTCCTGCGGCCCTGACACCTTGCGGCGCGGGCGCCCTGCGACCCATGCCGGCCCGAGCGTTCACGCCTGCGCTCCACCCGGCCGCCCGACCGCCCGACCGGCAGTGATCGTTTTTCGGAGTGATTGGCGCCGCCATAAATCGGCGCATTGAGTTCTGGTTTTTATTCTGCTCACGACAGCAGGAAGCGCGGGGGAATGGACAACAATCAACTTCGCTCGATGTTGGTAACCCAACGAAAGATGATCGGATGGAGCCAGGAGCAGCTAGCCGAACACTCCACGGTCAGCGTCCGAACCATTCGAAATCTGGAAACCGGCGTCATCAAGAATCCGCGGCGCAGTTCCGTGGAGCTCCTGGTGGGCGCGCTGTTCTCCGCGGCGACCGACCGGGACGCCACCCTGCTCTCCCAGGCCGTCCAGTCGGGCGCCCCGGCCGGGCTGCTCCCCGCCCGGCCGGAGCCCGGACCGCCGACCCGCGTCGCCGAGCTCCCGGACAACGCGCGGTGGCGTGGGCTGCGCCCCAAGACGGACATCACCGTCGGCCGCCGGGCCGACCTCCTGCACGTCATGACCGCCCTGCGACCGGGCCGTCCGCTGGTGCTCACCGGGCCGGCCGGGGTCGGCAAGACCCGGCTGGCGCTGGACTCGGCCGCCCACCTGCTGGACCGCTTCCGGGACGGCGTCGTGGTCCTGGAACTCGGCTCGGTCACCCCCGAGGGCGTCGACCCGGCAGCCGCCTCGGCCCAGGCCCAGCGCGCGCTCGACACCCTCTTCCGAGGCTTCGACCGCGACCCGCGGACCAACCCCGAGCTGCAGATGCTGCTGGTCGTCGACAACGCCGAGCACGTCATCGACACGGTGGCCCGGCAGGTCAGGGCCCTGCTGGAACAGCACCCGGCGCTCCACATCGTGATCACCTCGCTGCGGGCGCCCGCCGGGGTCCCCGCCGACCTGTGGGAAGTGTCGCCGCTGTCGGTCGACCGCCCGGACGGCCCCTACGGCTGCCCGCCCGCCGCCGAACTGTTCTGCCGACGGGTGCACTCGGTCGCCCCGACGCTGGACCTCGGCGACCAGATGCCACAGGTGGTCGAACTCTGCCGGCGCCTCGGCGGTCTCGCGCTCGCGATCGAGAACGCCGCCGTCCGGATGCGCTCGGTGCCCCTGCACGTCCTCGTGGACGAGTACCGGGTGCTGCCGATCCTGGGCCAGGAGGAGGTCGGCGGGCTCTCCCACCACCGCTCGCTGCACCGCAGCCTCGCCTGGGCGTACGGACTGCTCGACGAACGGCAGCGCCGGGCGCTCAGACGGCTCTCCCGGTTCCCCGAGGAGTTCTCCATCGACGACGTCCGGCAGCAGCCGGTCGACGGCGGCCGGGAGCCCTCCCGCAATCTCGACGTCCTGGCCGAGCTGGTCGACTTCTCCGTCGTCCAGGTGAAACGCGGCCACCAGTACGCGTACCGGGTCCCCCGGATGATGCGCGAGTACGTCAACGCCATTCCGGCCTGAGGCCGGGCCGAACCGCCGCACCGTCAGCCGTCAGCCGTCGGCCCCTTCCGGCCCCTTCCGGCGGGGACGGCCGCACCGCCGTGCCCGGAGTACCGCTCCGGGCACGGCGCGGAGCGCTCCCGCGATCCGTCTCCCCGCCGCTCTGCCGCCCGGCTCTGCCGCCCGGGGCCGGGGTGAGCCGGGGTGACGCGGGCCTTCGGTCGGCCTCAGGTCGGTGGGGCCGCCGCAGGGTCGGTCCGGGTCCGCTGCCGGGGCGGAGCGCGGCCTCCGAAGACCGTTCCACCGGCCGTCGGCGCGCCCATGCCCTCACGCCCTGTAACCCCTCTTCCCGGTTACACCTATCCTGGTCGCATGACCGACGGAGACGACGGACCCGACGCAGCCGGCCGGAGCACCGCCGGCGGGCAGCCCACCAGCCCGCCCGGGCTGATTCTCACCACCCCCGGCGGCAGCCGCTTCCACTTCGATCCCGGCGCCCTCTGCCTCGAACTGCTCACCACCGGCGGCCCCGGCCCGTACGCCCGGTACGAGGTGCTGCACCGCCCCGCCGACCTCGCCGCCTGGCTCCTGCCGTCCCGGCTGCGGCTGCCCGCCGGCGCCGTACGGATCTCCCCCGCCGGGCTCGCCACCGTCCGCGCCCTGCGCGACGCACTGTGGCGCCTC
>NZ_JAHSQD010000743.1 GCF_020103755.1 Streptomyces sp. LS1784
AGCGCGTCCACCGCGACCCGGCCGCCCGCCGCTCCCCCACCCGCCCCACTTCCCTCGCCGCCCTTGTGCCCGGGCTCGCCGCCCACCGTGCGGTGCACCCGCTCGGCGCGGACGGTGCGCAGCCCTCGGTCGGCGAGGTCGGCCAGGACGTCCTCCGGGGTGAAGAGCACGGCCGGGTCCTGCGGGCCGCCGACGCCCTCGGTGAGGTTGCTCAGGTCGTGCCCGATGACCAGCAGGGTGCCGCCGGGGGCGAGCGCGTCGGCGGCCCGGCGCAGCACGGCCCGGCGGTCCGCGGCGGGGATCTGCAGGTAGGCGACCAGGACGAGGTCGTAGCCGGCGGCGGGGGCCTCCAGCTCGCGGGCGTCGCCGTGGCGCCAGGTGAGCCGGTCGGCCACCTCGTCGGGCAGGTCGGCGGTGAGCCGTTCGGCGCGCTCCAGGGCGACGGCGGAGAAGTCCAGTCCGGTGACCTCCCAGCCCTGGGCGGCCAGCCAGATGGCGTTGCGACCCTCTCCGGCGGCCAGGTCGAGGGCATGGCCGGGGGCCCTGCCCGCCAGTTCGCGGACCACCCACTGGTTGGGCGCGGCTCCCCACACCAGCTCGCTCGCGGCGTAGCGGTCGTCCCAGTCCTGGCTGTCCATCGCGCCTCCTCCGTTCGACGGGCCTGCTCGTTCCGGCCAACCTACCGGGCCACCGCCACCCCGGCCGCCGATACCCGGGCCGCCGCCCGGGCCGGAGGCGGTCCAGCGGGCGGACACCCTTGACGGCGAATATTGGTCCAGTCCAATCTGTTCAGTCGTGACGTGCACGGGCCGGCCGCCCGGCGCGTCCGCGCACCACTCGTCAGCACGCGTCACCAGCCCGCGCGCCCCCACCGCGCCCGGGCCGGCTCCCCTCGGCCCGTCCGGGCCACCGCACCGCCGGAACCCCCACACATCCGGAGGACCCACCGCATGCACGACCGTGTCCTGCCCGCAGCTCAGCCCGCCGGGGAGCGCGCCGGCCGCCGGGCCGCCCAGCGCAGAAGAGCCACCGCACTGGCCCTGGCCGCCACCCTGACCACCAGCGGCGCCGCCATCGCCCTGACCTTCGGCTCCGCCTCGGCCGCCCCGGTCAACCTGCTGGCCAACGGCGACTTCGAGGCCGGCACCCTGGCCGGCTGGACCTGCTCCAACGGGTCGGTCGTCACCACGCCGGTGCACGGCGGGAGCCGCGCGCTCAGCGGCGCCGCCTCGGCCGCCGACACCGCGCAGTGCCAGCAGACCGTCACCGTCCTGCCGAACACCACGTACACCCTGGCCGGCTGGGTCCAGGGCAGCTACGTCTACCTGGGCGCCACCGGCACCGGCGTCAACTCCTCGGTCTGGACGCCGGGCGGGACCGGCTGGAACCAGCTGAGCACCACCTTCACCACCGGCGCCACCACGACCTCCGTCACGGTCTTCACCCACGGCTGGTACGGCACCGGCACGTACTACGCGGACGACCTCACGCTGACCGGCCCGGCCGGCCCGACCGCCACCGGCAGTCCGACCGCCGGCCCGACGGCCACCGCGAGCCCCACCGCGACCGGAAGCCCCACCGCTACCACCAGTCCGACGGCGACCGGGAGCCCGACGGGCACCCCCACGACCACCACCCCGACCCCGACGGGCACCGCGAGCGGCCCGGCCGGGGACGGCAAGGTCACCACCCCGACCGGCTTCGCGGTCACCAGGACCACCTCCAACGCGGTGGTGCTCACCTGGCAGCCATCCACCCTCACCAGCGGTGACGGCCCGGTGTCCTACAAGGTGTGGTCCAACGGCCAGCTGGTCGCCACCTCGATGGGCACCTCGGTCGCGGTCAGCTCGCTGCTGCCGGGCAAGAGCTACACCTTCAGCGTCCAGGGCTACTCCGGCAGCCACGCCTCCGCCCAGTCCGCGCCGGTGAGCACCACGACCGCGGCCGCCCCCGCGCAACAGCCGATCCGCTCGGCCTACTTCGACCAGTGGGGCGTCTACGAGAACGCGTACCACGCGAAGAACGTCGACACCAGCGGCGCGGCGGGCAAGCTGGACGTCATCCACTACGCGTTCGCCAACATCGACCCGACCAGGTTCACCTGCTTCCAGGCGGTGAAGGCCTCCGACTCGGCCAACGAGTCCAACCCGAACGCCGGCGACGGCGCGGGCGACGCCTACGCCGACTACCAGGCCGACTACAACTCCGGCACCAGCGTGGACGGCAGCAGCGACACCTGGGAGCAGCCGCTCAAGGGCAACTTCAACCAGCTGCGCCAGCTGAAGGCCAAGTACCCGAACCTGCGCTTCACCATCTCGATCGGCGGCTGGACGTACTCCAAGTACTTCTCCGACGCGGCGGCCACGGACTCCTCCCGGAAGGCCTTCGTCTCCTCGTGCGTCGACATGTTCCTCAAGGGGAACCTGCCGACCGGCGTGGCGGGTGACGCCTCCGGCGGTCCGGCCTCGGCCGCGGGCCTCTTCGACGGCATCGACCTCGACTGGGAGTACCCGGGCTCGGCCGGCGGCCACACCGGCAACCACTTCTCCGCGGCCGACAAGCAGAACTACACCCTGCTGCTCAAGGAGTTCCGCACCCAGCTGGACGCCCTCGGCGCCGCCCAGGGCAAGCGGTACCTGCTGACCGCCGCGCTGCCGAGCGGCCAGGACAAGGTCGCCCAGCTGGAGACCGACAAGATCGGCGCCTACCTGGACTACGCCGATGTGATGTCCTACGACATGCACGGCGCGTGGGACGCCACGGGCCCGACCAACCACCAGGACCCGCTGCACGACAGTCCGGCCGACCCGACCACGCCGATCACCCCGGGCACCCGCAAGTACAACGTGGACACCACGCTCGCCGCGTACACCACCGGCCTGCCCGAGTACGGGATCCCCGGCGGCTTCCCGGCGAACAAGATCGTGCTGGGCATCCCGTTCTACTGGCGCGGCTGGACCGGCGTCCCGGCCGGCGCCGGCTACGGCCTGTACCAGAGCGCGACCGGCCCGACGGCGAAGAAGCCGCTGAGCCAGGAGTCCGGCCTGGCCGCCTGGAAGGAGCTCAACGCGACCGCGGCGCAGACCCACTGGGACCCGGTCACCGAGAGCAGCTGGGTCTACGACGGCACCAACTTCTGGACCGGCGACACCCCGCAGGCCGTCCAGGCGCGCGGGGCCTACGCCAGGAGCAAGGGCCTGGGCGGGCTGTTCGCCTTCTCCCTGGAGAACGACGACGCCTCCGGCACGATGCTCAACTCGATGGACAGCAGCCTGCGCTGACGGTTGGCCAGGACCTCACCGGAACGAACTGCGACGGCCCGCGCGGAACCTCCGCGCGG
>NZ_JAHSQD010000744.1 GCF_020103755.1 Streptomyces sp. LS1784
CCGATCGGCACCGCGGCCACCAGCGCGATGCCGGCCGCGCCGAGGCCCAGCCCGCGCGCCCGTCGCACGCTCCGCTCCGGCCGCCCGGTGCCGCTCAGCCGGCCCAGCACCTCGATCGCGGCGGTGAGCAGGATCGGCCACAGCAGCGAGTCGTAGTGCCGGGCGATCGACCAGTGGTTGGGGTTGCTGGACAGGATCCGCTCGGCCAGCAGCGGCACCGCGCACAGCACGGTGGCCGAGCGCAGCGGCAGCAGCAGCATGGTGCCGAACAGCCACAGCAGCAGCAGCGGCTTGAGCGGCTGGTCGAAGGCGGTCTGCACCAGCAGGAACGGGTCGTGCAGCAGGTGCTTCACCGCGTCGCCGCCGTCACTGCCGAGCGCCGCGTAGTTCCAGTAGTAGCCCGGTTCCCCGCCCATCGCCGGGATCAGCCAGGTGATGGCGGCCGCCGAGGCGACCGGCCCGCCCAGCAGCAGCCCCAGGCCGGTGAAGCGGCCCGCCCGGTCACCGGTGCGGCGGGTGCGCACCAGCAGCACCAGGCCGTACGCCCCGACCATCAAGCCGAGGTCCTCCTTGGTGCAGCACAGCAGCACGGCGGCGAGCACCACCGTGCCGTACCGGCGGGCCAGTCCGCGCTCCAGCATCAGCAGGGTCAGCGGCACCGCGAAGGCGACCTCGTGGAAGCCGACCCGGGCGGCGACCAGCAGCGGCCAGCCGAGCCCGTAGACCAGGCCGGCCAGGTCGGCGGCCCGACGGGCGGTGTGCGGCTCGGCGCCGGCGAAGGCGTGCCCGGCGATCCGCCGGACCAGCGGCACCCCGGCCGCGAACAGCAGCGACTGCCCGATGATCAGCGAGCGCGGGTCGTCCCAGATCCAGTACAGCGGCGCGAGCAGCGCCAGCACCGGCGAGAAGTGGTCGCCCAGCAACGAGAAGCCGGGCGGGAACTCGTGGTGGAAGCTCTTCAGCGTCGAGACGGGCAGCCCGAAGTGGGCGTAGCCGCGCACGCCCTGGTCGAAGATGCCGAGGTCGAAGCCGCCGAGCGACACGGACGTCCAGCCCTGCAGGCCGATGGCGCAGGTCACCGCGAAGCAGAGCGCGGTGAGCAGCACGGTGCGCCGGGCCGGACCGAGCAGGACGGCCGTGGCCGCCCGGCGGGCGGCGGGCACGGCGGCCGTCGGCGAGGGTGCGGTCTGGGTGGTCACGTCGGGTCCGATCCGTCCGGTCTGGGTCCGTGGGTCCGGACCGTCAGGTCCGGTTCGTCAGCGCGGGATCGCGGTCCGGCCTGGCGGCCGACGGGGCCAGGGCCCCGCCGCCGGTGCCGTCCACGGCCTGCCGCCGGGCGCGGTACAGCCGCACGCCCAGGACGACCAGGACGGCGATCGCGATCGGCGGGTAGATCGCGCCGGGCAGCTGCCAGTACCAGGCGACCCCGCGGCCCCACCGGTGCGGCACCGTCCACATGACGTGGGAGAGGAACACCACCAGCGTCAGACCGAACAGCACCTGCCGGGCCCTGGTCCTGGCCTCCACCGCCAGCAGGGCGAGGAGCGGGATGCACCAGACCCAGTGGTGGGTCCAGCTGATCGGCGAGACCAGCAGCGCGGTGAGCGCGGCGCAGACCGCGCCCCAGGCGTCGGCCCGGCGCAGCACCCGCGCCGAGCGCCCGGCCAGCACCGCCACCCCGAGCCCGAACGCCCCGACCAGCGCCGAGGCGACGAGCCCGACCAGGCCCGGGTCGTTGACGTCGAGCAGCCGGCAGACGGCGCCGCGCAGCGACTGGTTGTCCACCAGGACGGTCACGCCGACCCGGCTCGGATCCCAGAGGTAGGTGGTCCAGAACCCGTGCGAGGCGTCGGGCAGCGCGGCCCAGCCGATCAGGCCCGCCGCGAGGAAGGTGCCGGCCGAGACCAGGGCGGCCCGGACCCGGCCGGTCAGGAACAGGTAGACGGCGAACAGGCCCGGGGTGATCTTGATGGCCGTGGCCAGGCCGATGCCCACGCCCTTGAAGCGGTTGCGGTCCGAACGGGTCAGGTCCCACAGGACCAGGCAGAGGATGCCGAGGTTGACCTGGCCGTACTGGAAGGTGGTGAAGACCGGCTCCAGCCAGATGCCGAGGCCGGTCGCCAGGATCACCACGGCCGCGCGGTGCTGCTTGGGCCAGCCGGCCAGCTTGAGCGACAGGTGCACGGCCGCGGCGAGCAGCGCGTAGTTGAGGAGCATCACCAGGACGCGCAGGGTGCTCACGCCGAACCAGGTGCTCGGCACGAAGAGCATCGCCGCGAACGGCGGGTAGGTGGCCGGCAGGTCCCAGCCGGGCAGCCGCATCGCGTACAGGTCCTCGCCCCGGACGACGGCCTCGCCCTCGGCCCGGTAGACCAGCATGTCGACCATGGTGGCCCCGTGGGCGTGCCGGAACCAGGCGAACACCACCAGTGACACCGCCGCCACGCAGGCCGCCGGGAGGGTCCAGGAATTCGGCCTTCCGGTTTCCGCTGCGCCGCCGGACTCATCCTGGGCCGACCGCCGCACCCACCGTTTCAGACCGAACTCGCGCACCGCGATGGCACCCCGTCGAGATAGACCAGATCGTTCCCTCGTCAGCGTCTGGGCCCACCCACCATAACCGACCCCCCTGAGCCCCAAACCGCGTCAGAAACGAGCCCGGAAGGGTGATGTGACCCCGCCCACAGTCGCCCCGGAGCCGGCTCCGACACCCGGCCCGGACCCCAAAACGCGAAATCCCGCCGGGAGTTGCCTCCCGGCGGGATTTCGTCGACCGGCCTGAGCCGGTCCGTTGGGTGGAGCTGAGGGGATTCGAACCCCTGACCCCCTCGATGCGAACGAGGTGCGCTACCGGACTGCGCCACAGCCCCAACGAGAAGAAACTCTAGCACCTTTCGGAGGGGGTTCGTGACCACCCCCCCGGATCGCGGTGCTGGTCGGGGGGTGGCCCACGTCATTCGTTGGCCGCGCGCGGGCGCGACTCGGGGGCCTGCGGCTCGGCGTACTGGTCGAAGAGCGGGGTCTTGCGGGACTCGGCGGGGCGGCCGGCGGTCCAGGTGCCGGGGGCCGACAGGTCGAGGCCGCGGGAGACCCGGGGGGCGACCGGGGCGGTCACGTAGGTCGGTAGCGGGACGGGCACCGGCTCCCAGGAGTCCGGGCCGGCCGCGCCGCGCTCGCGCATGCCGTCGACCCACTCCTCGTGCTCGGTCGCCTCGGCCACCGCGGAGGCGGAGGGCACCGAGACGGTGGCCTGCTCCGGGTCGGCGGCCAGCCGCAGGTGCGGACGGCGTACGGCCCGCTCCTCGGCGCGCGCGACCGGGGCCGGCTCGGCGGCGG
>NZ_JAHSQD010000745.1 GCF_020103755.1 Streptomyces sp. LS1784
GCCCTGCGGGCGGCGGGCGCGGATGGTGTGCCCGCCAGTGGTCTCGGCGGGGGAGCGGCGGCCCTGGGCGCCGTGCCCGGTGCCCCGCACGGTGAACAGCCGGGTCCGGTACGGGTCCCCGGCCGCGACCGGCGCCGACTCCCGCGCGGGGGAGGGATGCTGGGCCGGTACGGGCGGCTGGGCGGGCTCCCCGGCGCTCTCGCCGGTGGACACCTCGGGGCCGCCGTCGGACGGTTCGGGCGCGCCACCGCCGTCGGGACCACCGCCGTCGGGACCACCGCTGTCGGGACCACCACCGTCGGGGCCGCGCCCGTCCGGACCGCCGTCCTCCGGGCCCCCGTCCGGGCCGTCCTCCGGACCGCCGTCGCCGTCCGGGCCGGGTCCGTCGCCCTCGGGCTCCGGGTCCTCCTGCCGGGCGTGCTCCTCCAGCGTCCGGTCCAGCTGCTCCTCGTCCAGCCCCGGCGCGTCGAAGGGGTTGCGGCGGCGCCGGTGCGGCAGCGCCAGCCGGGCGGCCTTGCGGACGTCCTCCTCCAGCACCTCGGTGCGCCCGTCCCAGGCGGCCAGTGCGACCGCCGTGCGGGCCATCACGATGTCCGCGCGCAGCCCGTCCACCTCGAACGCGGCGCACACAGCGGTGATCTGACGCAGCGCCACATCGGTCAGCTCGACCTTGGGCAGCAACTCCCGGGCCGTGGTGATGTGTTCGGCGAGCGCCCGCTCCTCCTCGGCGAATCGTGCGGCGAAGCCGGCCGGGTCCGCGTCGTACGCGAGGCGGCGGCGGACCACCTCGGCGCGCTCGGCCGGGTCCCGGGTGGCGGCGATCTCGACGGTCAGGCCGAACCGGTCGAGCAGCTGCGGCCGCAGCTCGCCCTCCTCCGGGTTCATCGTGCCGACGAGCAGGAACCGGGCCGCGTGCCGCACCGACACGCCCTCCCGCTCGACGTAGGAGCGGCCCATCGCGGCGGCGTCCAGCAGCAGGTCCACCACGTGGTCCTGGAGCAGGTTCACCTCGTCGATGTAGAGCACGCCGCGGTGTGCCCTGGCGAGCAGCCCGGGCTCGTACGCCTTGACGCCCTCGGCCAGCGCCCGCTCCAGGTCGAGCGAGCCGACGATCCGGTCCTCGGCCACGCCGACCGGCAACTCGACCAGCTGGGAAGGCCGTTCGGAGGAGGGCGGGGAGACGTGCGGCCCGTCCGGGCACTGCGGGTCGGGCGCGGCCGGGTCGCAGGCGAAGCGGCAGCCGTCCACGGCGGCGATGGCCGGCAGCAGGCCGGCCAGCGCGCGCACCATGGTCGACTTCGCGGTGCCCTTCTCGCCGCGCACCAGCACGCCGCCCACGGCCGGGGAGACCGCGTTCAGCAGCAGTCCCAGCCGCAGGTCGGCCATGCCGACGATCGCGGTGAACGGATAGCGGACGTCACTCATGCCGTACCCCACTCCTGTCGTGCCCGGTTCTGCGGCCCTGCCTGGCCCTGCGGTCCCGTCCGGCTCTGCTGCCGTACCCGGTTCATGCGTCACTCCCAGGGGCCCCGGGCGGGACGAACGGCAGCGATCCGGCCGCCGGCACTCCGCCCTCGATCAGCTTCCACAGCGCGTCGGTGTCCGCGTGCTCCTCGATCAGGTCGCCCAGCCGGTCCAGCCGGGCCTCGCGCGCCGCGGCGAAGGAGGTGTCCGGCGCCGGGACGAACGCCCGGCCGGACAACCCGGCGACCTCGCGCAGGAGTTCGCGGCGGAACCCGTCGTTCTCCAGCACGCCGTGCCAGGTCGTGCCCCAGACCGAGCCCACCCGGCAGCCGTCCAGACTCCGCCCGTGGCCGTCGGAGACGAACGTGTCGCCGCCTTCGACCGCCACCACCCCGTGGTGGATCTCGTAACCCTCCACCCGCTGCCCGTACGCCTCGCCGACCGGCCGTGCCAGCACCTTCTCGATGCCGAACCGCACGTGGGTCGGCAACAGGCCGAGGCCCTCGACGGCACCCGACTTGGACTCGACCTCGTCCACGATCGAGTGCGCCAGCATCTGGTAGCCGCCGCAGACCCCGAGGACCGGCAGCCCGGCCGCCGCCCGCGCCTTCAGGGCCGGCTCCAGGCCGCGCTCGCGCAGCCAGGCGAGGTCCGCGACGGTGGCCCGGGTGCCGGGCAGCACCACCAGGTCGGCGTCGGCCAGTTCCTCCGGCCTGGTCGCCCAGCGCACCAGCACGCCCGGCTCCTGCGCGAGCGCGTCCACGTCGGTGAAGTTGGACAGCCGCGGGAAGCGCACCACGGCCACCCGCAGCACGTCCGCGCCGAGCGGCCCGGGCCCGTCCGCCCGGTCCACCACCGTGGACAGGTCCAGCGAGTCCTCGGCGTCCAGCCAGAGCCCGGGCAGCATCGGCAGTGTGCCCAGCACCGGACGGCCGGTCAGCTCGTGCAGCATCTCCAGCCCGGGTGCCAGCAGTCGCGCGTCGCCGCGGAACTTGTTGACGAACCAGCCCGCCACGTGCCGCTGGTCCTCCGCCGACAGCAGCGCCAGCGTCCCGTACATCGCCGCGAAGACTCCGCCGCGGTCGATGTCCCCGACCACCACCACCGGCAGGGCGGCGGCCGTGGCCAGGCCCATGTTGGCGATGTCGCGGTCGCGCAGGTTGATCTCGGCGGGCGAGCCCGCGCCCTCGCAGACCACCACGTCGTAGCGGCGGCGCAGGTCGGCCAGGCACTCCAGGGCGCGCTCCAGCAGGACGGGCTTGCGCTCGCGGTAGTCCAGCGCGCCCACCTCGGCCACCGGCCGGCCGAGCAGCACCACCTGGCTGCGGCCGTCCGCGCCGGGTTTGAGCAGCACCGGGTTCATCGCCGCCTCCGGCTCCACCCGGGCGGCCTGCGCCTGCATCGCCTGGGCGCGGCCGATCTCGGCGCCGTCGGCGGTGACGAAGGAGTTGAGCGACATGTTCTGCGCCTTGAACGGCGCGACCCGCACGCCCTGGCGGGCGAGCCAGCGGCAGATCCCGGCCGTCACCACGCTCTTGCCCGCGTCCGAGGTCGTCCCCGCGACCAGCAGCGCGTTCGTCATGCCCATCCCCTCTTCCCCAGGAACGCCCGCAGCAGGACGTGCCCCGCGACCGTCGTACCCAGCGCCAGTGCGCCCACCCGCCGGGAGAGCGCGCAGGCCCGCTCGATGTCGTCCACCGTCACCGGCCGCAGCTCCGCTCCCAGGACCGGCCGGTGCTCGATCCGCTCGCCGTACCGCAGCGTCCCGCCCAGCCGTACGCCGACCGCGCCGGCGAACGCCGCCTCCGCCTGGCCCGCGTTCGGGCTCGGGTGCGCGGAGCCGTCGCGCCGCCAGACCCGCCAGGCCGTC
>NZ_JAHSQD010000746.1 GCF_020103755.1 Streptomyces sp. LS1784
GGCTCGGGCGAGGCCCACACCTGGGGCCCGCCCTCGGCGCGCTGCGCCGCGACGAGGGCGGCGAGGGCCTCGCGGGCGGGTCCGGCGACCACATGGCAGGCGTTGAGGACGGCGGCGGCCTCGGCGACCACCTCGGGGTGGGGGTCGGCGAGCCGTCCGGCGGCCAGCGCGATCAGCGAACCGTGGTCGCCGCGCCAGGACTTGACGAGTTCGGCGGTCATCCGCAGCGCGTCGAGGCGGGACCCGGGGTCGGGGCTGCACAGCTGTTCGGCGAGCAGTGCGGTGCGCTCGGGCACCCGGGAGTCCAGGACTTCGTGGAAGTCGCGCAGCAGCCCGGTGGTCGGCGAGTGGACCGCGGCGTGCCGGTCCAGCTCCGCGAACGCGGCGATGACGTACCCGGGTGCGCTGCCCGGTTCGATCGGGGGCTTGGGCCCGGCCGGGGTGGGGGAGGCCCACCACTCGCCGGCCGGCGCAGGCTCCTGCCGCAGCAGGTCGATGGCGGCCGGGACGTCCTGTGGGTCCGGCTCGGTGCAGCGGGCCCGGTGGACGAGCGCGGCGAGCCGGATCGTGGGGTCCAGGGTGGCGTCCCCGGCCAGGGCGGTGAGCCACGCCGCCGCGTCCGGCGCCGCTTCGGTACGGCGCAGGGCCAGTGTCGCCATGGCCTCGACCAGCAGCAGCCGTTCGACCACTCCGGGCTCGGCGGGCAGCCGCTCGCGCAGCACCGCCGCGGCCCGGACGGTGTCCTCGACGAGCAGCCCGAGAGCCGGGATCGCCGCCTGCCGCAGCAGTCGGCTCCCGGTGTCGTCGGTGGCGAACCGCACGAAGACGTCGCTCCGTCGGCGCAGGAGGGCCAGCGCGTCGGAGTAGTCCGCGTCGGTGTACCCGTGGTCCTCGCACGCCGCCGACTCGTGGCCGATGCCGGCCAGCAGCTCGACGATCGCGGCCCGCCCGGGCGTGGCCGGGTCGTCCAGCAGCTCGAACAGGAACGGCAGGCTGGCCGTGGTGGCGGGGTAGACGCTGCCCTGGTGGAAGAGGGCGCTGTAGTAGCGGCCGAGTGCCTTGCCCCGCTCCTCCTCGTCCGTGGAAGCCAGGGCCGCGAGCAGTTCCGGTACCTCCTCGGCCGTTCCGTACGCGTGGTGCAGCTGCGTCCAGTCGATGTCGTGCAGTCCGTTGAACATGATCGGCACTCTGCCGGGCCGGTCTGACAACGGGCCGGACACCCGTTCCGCCGACAACGGGGAAGCCGGGACTCCAACGCGCGTCGGGAGCCATGATGGCGGGGTGCACTTCACCTCGGAATCCAGCGCGGACGGCGTGACGCAGCGCCGCTTCACCCTCGACGGCGTGCCCGGTGTGCTCTGGCAGCCGGACGGATCGGCCCTCGGCGGGCGGCCGTTGGTGCTGCTGGGGCACGGTGGCGGCCGGCACAAGCCGGGGCCGGGGCTGGCGGCGCGGGCCCGCCGGCCGATCAGTGCGTGGGTGGCGCGGCACACGGCGGCGCTCGCCGAGCGGGCGGTGCCGGAGCTCGAACTGGCCTCGTGTGAGCGGTTCCTGGCCCGGCATCCGATCCGGGCGGAGTGAGCGCGGGCCCCGGCGCGGCCGACGTCAACCGTCGGTAAAACTTCGCAAAGGATTTCTCCCCGCAACGAACCCGGGCGGCGCCGACTTCAACAGATTGTTGCAGCTCAGTGGCCCGATGGTCACTCTTCGTGGATTTGGCGTAACAGTCCGCCTCCACTGGACTTCGCAATTTGTAGGAGTACGGTTCCGGAGGAATCGCCGGGGCCGACTTTCGGGCAGGCCGGCCGTACCGGAAATTGGTGCGCAGCATGGGTTGGCAAAAGGGTGGGGAGAGCGCCTCGGTGGCGACTCGTCCGATATCCGGCAGGTGGGCCGCGGAAGTCCTGCGCGGCGTCGCACAAGTCGATTTCATGCCGTCCGTCGTCTGCGGGCTCTTCTTCGTGGCCGCACTGTTCGCGGCCGGCTGGCGGTACGGCCTCTACGGACTGCTCGGCAGCGCCGTCTCCACCGCCGTCGCGTACGGGCTCGGGCTCGACCGGGAGGCCGTCGGCGCGGGGCTGCACGGGTACAACGGGTGCCTGGTGGCGCTGGGTTGCGCCGTCTTCCTGGGTGCCGGGCACCCGGCGACGGTCGCGGTGGCGGTCCTCGGGGCCGCCGTGGCCGTGGTGGTCGCGGCGGGCGTCGGGGCGCTGCTCGCCACCTGGCGGCTGCCCGCGCTGACCGCGCCGTTCTGCCTGGTCGCGACGGCCGTCACGGTGGCCGCCCCGGGCTTCCGGCGGCTGTGGCACGGCGCGGGCGCACCCGCCGCCCTGCCCGTCCCGGCCGACGGTCCGACCGGGCTGAGCTGGGAACAGCTCTGGCACGGGTTCTTCGCGAACATCGGTCAGATCTTCTTCATGCCGCAGTGGTACGTCGGCCTGCTGTTCCTGGCCGGGCTGTTCGCGGCGAGCCGCCTCGCGGGCCTGACGGCCTGTGCGGGAAGCGCCACCGGGCTGCTCACGGCCTGGGTGTTCGGCGCTCCCGGGGAGGCGGTCGGGCAGGGCCTGCTCGGGTACAGCGGCGTGCTGGTCGCCCTCGCGCTGTGCGGGGTGTTCCTGGCGCCCGACGGCTGGAGCGCGGCCTACGCCCTGGTCGGCGCGGCGGCCGCGACCGTGCTGACCCCCGCGCTCGGCGCCGTCTCCGCGCCCTTCGGCGGCCACGCCTTCACCTGGCCGTTCGTGCTGACCACCCTGCTGTTCCTGGCGGCGGTGCCGGCCGTCCCCCGCCTGCGCCGGGCCTGAATCCACATCCGGCGCCCCCGGATTTCCCGCACGTCGGACACCTCCTGCATTTCATCCATCGGATTCCCGGAAAGGAAGAGTGGTACCCGTGAATCTCTCGCCGCGTGAGATGGACAAGCTGTACATCTACGTCGTCGCCGACCTGGCCCGCAAACGCCGCGACCGCGGCGTCAAGCTGAACTACAGCGAGGCCTGCGCGCTGATCAGCGAGGCGATCATGGAGGGTGCCCGGGACGGCCGAACCGTCGCCGAGTGCATGGAGATCGGCAAGCAGGTCGTCGGCGGCGAGGACGTCATGCCGGGCGTGCGCGAGATGCTCCCGCTGCTCCAGGTCGAGGCGGCGTTCGTGGACGGGACCAAGCTGGTCTCCTGCCACGACCCGGTCGGTGCCTGAGCGATGACTCAGCCTCAGGCCGTCGCCGTGGTGCTGGCCGGCGGGCACGAGAGCGCCGGCGGCCGGGACCTCGCCGCCCTGGTGGCCCGCGAGCCCGCCGTGCGCGCGGCCGTCCCCGCAGGCCGTCCGCTCGCC
>NZ_JAHSQD010000747.1 GCF_020103755.1 Streptomyces sp. LS1784
CTTCCTCCTCGCCGCCGCCGGGGCGACCGGCGACCGGGCCCTGCTCGCCGGGGCCGCCGAGGCCGGGCGGACGCTCGCCGCCACCGCACGGTGGGGCGGTGAGAGCGACACCGCCTGGTGGCCGCAGAGCGCGAGCGATCCGGAGCACATTCGGCTCTCCCACTGGTGCAGCGGATCCTCCGGCGCGGGCAGCTTCCTGCTGCGGCTCGCCCGTGTCACCGGCGACACCGACACCCTCGACCTCGCCCGCGCCGCCGGACGCGCCGTACTGGCGGCCCGCTGGCACGGCGGGGCGAGCGCCTGCCACGGACTGGCCGGCGACGGCGAGTACCTGCTGGACCTCGCCGAGACCACCGGAGAGCCCGAATTCCGAACGGGTGCCGAGGAGTTGGCCCAGCTGATCGCCGCCCGAGCGGCCGTGCGCGACGGCCTCCGGGTGCTCCCGGACGAGACCGGCACCGGCTGCGCCGCCGGCTACGGCACCGGCACGGCAGGCCCGTTGGCCTTCCTGCTGCGGCTGCGCCACGGCGGGCCCCGGCTCTGGCTGGACCCGGCGCCACCGACCGAACGCCGGCTCCCGTCCGACGCCGCGGGCCCGTCCGGCAGCGCGGGCCGGTCCGGCACCACCGGGGTGAGCGGAGCATGAACGTGGCCACCCGGACCTTGACCCAGGCCCTGCGCCGGCTGAGCTTCACCTTCGCCGCCGACGGCAGCCACGCCGCCTGCCTCGCCTCCTGCGCCGACAGCGGCTGGTACGTGGAGAGTTGGCGACTGCCGCAGGACGGCGGGCCGGCGACGCCGACCGCACTGCCGCTGCCCGGCAATCGCTCGGAGAGCCTGCGCTCACAGCTGGTCGCACTGCCCGACGGCTCGGTGCTGACCTGCCGGCACGACGGCGATCGGCACGACCTCGTCCGCCTCTCGTCCGGCGAGAACGGCACCCTGGAACAACAGTCGGGCTCACTGCGGATGGCCGGACTGCGGCTGCTGCCGTTCCCGGCGCAGGCCGGGGCCGGCCCGCGGACACCGGTGGCGGTCGCGCTCGGCAGCGACACCCGCCCGGCGACCACCGCCTGGCTGGTGCGCACGGACGGCAGCGAGCCCGAACAGGTCGCCGAGATCCCGGGGTTGCACGGCGGCGGCACCTGGCTGGACCGCACGGGCACGCTGCTCGCGCTGGACCGGGTGAACGCGGGCCTGGTCCGCAGCGTGGTGCTCGACCTGCGCAACGGCCGCACCACCCCACTGCTGGAGATCGGCCCGCACAGCAACGACCGCCTGGTGCTGTTCGACCCGGACAGCCGGTTCGCGATGGTGCGCAGCGACGCGCCCGGCACCGACCGGCTCGGCTGGGGCGCCCTCGGCACCGGCGAGCCGCTGCGGTTCCCGGAATGCCTGCACGTCGCGGGTATGTTCCTGCGACCGGTCGCACTGCGGACGGCGGCCGACGGCCCCCGGGTCGCGGTGCAGATCGACCACGGCGCGGGTTCGGCGCTCGCGCTGTGGCGGCCCTCGGCCGGGCGGCTGGACCCGCTGCCGGTGCCACCCGGGCGGCTCGGCGCGGTCGGGCACTGGAGCGAGTCGGGGCTGCGGCTGCCGTACTCCTCGCCCGACCACCCGGCGGCGCTGGCCACCCTGGACGTGGACGCACTGCTGACGCACGGTCCCCTCCCGGCCGCCTCCGGCCCGATGCCGCTGCCGCTGCAACTCGCGCCGCTGGCCTCGGGGCTGCCCGGCCCGTGGCGGGACACCGTACTGCCCTGGCAGCCCGGCGGGGTGCGCCCGGTGAAGACCGCGCCGCCCGGCTGGCGGCTGGACGGCAGCACCCCGCCCGGGGACGGTGGCCGCTGGCATCCCGCGCAGAGCCTTGAACTCGCGGGCCCGGCAGGACCGTTGGAGGCCGTGGTGTACGGCGGGGACTCCTGGCTGAGCAGCCCGCACCTGGTGCTGGCACTGCACGGCGGCCCGGCCGACGCCTGGCGGCTGGAGTTCGATCCGGCGCTGCAGCGGATGGCCGCCGAGGGTCTCGCCGTCGTCGCGCCGAACCAGCGCGGCTCCACCGGCTACGGCGTGGCGCACGCACTGGCCATCCGGGGCGCCTGGGGCGGGCCCGACCTGGACGACGTCCTGTACCTGCTGGACGGCATCGCGGGCCAGCGTGCCGCCCTCGGCCTGGAACCGCCGGCCCTCTTCGGGGTCAGCTACGGCGCCTTCCTGGCGCTCCTGGCGGCCGCACACGCGCCGGCCGAGCAGGTCGCCCGCTGCGCGGTGGTCGCACCGTTCCTGTCCGGCGCCCGACTCCTCGCCGAAGCGGCGCCCCCCGTACGGGCGTTGACCACCCGCCTGGGCGGCGGCGAACCGATCGCCGACACCCGCGGACCGCGCGACGTGCTGCAACTGGCGCACCGGCTGAGCGCGCCACTGCTGGTCGTGCACGGAAACCGGGACGAGGTCGTACCGGTGAGCCAGTCCCGGTCACTGCGGCACGAGCTGCTGCGGATCGGCCGGGTCGAGGGCGAGGACTTCCGGTACGTCGAGGCGGCCGGCTCCGGGCACGAGGTGCTCGCCGACGAGGGCGCCGCCGTGCTGCACGAACTGCTGGCCGCGTTCCTGCGGACCGGCCGTCCGGGCTGATCCGCCGCCCGCACTTCACGGTTCACAGACTCCCGGGCCCGCTGAGGCCCGGGGCATCAGCCCCGGTGCGGTGGATGGAGGCCGCCCGGGGTGCGACACCTGACGCCCGCACGCAGATCGCGGCGGGCGGATACCTCAACGGGTACCTCAAGGGGAGGAAACAATCATGGAGAACACGGTGGACTTCGAGACCGACCTCGCGGCGCTCCAGGACCTGCCGGAGACCGAGTCGGTCGAGCTGACCGGCCACGGCAACGGCTGTCAGTACACCTGCCTCATCCTGACCTGCCTGCTCTTCACCGTCAGCTGACCAGGCGACCGAGCCGTGGGCTCGGGCGTCGGCTGACCAGGCGGTAGCCACCGGATGCCGTCCCTGCCTGTCCGGACAGGCAGGGACGGCACCGGCCTTCCCGGGCACGGTCCCGGGCCGCCCGAACTCTTGGAACCCCTGGAACAATCAGAACTATCGGGACTATCCGACGGGAGCTTCAGTTGCCCCGCCGCGCCACCGGCCGGCCCCTCGCGCTGGGCATCGCCCTGCCGGTCGAGGCCGCCACCACCCTCGCCCTGCCCGGCGTGCTCGCCGGGGCCGTCGACGCCGCCCTCCGCCGGAGCTCCGGTCCCGGCGCCTTCCTGCTGCTCGCCCTCCTCCTGGGCGCGGCCGCCGCCGCCA
>NZ_JAHSQD010000748.1 GCF_020103755.1 Streptomyces sp. LS1784
GATCCGCCACCGCACGGACGGCGCCGGCGCGCCGTCGCCGTGCCCCTCGGGGCGCCGCGGCCGGGCGACGGGAGCGGGACGGAGGCAAGCACCGATCGAGGCCCGCACCGGCCGAGGCCTGCACCGATCGAGGCTTGCCCGGCGGGCCCCGGAGGGGTTACACATCTAGACGTCTCTCCGCGCGCCTGCGGATGTCCCCGTCTCGTCCCGGGTGCGGCTCCACCGAAAGGCCTCCCGCATGTCCCTGGTCAACTTCCGCGACGCCGCCGCCCTCGGCGACCCCGAGGGCCGGCGGATCCGCCCCGGTGTGCTGTACCGCTCCGCCCAGCCGTTCCCGGCCGCCGACGAGGCCACCGTCGCCCAGCTGCGCGGCTGCGACATCCGCACCGTCGTGGACCTGCGCGACCCGCGCGAGACCGACCCCGCCGACTGGGCCGCCGTCGAAGCCGCCGGGATAGCCGTCGTCGCCGCCCCGGTGAACCCCGCCACCGAGGCCCTCACCGCCCGGATGGGCACCATGGCCACGGCCGCCGACCTGGGCGACTTCTACGTCCTGCTGGCCGAGTCCGCGCCCGCGGCGGTGGCCGCCGCCGTCGAGGCCACCGTCCGCCCCGGCGCCGTCCTGCTGCACTGCGCCGCCGGCAAGGACCGCACCGGCCTGCTGATCGCCCTCCTGCTGGACCTCCTCGGCGTCCCCGCCGAGCGCATCGTCGCCGACTACACCCGCACCGCCGACGCCCTCCCGCAGATCTTCGCCGGCCTCGCCGAACGCCACCGCACCGCCCTCAACGACCGCACCACCTCCCGCGTCACCGACTCCCGGGGCCGCAACCTCACCATCCCGGCGCCCCTCCTGGAGGCCCCGGCCGAGGCCATGTCGGTCTTCCTCGACCGGGTCCACACCCACCACGGCGGCGCGGCCTCCTTCCTCCCCGGCTGTGGTGTCCCGGCGGCGACCCTCGGCGCCTTCCGCACCAAGGCGGCCGTGGCCTGAGCCGAGGCGCCGTGGCGGGGCCGGGCACGGGCCGAGCGGCGCGCAGACCGCCCCCTGAGACCTGTCCGGCACGCCCTGGTGACGCCCGGTAATCCCGTTGCACCGCACCGCCCCGCCTGGCAGCGTGCCGGGTCGAAGGGGGTGCCGCGAGATGACCGCACTGCGCGAGATCCGCGCCGACCACGACACCCGGACGATCGTGCTCTACCAGGCCTACCCGCCGGCCGTCGCCGACGCGGCCCTGGCGGCGGGCCGGTTCGTGGCGCCGTTCGGCTTCCACCGGATGACGTGGATCAAGCCCTCGTTCCGCTGGCTGATGCACCGCAGCAACTGGGCGCAGAAGCCCGGTCAGACCAGGGTGCTGGCGGTGCGGATCACCCGGGAGGGCTGGGAGGAGGCGCTCGCCCGCGCCGTGCTGACCACCGCCCACCCGGACGAGGTGGCCCGCGCCGAGGTCCATGTGCAGTGGGATCCGGAGCGGTCGCTGCGCGGGGCGGCGCTGAACCACTACAGCATCCAGGTGGGCATCGGCCGGTCGCTGATCCGCACCTTCGCCGAGGAGTGGGTCGTCGAGCTCACCGACCTCACCCCGCAGGTGCAGCGGGTCGCCGCGCTGGTCCGGGGCGGGCAGACGGCGAAGGCGCAGCGGCTGCTGCCGCCCGAGCGCCCCTACCGGCTGCCCGCCGCGACCGCGCGGCGGCTCGACCTCGGCTGAGGAGGCAGGTCACACGTCCCGCCGCCGCACCACGACCACCGTCACCGCCACCGCGGCCACGCCCCACACGCCCATGGTGATCCACGAGTCCAGCACGCTCGGCGCGTACTTCCCCATCGTGGTCGAGGAGTTGGGGTTGACGGTGAGCCGCTGCACGGTGGCCAGCGGCAGGTGGGTGCCGATCTCCTTCAGCCACCGGTAGCGGTCCCCGCCGAACATCATGGGCAGGATGAACATCAGCATCACCAGCGCCACGATCGAGGCGGTGGCGTGCCGCAGCAGCGCGCCCAGCGCCATCCCGATCAGCGCGCAGACCGGCACGATCGCCGCGTAGCCGAGCACGGCCCGCAGGCAGCCCTCGTCGGTGACGGAGAGCCCGACGTGCCGGGAGGCCAGCATCGCGTTGATGGTGAAGAAGGAGACCGCCGACACCACGATCCCGGCGAGCGCGGTGATCCCGCCGATCAGCAGCACCTTGGCCGCGATCACGCCCCGGCGGTCCGGCACGGCGGCGAAGGTGGTGCGGATCAGTCCGGTGGTGTACTCGCCGAACACGGTGATCGCCCCGAGACTGCCGGCCGCGACCGCCATCAGGTCGCTCGCGATGTTGTTGAGGCCGTGGAAGAGCGGGTCGTAGGTGTACGGCGGCTGGCCGGGCATCCGCGGCGGCGGGTGGTCGATGTACGTCAGGTCGGTGTGGACGGCGTTCACGTTGATCGCGATCGCCACGAGCGAGGCCAGCGCCAGCACCCAGTAGGTGGAGCGCAGCGAGCGCAGTTTGATCCACTCGGCGGCGAGCAGGTCGAAGAATCGCGGCGCCGGCTCGGCGGTGAGATCGAGGGTCGCGGTGCTCATCGGGCGTCTCCAGCCAGGTACTCGACACTGTCGGCGGTCAGGGACATGAACGCCGACTCCAGCGACGACGTCCGGGCGGCCAGCTCGTGCAGCACCACGCCGTGCCGCAGGGCGAGTTCACCGATCCGTGCGGCCGGCATCCCGGTGACGATCCCGAACTGCTCCTCCGGCAGGACGACGTCGGCCCCCTCGGCGCGCAAGGCCTCGACCAGCGTGGCGAGTTCGGGCGCCCGCACGGCCACCGAGGAGACCGCGTTGCGGGCCGAGAACTCCGCGAGGCTCTGGTCCGCGATCAGCCGGCCGCGTCCGATCACCACCAGGTGGTCGGCGGTGTGTTCCATCTCGGCCATCATGTGGCTGGAGACGAACACCGTCCGTCCCTCGTCCGCGAGCCGCCGGAACAGCCCGCGCACCCAGAGCACGCCCTCCGGGTCCAGCCCGTTCAGCGGCTCGTCGAAGAGCAGCACCGGCGGGTCGCCGAGCAGCGCGCCGGCGATGCCCAGACGCTGCTTCATGCCCAGCGAGTAGCCGCCGATCCGCCGCCCGGCGGCCTTGCCGAGGCCGACCTCCGCCAGCACCTCGTCCACCCGCCCGAGCGGGATGCGGTTGCTGCGGGCCAGCGCCGACAGGTGCGCCCGGGCGCTGCGCCCGCCGTGCACGTCGCCCGCGTCCAGCAGGGCTCCGACGTGCCGCAGGCCGCGCGGCCGGCCGGCGAAGGGCGCCCC
>NZ_JAHSQD010000749.1 GCF_020103755.1 Streptomyces sp. LS1784
CACCGCCGCCGAGCTGGGCCCGGCCGTGCGCGCCGTGGTCTCCCGGGGAGGCCGCCCGGACCTCACCGCGCCCGACGCGCTGGCCCGGGTGCGCGCCCCGACGCTGCTCGTCGTCGGCTCCCTGGACTCCACCGTGCTCGACCTCAACCGGCAGGCCCGGAGCCGGCTGCGCTGCGAGACCGCATTGGCGGTGGTGCCTCACGCGAGCCACCTGTTCGAGGAACCGGGGACCCTGGACCGGGTCGCCGAGCTGGCCTCGGACTGGTTCCTCCGCCACCTCCCGCGCCCCACCGGCCGCGGAAGCGCGTGACCGTCCCATTGCGCAGACTTCGTGTATCACTCCCGGTCAGCAGCGCATTTTGCGCAGCCGACAGCGGGATTTCCTGACCAGCTTGTACACATTGAGCAGTCGAAATCCGACCTGTTGCCCAACCATCCCGACAGTAGCAAGCTCTCCGCAACCACACCGCCCCACCCGTTCGCGGTGCGGTCGTGACCCGGCGGAAGCCTCGACGGCGAGGCCCGAAGTGGAGGAACGAGCGATGACCCCGCAGTCCCACGCCCTTGAGTTGACCCCCGAGGAGCGCGAGGCCGGTCTTGACGCCGACCAGCTGCGCCGCCTCGTCGGCCTCGTCGAGCACGACGCGGCCGCCGATCCGTTCCCGGTGACGGCCCAGGACGCGGTCGTCTTCGTGGTCGGCAACGCCACCCAGACGGCCCAGTTCTACCAGGTCGTCTTCGGCATGGAGCTGGTCGCCTACTCCGGCCCGGAGACCGGCCGTCGGGACCGCAAGGCGTACGTGCTCCGCTCGGGTTCCTGCCGCTTCGTGATCAAGGGCGGCGTCCAGCCGGGCAGCCCTCTGCTGGACCACCACCGCCGCCACGGCGACGGCGTCGTCGACCTCGCCCTGGAGGTCCCGGACGTCGACAAGTGCATCGAGCACGCCCGCGCGTCCGGCGCCACCGTGCTGGAGGAGCCGAACGACGTCTCGGACGAGAACGGCACCGTGCGCCGCGCGGCCATCGCCACCTACGGCGAGACCCGCCACACCCTGATCGACCGCTCCCGCTACCACGGCCCCTACCTGCCGGGCTACGTCGTCGCGGAGAGCAAGGTGAAGCACCCGGAGGGCTCCCCCAAGCGCCTCTTCCAGGCCCTCGACCACGCCGTCGGCAACGTCGAGCTGGGCCGGATGGACGAGTGGGTGTCCTTCTACAACCGCGTCATGGGCTTCGTGAACATGGCCGAGTTCGTCGGCGACGACATCGCCACCGAGTACTCCGCGCTGATGTCCAAGGTCGTCGCCAGCGGCAACCACCGGGTGAAGTTCCCGCTCAACGAGCCGGCCGTCGCCAAGAAGAAGTCCCAGATCGACGAGTACCTGGAGTTCTACACCGGCCCCGGCTGCCAGCACATGGCGCTCGCCACCAACGACATCCTCACCACCGTGGACGTGCTGCGGGCGCGCGGCGTGGAGTTCCTCTCCACCCCGGACGCCTACTACGACGACCCGGAGCTGCGCGAGCGGATCGGCAAGGTCCGGGTGCCGATCGAGGAGCTGAAGAAGCGTGGCATCCTGGTCGACCGCGACGAGGACGGCTACCTGCTGCAGATCTTCACCAAGCCGATCGGCGACCGCCCCACCGTCTTCTACGAGTTCATCGAGCGGCACGGTTCGCTCGGCTTCGGCAAGGGCAACTTCAAGGCGCTCTTCGAGTCCATCGAGCGCGAGCAGGACCGGCGCGGCAACCTGTGAGCGTCGAGGAGCTCCGACGAACGGGTCTCTGACCGGTTCACCCAACGGATCTCTGCCATACGGTCGAGGAGGACCACGGAGATGGCGTACTACCGGCAGCTGGGCAACATCCCGCCCAAGCGGCACACCCAGCACCGCACCCCCGAAGGCGGGCTGTACTACGAGGAGTTGATGGGCGAAGAGGGGTTCTCCTCGGACTCCTCACTGCTCTACCACCGGGGCATCCCCTCGGCGGTGGTCAACGCGGTGCCCTGGGAGCTGCCGGACCAGTCCACGGTGCCCAACCACCCGCTCCTCCCCCGTCACCTCAAGCTGCACGAGCTGTTCACGGACCAGGACTGGAAGTCCGCGGACGTCGTCGGCAGCCGCCGGCTGGTCCTCGGCAACGGCGACGTGCGGATCTCGTACGTCGCCGCCGGGGCCCCGAGCGAGCTCTACCGCAACGGGCTCGGCGACGAGTGCGTGTACGTGGAGTCCGGCTCCGGCACGGTCGAGACGGTGTTCGGCTCGATCGAGGTCAGGCAGGGCGACTACGTGATCATCCCGCGCGCCACCACCCACCGCTGGGTGCCGGCCGGCGACGAGCCGCTGCGCGCGTACTGCATCGAGGCCAACAGCCACATCACCCCGGTCAAGCGCTACCTCTCCAAGTACGGGCAGCTGCTGGAGCACGCGCCGTACTGCGAACGGGACTTCCGCGGACCGGTCGGCCCACTGGTCGTCGACGCCCCCGGGGACGTCGACGTGCTGGTCAAGCACCGCGGCCCGAACGGGATCGCGGGCACCCGCTACACCGTGCCGCACCACCCCTTCGACGTGGTCGGCTGGGACGGCTGCCTGTACCCGTACGCCTTCAACATCAAGGACTTCGAGCCGATCACCGGCCGGATCCACCAGCCGCCGCCGGCCCATCAGGTGTTCGAGGGCAACGGCTTCGTGATCTGCAACTTCGTTCCGCGCAAGGTGGACTACCACCCGCTGTCGATCCCGGTTCCGTACTACCACGCCAACGTGGACAGCGACGAGGTCATGTTCTACTGCGGCGGCGACTACGCGGCCCGCAAGGGCTCCGGCATCGGCCAGGGCTCGATCTCGCTGCACCCCGGCGGGCACACCCACGGGCCGCAGCCGGGGGCGTACGAGCGCAGCATCGGCGCGGAGTTCTTCGACGAGCTGGCCGTCATGGTGGACACCTTCCGCCCGCTGGAGCTCGGCGAGGGCGGCCGGGCCGGCGAGGACCCGGACTATGCCTGGACCTGGGCCGGTCGGGGGCCCGGGCGATGAACGCGCTGCCTTCGGGGGGAGTGATCCCCGAGCTGTTCCACGGACTGTTCGACGACGCGGCGGTGTTCCCGCCGGGGAACCTGCCGGTCGTCGACGCGGTGCCCGCGCACCGGGTGCACCGCGCGGCCTGGTACGCCGAGGCGGTCGGCCCCTTCCTCTGCGGGGCGGGCCGGCTGGGCGAGCTGGCCGACGTGGTCGCGAACCCCCCCACGGCCGGCGGCCCTTCCACGGCCGCGGGTTCCGC
>NZ_JAHSQD010000075.1 GCF_020103755.1 Streptomyces sp. LS1784
CGCCGTCCGCGCGGCCCTGACCGCGGGCGCGACCGTCGAGGCCCGCGACGCCGAGGGCCGCACCCCGCTGCTGCGGGCCGCCTTCGCCGACCGGGTCGCCGTCGCCCGGCTGCTGGTCGAGGCCGGTGCGGACGTCAACGCGCAGGACCGCCGGCTGAACAGCCCCTGGCTGGTCACCGGTATCACCGGCAGCGTCCCGATGCTGCGCGCCCTGCTCCCCGGTGGCCCGGACCTCGCCCGCCGCAACCGCTACGGCGGGGTGTCGGTCATCCCCGCCGCCGAACGCGGCCACGTCGCCTACGTCCGCGCGGTCCTCGCCGAGACCGCGATCGACGTCGACCACGTCAACGACCTCGGCTGGACGGCCCTGCTCGAAGCCGTCCTCCTCGGCGACGGCGGCCCGGCCCACCGCGAGATCGTCGACATCCTGCTCGCTCACGGCGCCGACCCGTACCTCGCCGACGCCGACGGCGTCACCGCCCGCACCCACGCCGGGCGCCGCGGCTTCCGCGCCATCGCCGAGGCACTGCGCACGGCGGAGGAAGCGGCCGCCCGCAACTGCGGTACGGCCGACGCCGGCTGAAGCCCCGGCAAGACCGCGGAACCGCAACGTCCTCAGGACCCCAGGTAGGTCAGCACCGCCAGCACCCGGCGGTGGTCGTCCGGGGCCTGCGGCAGGTCGAGCTTGGTGAAGATGCTCGCGATCCGCTTGGCCACCGTGGCCTCGGTGACCACCAGCCGGCGGGCGATGGCCGCGTTGGAACGGCCCTCCGCGATCAGCGCCAGCACCTCGCGCTCCTTGGGGCTCAGGCGCTGCAGCGGGTCGTGCCGGCGGGTCAGCAGCTGACGGACCACCTCCGGGTCCACCACCGTCCCGCCCTGGGCCACGCCGGTGAGGGCGGAGACGAACTCCCGCACCTCGCCGATCCGGTCCTTGAGCAGGTAGCCGGTGCCCGCGCCGCGGTCGCCGGCGGCGATCAGCTCCGCGGTGTACCCCTGCGAGACGTACTGGCTCAGCACCAGGACGGGCAGCCGCGGATCGTCCTCGCGCAGCCGCCGGGCCGCGCGCAGGCCGTCGTCGGTGTTGTCCGGGGGCATCCGGACGTCGACGACCACCACGTCCGGCCGGTGCTCCCGGACCGCCTCGACCAGCGCCGGCGCGTCGCCGACGGCGGCCACCACGGTGTGCCCGAACCGCTCCAGCAGGGAGACCAGGCCCTCCCGCAGGAGCACCGAGTCCTCCGCGACGACTAGCCGAAGTGCCGGCATGGGATCTCCACTCGCAGGACGGTCGGCCCGCCGGCCGGGGAACGCAGGGACAGGGTGCCCTCGATGACGGCGAGTCGGTCGGTGATGCCCAGCAGGCCGGTGCCTGCGGCCGGGTCGGCGCCGCCGGCCCCGTCGTCCCGGATCTCCAGTACCAGCCCGTCCGCCGCCGCGCGGCCGCGCACCGCGGCACGCCGGGCGCCGCTGTGCCTGACCACGTTGGCCAGCGCCTCGCAGACCACGAAGTAGGCGGCGGCCTCGACCGGGGCGGGCGGCCGCCCGGGCAGGGCGATGTCGACGTCCACCGGCACGGCCGAGCGGCCCGCGAGGTCCCGCACCGCCGGTTCCAGCCCCCGGTCGGTGAGGACCTGCGGGTGGATGCCGTGGATCAGCTCGCGCAGCTCCCGCAGCGCCACCTGCACCTCCTCCCGGGCCTCCCGGACCTGCCGGGCGCCGGCCGAGTCCTCGGGCAGGTCGAGGCCGGCCAGGCCGAGCTTGACGGAGAGCGAGACCAGCCGCTGCTGGGCGCCGTCGTGCAGGTCGCGCTCGATCCGGCGCCGTTCCACCTCGTACGCGTCCACCAGCCGGGCCCGGGAGGCCACCACCCGGGTCAGCTCGTCCTCGGAGGGCTCCAGCACGGCCCTGGCGGTCATCGCCCGCACCCCCGCCCAGGCCGCCAGCGGGTAGGCCGCCACCGGCAGCAGCACCAGTCCGGCGAGCGGCCCGAGCCAGGAGGCGGCGGGGTTCGCGGTCGGCTGGAACGGCGCGGCCAGCAGGAACAGCGGGGTGCCGAGGCCCACCGCGGCCAGTCCGAGGTCGATCCACCAGAGCAGCAGCAGGGACACCAGCCCGTAGCCGAGGTCGCGCCACGCCCCCGACCCCGGCCCCCCGAGCAGTTCGCGGGCGCGTCGGCGCCGGCCCGCCGCCTCCCGCCCCGGCAGCACCAACCGCAGCCGCCACCGCTCGTACCGGGCCGCCGCCCACCCCGCCAGGGCCAGCGGCGGCAGCACGAGCGCCACCGCCCCGGGCCCCAGCCCGTCCCACAGCAGCACCGGCAGCGCCACCGGCCCGACGGCCGTCGCCCCCACCACCGCTCCCGAGAGCAGGAAGCCCAGCGAGCGCCACGGCCACGCGGAGCCGAGGAACGCCGACGGCCGCTGGGCCAGCGCCTCCAGGGTGTTGCGGACAGCGATCACCCTGCCGACCCTAGCCGCCGCGAGGCACCCGCCGCAGGGGTGCTGGCACTACCTCTGCTCTCGCCCCAACACCCCTGCGCTTCACGGCACCTGACGGGTTGCCTGAGGGCATGACGAACTCGACCGACGCGGTCCTCCTGCGGGCCGTGACCAAGCGGTACGGCACCGGGGCCCGCGCCGTGACCGCACTGGACGACGTGACCGTCGCCTTCCCGGGCGGCAGCCTCACCGCGGTGATGGGCCCCTCCGGCTCCGGCAAGTCGACGCTGCTGCACTGCGCGGCCGGCCTGGACCGGGTCAGCGACGGCACCGTGGTCATCGACGGCACCGAGCTCGACGGCCTGGACGAGACCCGGCTGACCCTGCTGCGCCGCGAGCGGCTCGGCTTCGTCTTCCAGTCCTTCAACCTGGTCTCCGCGCTGACCGCCGAACAGAACGTGGCGCTGCCACTGCGACTGGCCGGGTGCCGCCCGGACCGGGGCGAACTCGCCGCCGCGCTCACCGAGGTCGGGCTCGGCCACCGCGGTGGGCACCGGCCGAGCGAGCTGTCCGGCGGGGAGCAGCAGCGCGTCGCGATCGCCCGGGCCCTGATCACCCGGCCCGCCGTGCTCTTCGCCGACGAGCCGACCGGCGCCCTGGACACCCGCACCTCGCACGAGGTGCTCACGCTGCTGCGCGGCATCGTGGACCGCCACCGGCAGACCGTGATCATGGTGACCCACGACCCGGCCGCCGCCTGCTACGCCGACCGCGTCCTGCTGCTCGCCGACGGACGGATCGTGGAGCAGCTGCACGGCCGCAGCGAGGCCGCGGTCATCGCCGGCCGGATGGCCGCCCTGGAGGCGCCGGCATGCTGAGCCTCGCCACCGTCCGCGCCCGCTGGGCGTCCTTCCTCGGCACCTTCGTCGCGCTCGGCCTGGGTGTGACGATCCTGGCCATGACCGCCCTGGTGCTCGCCTCCGCCGAACCGGAGGTGCCCCGGCGCTACGCCGGCACCCGGGTCGTGGTGCAGAGCCCCGCCGTCGACCAGTCCGACGGCACCTTCACCCCGGGCCGGCCCTGGTCCCGGGAGCGCACGCAGGAACTGCTGCGGGCCCTGGCCGCCGTTCCGGGCGTGGCGCGGGCCGTGCCGGACCGCGCCTTCTACGCCCAGGCCGTGATCGACGGCAGGCCGGTCGCCGACCCGGGCCCGGAGCCGCGCGGCCGCAACTGGTCCGGTGCCGCGTTCGGCCCCGAGCGGCTCACCGCGGGCAGCGCCCCGGCCGACGAGCACCAGGTGGTGCTGGACGCCTCGCTGGGGCTGGCGCCCGGTTCCCCCGTCACCCTGCTCACCGCCGCCGGGCCGGACCGCTACACCGTGTCCGGCACCGTCGACTCGCCGTCCTCCTACCTGTCCGACCGCGCCGCCGAGGCGCTCGCCCCCGGGGTCCGGGTGATCGGCCTGGTCACCGCCCCGGGCGCGGACGTTCCGACCGTCGCCGCGGCCGCGGCCTCCGCCGTGGGTGGCGACGGGACGGTGCTGCACGGTGCCGCGCTCACCGCGCTGGAGGACCGGAGCGCCGAGAAGACCCGCTGGATCGGCCTGCAGATCCTGACCGCGATGGCCGGGCTGACCGCCTTCGTCTCCGTCTTCGTGGTCGCCTCCACCTTCGCCTTCGCGATCGTCCAGCGACGGCGCGAGTTCGGCCTGCTGCGCACCGTCGGCGCCACCCCGCGTCAGATCGCGCGGATGGTGTACGCCGAATCGCTCGCGGTGGGAGTCGCGGCCGGCGGCGCAGGCGTGCTGCTCGGCGCACTGCTGGCACCCGTGCTGGGCGCGCTGATGGTCGAGGGCGGCCTGGAGCCGGCCGGTTTCACCGTACGGTTCCAGGCGCTGCCGCTGCTCGGCTCCTTCGTGCTGGGCCTGGTGGTCGCGCTGCTCGGGGTCTGGTCGGCCTCCCGCCGGGCGGCCCGGACGGCCCCGCTGGAGGCGCTGCGCGAGGCCGCCGTCGAACACCGCCCGATGACCCGCGGCCGGTGGATCGCCGGTGGGGTGTCCACCGCGCTCGGCCTGGGGCTGGTGGTGGTCGCGTCCGACAGCGAGTCCGACAGCATGATCAACAACGCCCTGTACGCGGCCATGGCGCTGATCGTCGGCCTCACCCTGTTCGCACCCGCCGTGATCCCGCCGATCGTCCGCGCGGTCTGCCGGCCGCTGGCCGGGCTGCGCGGCGCCACCGTCACGGTGGCCCGGGAGAGCGCACTGACCGCCGTCCGGCGCACGGCCTCCACCGCCGCGCCGGTGCTGGTCACCGTGGGCTTCGCCGTGCTGATCGCCGGGATGTTCCAACTGCGGGCCACCGGTTACGCGTTGGATGAGACCGTCCGACAGGAGGCCGCCTCGGTGGTCACCCCGCAGGGCACGCCCGGACTCTCCGACGCCGCCGTGGCCGCCGTTCCGGGTGGCGCCTCGCTGCTGCCCACCCGGCTCTACGCCGGCGGCACCGACCACGTCGGCGCGGTGGGGATGAGCGAGGCCGCGTTCCGCAAGGCCCGCACCCGGATGACCGTCACCTCCGGCTCCCTGGACGGCCTGACGGGCGAACACACCATGGTGGTCAAGGCCGGCACCGCCGCCTGGCTGGGCTGGACCACCGGCCGCCGCGTCCCGGTCACCTTCGAGGACGGCAGCACCGCGGACGTCATGGTCGTCGCCGAGATCACCGACGGCTCCGCCACCGCGAGCGTGCTGCTGACCACCCGCACCGTCCGGGCGCACGACCCCTCGGCACTCACCTCGGTCGTCTACACGGCCGGCGCCACCTCGGCCGCCGCCCTCGCCCCGCTCGGCGCCCAGGCGCTGAGCAGCGCCGAGTACGCCTCGCGCACCACCTCCGAGGACGACGCCCTGGTCCGGATCTTCCTGGTCATCCTGATCGGCATGTCGCTCGGCTACAGCTGCCTCGCCGTCGCCAACACCCTGCTGATGGCCACCGCCCAGCGGGCCGCGGACTTCGCGGTGCTGCGGCTGTCCGGCGCGACCCGCCGTCAGGTGCTGCGGATCGTGGCCGCCGAGTCGACCCTCGCGGTCGGGATCGGCGCCGCACTCGGCCTGCTGATCGCGGTGGTCACCCTGGCGGGCATCCGCTCCGGCCTCTCCGCCAGGCTCGGCACCCGGGTCGACCTCGCCCTGCCCTGGTCGACCATGGCCCTGACCGTCGGCGTCTGCCTGCTCCTGGCCCTGCTCGCCGGCGTGCTGCCGGCCCGGGCCGCGCTGCGCCGCCCGGGCGCCCGGGTGGCGGGTTGACCGGGCCTCCCGGCCTCTCGGGGCTTCGGCTACTTCCAGTCGTCCGTTCCGCCCAGCAGATCGACCAGCAGCAGTCCAGGATCGTTCTCCTCGTCCACCCACCGGTCATAGCCGATGTCCAGGAACATCTCCACCAGAACCAGCCACGACAGCCGGTAGCGGAACACGACCGGCTGCTCGCCGGGCTGACGGACGGTGAGCCGGCGGCGCCGCCCACCGCCCTGGTGGTGGATCTCGGTCCGGTCGTCCACCACCGTGGACCAGTCGTCGATGTGCAGGATCCGCTCACCGTCCGCCTCTCGCACCACGGCGAGCAGCCGACCGAGCTGTCCCACCCAGATGACCTCGGAGCCCGCCCAGTTCACACGTGCCACGGCATCGTTCCTCCCGTTCGGACGGCACGGCCCGATGGACGTGCCGTGCTCGGTGGTCGCCCGGCCCGTCCCGCCCCGAGGGCTCGGGATCAGCGCTCGGGCCGGGCCCGCTCCCCCTGCTCGGCCAGCGACTTGATGCCTTCGAGGGTGGCCGTCATGCCGGTGCGCAGCTCGTTCAGCCGGAAGTCGACGATCTTCTCCTCCAGCTCCGGCCTGGCGTCGATGACCAGGCTGGCGCCGCTGCGGCCGGGGCCGATCACCACCGACTGGTGCAGCCGGGTGCCGCCGTCCTCGGGGGTCAGCTCGAAGCGCCACCGGGCCAGTGCCCCGGTGAGGTCGGACACCGGCGCGCCGTAGCGGCCGTCCGCGTCCATCACACCCCAGGCGAAGACCCGCCGGGCGCCCGGCTCGGCCGGTGCCGTCCCGTCGGTCGGCCCGGTCAGCTCCGTCACCTCGGAGACCGTCCGCCAGTCGGGCATGTTCTCGCGGCTGTTGTGCCCCTCGAACCGGGCGCCCAGCATGGGGCGGTCCGCGCCGTCCAGCCAGGCGACCCGCTGGAGCTCCGGGCTGAGCCGGGCGGGCAGGCCGATGTCCGTCACCAGCTCCCACACCCGCTCCACCGGTGCCGCGACGAACACCTCGCACTGCGCACCCGGACCATCGGCGTACCGCATGCCCACTCCCCTCCGTCGTACGTCACCGCTCTTGCACCGCTCTTGCACATCCATGCGGGTCGACACCCGCCCGTGCCCCCGCCACTGCGTCCGGAACGCCGCGAGGACAGCGGGCGGGTTGCCGCCCTGGGCCCTGGTTCGATGATCGATCCGGCGGAACACCCAAGTCAATCCGCCGATTTACTGGGACACCCCCAAGCGATACCTTGGATCTCCGTGACCATTGACGACCTCCGCGTCTTCGCCGCGGTCTGCCGGGCCGGCTCGCTCAGCGCCGTCGCCCGCGACCTGAACTGCACCCAGTCCGCGGTCAGCCAGCACGTGAAACGGCTCGAACGGGAGGTCGGCCTCGCCCTGATCGAACGCCACCCGCGCGGAGTCGTCCCCACCAAGGCGGGAAGCCTGCTGCGCACGGCGATCGCCGCCGGGCTCGGCAGCATCGACCACGCGCTGCACCGGATCGCCGAACTCGCGCGCGGCGAGGGCGGGTCCGTACGGATCACCACCGGGGCCACCAGCATCCGGCACTTCATGTCCGCGGCCGTGGTGGACTTCCGGCGGCGCTTCCCCCAGGTCAGCCTGGAGTTCCAGACCGAGGTCTCCAGCCGCAGCTGCCTGGAGTCGCTCAACACCGGCCGAGCCGACCTCGCCTGGATCACCCTCGGCGTCCCGGCCCGGGGCATCGACCAGCGGCCGGTGGTCGACCTGCCCTGGGTGCTCGCCGTCACGGCGGGCGACCCGCTCGCCACCCGGGCCCGGATCTCGCCCACCGACCTCCAGGACGCCCGGCTGATCGGGCTGCCGCAGAACTCCGTCTCCCGCTCCCAGGTCGAGGCCTGGCTGGGGAAATCGGGCATCCGGCCGGTCTTCGACACCAGCGTCGCGGACTGGGACACCGCGATCCTGCTCGCCGAACTCGGCCTCGGCCACGCCGTCGTCCCCGCCCTCCCGCAGTGGCAGGGCCCCGGCCACCCCGGCCTGCGGCTGCTCCCGCTGCCCGACCTGCCCGCCCTCACCGCCGGCTGGGCCGTCCGGGACTGGGAGAACCTCTGCCCGCTCGCCCGCGCCTTCGCCGACACCGTCGCCGCCCACTGCGGCCGCGCGGCCACGCCGCCCGCCGCGTCCGGTACGGCCTGACCGCCGCACCGCCCCGTGTGCGGCGAAGTCCGCCGGGGAAACCAGCGCGCAGGCTCCGCACCCGCTTCCCGTCCCGCCGGCCGCAGGTGGTGGCGCCCGCCCGGCGCCGCGCTCGCCCGTCCCCCCTGCGGGTCCGGGCGCCGGCTCGGTCCAGGTCCGGCCGCCCGTTCCCTCAGCCGGAGAACGTCAGGCGCTCACCGGCCGTGGAAGGAGTGGCTGCACCCGATCTCCACGAAGCCCCGGCGGCCGTACCACGCACGCGGCCAGTCCGCCGCGTCCGCGAGCAGGAACAGCTGCGGGATGCCGGCCTCGGCCGCCAGCGCCAGGCCGGTGGCGAGCAGGGTGTCGCCGTACCCCGCACCGCGGTGTTGCGAGCCGGTCACCACGTCCTCCAACTGGGCGAGCCCGAAGGCCGGTTCGAGGTAGAGATCGCCCCAGGCCGCGACCTCGCCGGCCGGCGTCCGTGCGGCCAGGAAGTGCACCCGCTCGGCTCCGCACAGCCGGGCGGTACGGCGGTCGGTGAGCTGCCGGACGAGCTCCTCGTCCTCGCTCCACTCCCGCTGCTGGCGCAGCACCGCCTCCCGCACCTCGCTCAACTCCACAGGGAGCGCCGCTGGTTCGGGCAGCACGCAGCCGGCCGTCGGCCGGGCCAGGATCACCACGCTCTCCCGCTCCCACCCCGCCGCCGCCAGGACGGGGGCGGCCCGCTCGCCTGACTCCGGGTCCAGCACGGTGATGCAGTGACGGCGGCGCCGCCCCAGCCATCGGGCGGCCAGCTCGGGCAGCACCGCCGGGTCGGTGCCCGGGCCCTCGACGATCAGCTGGTTGTGTTCCTCGGAGCGGACGAACTCGGTGTTCCGAACGGCGAACACCCCGGGGAGCTCCGGGAGTTCGCTGACGTCCGCCGACTGGCGACGGGCGAAGGCGGCACGGAAGGCGGTCACACGTGCAAGCAGATCCGACATCCCGCCATGATCACCCGCCCGGCCGCTGCGGGCAACGACCTTCCCGTGCGCCTCAGGAGGACGAGGCGGGGGACGAGCGGTCCAGGAAGCGTCGGATCCCGTCCCGTACGCCGTCGGTCGGCACGGTCGCCGCGAAGGCCGCCGCCTCCATCGCGAGCCCCTCGTCGATCGGCAGGTTGATGCCCCGGGTCACCGCCCGCAGGCAGGCGGCCACGGCGGTCGGCGCGTGCCGGATGATCCGCTCGGCCAGGTGCCGCGCCGAGTCCAGCAGTTCGTCCGCCGGGACGACCGAGTTGACCAGGCCCATCTCGGCGGCGCGGGCGGCCGGGATGGGGTCACCGGTGAGGATCAGCTCCAGACCGCGCTTGCGGCCGACGTGCCGCGGCAGCCGCTGCGAGCCGCCGAAGGGCGGCGGGAAACCGAGCGTGATCTCGGGCTTGGCGAAGGTCGCGTGCTCGGCCGCGACGGCCAGCGGTGCGGCCTCGGTGATCTCGCAACCACCGCCGTACGCGAGGCCGTTGACGGCCACGATGACCGGCTTGGGGAACTCCTCGATCCGCCGGGTGAGGGTGTGCCCGCGCCGGACGAACTCGCGCAGCGCCCGCTCGGGCCCGCCCGCGATGCTGGCCGCCAACGACGGGATGTCGGCTCCGGCACTGAACGCCCGCCCCCCGGCGCCGGTGAGGATCACGGCACGGACGGTGTCGTCGGCGTCGATCCGGTCGAGCTCGGCGAGCAGTGCGTCGATCGTCGGGTAGTCGAGGGCGTTGAGCTTCTTCTCCCGGTCGATGGTGAGGGTGACGACGTGCTCGTCCCGCTCGCTGCGGATGGTCATGGGCGCGTGCTCCGTTCCTGGCCTCGCTGCTGGATGTGACGAGGCTAGGAACACCCGCCCAGGACAATCCACTTATTGTCCTGGATACACTCCGATGGACGCCCGTACGCCCCGGAGCACGCCTCCACTCCCAGGAACGGCAGGTGATCCGTGCGACCGCCCTCCTACAAGGCCGTCGTCGACGAGTACGCCGCCGCCATCCGCTCCGGCGCACTCCCGGCCGGCATCCGGCTGCCGACCCACCGCGCCCTCGCCCGCGAACGGCGGATCGCCCTCGCCACCGCCACCCGGGTCTACGCCGAACTGGCCGCCGCCGGACTGGTGGTGGGCGAGCAGGGCCGCGGCACGTTCGTCCGGCTGCGCTCCGGCTACGACGGCCTCGAACCCTCGCGCGCGCTCCCGGTTCCCCGGGTGGCCGACCTCTCCTTCAACCAGCCGCTCGCCCCCGGGCAGGGCGACCGGCTACGGCAGGCCCTGCGCGCGCTCGCCTCCTCCGGCGACGCCGAAGCCCTGCTGCGCCAGCACCCGCCGGGCGGCCACCGCCACGACCGGGCCGCGGTGGCCACCCACCTGCTGGACCGCGGGATCGACACCGCCCCCGAGAACGTCCTGCTCACCAGCGGTGCGCAGCAGGCCCTGGACTGCGTCCTGCGCACGCTCACCCGCCCCGGGGACGTCCTCGCCGTGGACGCCCTCGGCTACCCGGGCATCAAGTTGCTCGCCACCGCCCACGGGCTGGACCCGGCCCCCGTCCCGGTCACCGCCGCGGGCCCGGACCTCGACGCACTCGACCGCCTCTGCCGCACCCGGCCCGTGCGGGCGGTGTACACCCAGCCGACCGTCCACAACCCGCTCGGCTGGGTGCTCGGCCCGGCGCAGCGCGAGCGCCTCGTCCGGCTCGCCGCCGACCACGGCTTCACCCTGATCGAGGACGGCACCTACGCCTTCCTGGAAGCCGCACCGCCCCCGCCCCTGCACACCCTCGCCCCCGAACGCACCTGCTACGTGGCCGGCCTCTCCAAGAGCGTCGCACCGGGCCTGCGGTTCGGCTTCGCCGTCCTGCCCGACCACCTGCTCCGGGCCGCCACCACCAGTCTGCGCACGGCGGCCTGGGGCGCCCCCGGCCTGATCACCGCCCTCGCCACCGGCTGGCTCACCGACGGCACGGTCGCCCGCCTGGAGCAGGAACGCCGCACGGACGCCGCCGCCCGCCAGTCCATCGCCCGCACCGCCCTGGCGGGCCTGACCACCACCGCCCACCCCACCTCCTACATCGTGTGGCTCACCCTCGAACCCCACCAGCGCGCCGACCACGCAGCCGCCGCCCTGGCCGCCGAGGGCATCCTGATCTCCACCGCCGACGCCTTCGCCACCACCCCCCACCACCCCAACGCCCTTCGCCTGGCTCTCGCCACACCCCCGCTCCCCACCCTCCCCACCGTCCTCACCCACCTCCGCACCACCCTCGAAGCCATCGCCCCCTGACCGAACCCCGCCCGACGTCCCACTCCCCGCTCCCCCGCCGCCACCCGGCCATGGCGGGGCCCGCGCACGTCAGGCTCCGGCGCAGCGGGGTGCCGCGGTTCCCGACGGCGACTTCCTACGCCTCGCCCTCCACCACCGCTCGGGCGAAGCGGGCGCTCCAGTCCGCGAGGAGTGTCCGCAGGGCGTCCGGGGCGAGCACCTGGAACTCGGCGCCGAGGGAGCCCAGGGCCATGGCGGGCCAGTCGAGCGAGTCGGCGGTCATCCGCAGGTGGCAGCGGTGCGGGGTGACGGGTTCCACGGTGGCCCAACGGCCGACGCGGGCCCGGACGTGGTCGGCCGGCGCCTCGACCAGGGCCTCCACCCGGTGCGGCCGGGGCACGCCGTTGAGGCCCGCGCGGACGAACTCCGCCGCGTCGGCCGCCGGGAGGGTGCGCGGGGCGAAGCGTGCACCGCTGCCGGACGGGGCGGTGAGGCGGTCGAGGCGGAAGCTGCGCCAGTCCGCCCGGCCGAGGTCGTACGCGACCAGGTACCAGCGGCGGTTCAGGCAGACCAGCCGGTGCGGTTCGACGTGCCGTTCCGTACCACGCCCGTCGGCGGCCGTGTAGGAGAACCGCACCCGCTCGCCGTCCCGGCAGGCGAGCGCCACCACCGTCAGGGCGTCCGGGTCGACACCCGCGCTCGCCTGCGTCCCCCAGTCCACCGGGACGATCATCGCGCGCAGCGCCTCCACCCGTCGGCGCAGCCGGGCCGGCATCACCTGGACCACTTTCGCCAGCACCCGCACCGAGGCCTCCGCGACCCCCTCCACCGGGCTTTCGGCGGCCGCTTGCAGACCCACCGCGAGGGCCACCGCCTCCTCGTCGTCGATCACCAGCGGCGGCAGCGCCGCGCCCGCCGCCAGCTGGTAGCCGCCGTCGACGCCACGCTGCGCCTCGACGGGGTAGCCGAGTTCGCGCAGACGGTCGATGTCGCGGCGCAGGGTGCGGGCGGAGACGCCGAGCCGGTCGGCCAGTTCCTCGCCCGGCCAGTACCGGTGGGTCTGGAGCAAGGAGAGCAGTCGCAGCGTTCGGGTGCTGGTGTTCGCCATGCGTCGATTCTCCCCGGAATTCAGGACAGGAAGTGACCGCAATGGCCCATAGCGTTGTTCTTGTCCGAGGGAGCAGGAACCGAACGAAGGGCCGGAACCATGACCAGCACGACCACCAGCGCGACCACCACCACCGCCACCATCGAGAACCTCACCGGCGAGCGCGCCGACCTCCTGGTGGCCCTGGAGAAGCAGCGGCACTTCCTGCGCTTCACCACCCGGGACCTCACCGACGAGCAGGCCGGCCTGCGGTCCTGTGCGAGCGAGCTCTGCCTGGGCGGCCTGATCAAGCACGTGACCATGGTCGAGCGGCTCTGGGCGGAGTTCATCGTGCAGGGCCCGTCCGCGATGCCCGACTTCACCCGTTTCACCGAGGAGGACTTCGCCCGCCGCGCGGACGAGTTCCGCCTGCTGCCCGGCGAGACGCTGGCCGGTGTCCTCGCGGCCTACGCCGAGGTGGCACGCCGGACCGACGAGCTGGTGGCCACCCTCCCCGACCTGGACGCCACTCAGCCGCTGCCGAAGGCCCCGTGGTTCGAGGGGGACGCCGAGTGGTCGGCCCGCCGGGTGCTGCTGCACATCGTCGCGGAGACCGCCCAGCACGCCGGCCACGCCGACATCATCCGTGAGTCCCTGGACGGCGCGAAGAGCATGGGCTGAGCCCGGTCCGCACGGCAGCGGGGCCCGTCGGCGACGACCGACGGGCACCGCGCCCCCTCACCCCTCCCCCTCACACCCGTACCCCTGGACCGCCCTCAGGCCCGCCCGACGAAGGTGAACCCGGCCCCGTCGACCACGCTGCGGACCAGGGCCTCGTCCAGCGGCTGCGCGGAGGCCACGGTGACCCGGCCGCTCGGTGCGTCGGCACTGACGTCGGTGACGCCCGGCAGGGCGGCCAGCCCGGCACTGACCGTTTTCTCGCAGTGGCCGCAGCTCATGCCGTCGACGGTGAAAACGGCGGTGATGGACATGACGGCGCCTCCGATGGCGTTCCGGACGGGTCGGGGCCGACCCGGGCGGACCGGCCCCGACGAATCGACCCGGACGGGTCGACCCGCCCTACGACACCCGAATCCGACGGCACCGCCCAGGGACACGCCGCCCGGGTGACACCATCGAGCGGTTCCGGGAACCGACCGGACCTCCCGTCCGACAGGGACCCCGCCGTGGCGCACGCCACTTCCTGAACCGCCGCCCCGCCCCGTCCCGTTCCTCCAGGTACAACCCTTTCGCGCAACCGGGCGACGGCCCGGCCGCCGATCGGCCGCCACGGCCCGTCGATCCCGTCCTGGAGCACGTCCGCCATGTCCACCCTGGCCCCCATTCCTGCCCGACCGGGCACCACCACCCTTCTGATGCCCCACTCCGTCCTACGCGGCGAGTTCGGGGTGTACGGCCACCCGGACGCGGCGGGAGCGGGCCGTTGAGGGCGCTCGCGCGGCTCCGCCGCTGGAAGCCCCGGCACGGCGTGCTCGCCCTCGCGCTGGTCGCGGCGCTGACCGCCGGGCTGCTCTGGTGGCAACCCTGGAGTGGCGAGGACCGGGACAGGCTGGCGTTCACCACCGCGCCCGGCGGCTCCGCCCGCTTCGGCACCGGCGAGCGCCTGTACCGCTACAAGGTGCGGGTGGAGGACGGGATCGCGGAGAGCCCGGCGCAGTTCGCGGCCGAGGTGGACGCGGTCCTCGGCGACGTCAAGCACGGCTGGGCGGCCGGCGGCACGGCCTCGTTCCAGCGGATGCCCGCCGACCCGGTGGACTTCACCGTCTACCTGGCCACCCCGAAGTCCACCGACCGGATCTGCGGCCAGTACGGCCTGGACACCGGCGGCTGGGTGAACTGCGGCGTCACCCACCAGGTCGTCATCAACCTCAAACGCTGGACCGAGCTGTCCGAGTTCTACCAGGGCAGGCCCGAGCCGTACCACGCGCTCGCCGTCAACCACGAGGTCGGCCACATCCTCGGCTACGGTCACGTCGACTGCCCCGGCCCGGGCGCCCCGGCACCGGTGATGATGCAGCAGATCAAGGGGCTGCACGGCTGTGTCCCCAACGGCCTGCCGTACTCGGACACCGGCACCCTGCTCACCGGCCCGCCCGTCCAGGCCCCCACCAACGCGCCGTAACCGGCCCGCGGGAGCCGGACACCGGCCCCCAGCGACACCGGCTCCGCACGACGCCGCACGGCTCCGTACCGCGCCACACGAGGCCGGCCACCCACCCCCTCCCGAACCACCCGCCCGAAACACGGATAATCCTGGTCGGACCGGACGCACCCGCACCGCGCGCCCGGTCCCGGTCGTGTCCCCAGTCGGTGCCGGTGGAGGAGAAGCGTTGAACGGTGTGCCCGGCGGGGAGATCCTGGACTGGCCGGTGCTGCTGGAGGCCGCCGAGGCGGCCGCCCGGGCGACCACGGGCCGGGGCCGGGTCGCCGACTACATCCCGGCCCTCGCCACCGCCGACCCGGAGGCCTTCGGCATGGCCGTCGCCACCGTCGACGGCGAGCTGTACGGCGTCGGGGACTGGGAGCAGCCGTTCTCCGTCCAGAGCGTCTCCAAGCTTTTCTCCCTCGCCCTCGCGGTGGCCTACGGCGGTGACACGCTCTGGCAGGGCGTCGGCCGCGAGCCGTCCGGCAACCCGTTCAACTCCCTGGTGCAGCTGGAGACCGAGCACGGCATCCCGCGCAACCCGTTCATCAACGCGGGCGCCCTGGTGGTCACCGACCGCCTCCAGACCATGACCGGCGACGCCTCCGGTGCGGTGCGGGAGTTCCTGCGCCGCGAGTCCGGCAACCCGCTGCTCGACACCGACCGGGTGGTCGCCGCCTCGGAGGCCGAACACGGCCACCGCAACGCCGCGCTGGCCCACTTCATCGCCAGCCACGGCAACCTGGAGAACCCGGTCGAGACCGTCCTGGAGCACTACTACGCCCACTGCGCCGTCGCCACCAGCTGCCGTGACCTGGTGCTGGCCGGCTCCTTCCTCGCCCGCTACGGCGTGCGCGCCGACGGCACCCGGCTGATGTCCCGCAGCGAGGCCAAGCGGATCAACGCCGTCCTGCTCACCTGCGGCACCTACGACGCCGCCGGCGAGTTCGCCTTCCGCGTGGGCCTGCCCGGCAAGAGCGGCGTCGGCGGCGGCATCCTCGCCATACTCCCCGGCCGCGCGGCCGTCTGTGCCTGGGGTCCGCGCCTGGACCAGGCCGGCAACTCCGTCGCCGCGGTCACCGCCCTGGACACCCTGACCACCCTCTCCGGGTGCTCGGTGTTCTGAGCGGCTCCGAGCCGTCCCGAGCCACTCCGATCCGCGCCAAGCGGTTCCGAACGGTTCCGACACGGCGCCAACGAACCGGTATCCCAGCCGACTTGACCTTCACACCGGTGTCAACCGCGAGGATCCAGGCATCGCCAACGGCACACCGTACGGAAGGACTCCCATGACGAACCCCACGGACGCCCCGTCGCCGGTCACCGTCATCGGCCTCGGCCTGATGGGCCGGGCGCTGGCCGCCGCGTTCCTCGCGAACGGGCACCCGACCACCGTCTGGAACCGCACCCCGGACAAGGCCGGTGAACTCCTCGCCCGGGGCGCCACCCGGGCCGGCTCGGTCGAGGAGGCCGTCCGGGCCAGCCCGCTGGTGGTCGTCTGTGTCTCGGACCACGACGCCGTCCGCGAGCTGCTCGACCTGCCGGCGGGCACGTTCGCGGACCGCGTCGTGGTGAACCTGACCAGCGGCACCTCGACCCAGGCCCGGGAGACCGCCGCCTGGGCGGCGCAGCGCGGCCTGGCCTACGTCGAGGGCGTCATCATGGCGATCCCGCCGGACATCGCCACCGAGCGGGCCGTCCTGCTGTACAGCGGCCCGGAGGAGGCCTACCGGGCGCACGAGGCGACGCTGCGGAGCCTCGGCCCGGCGGGCACCGTGCACCTCGACGCCGACCACGGCCTGTCGCCGCTGTACGACATGTCACTGCTCGGCATCATGTGGGGCGTCCTGAACGGCTTCCTCCACGGGGCGGCGCTGCTCGGCACGGCCGGGGTCCCGGCGACCGTCTTCGCCCCGCTCGCCGAAACCATGATCAACGTGGTGGCCGGCTACGTCACCGCGTACGCCCCGCAGATCGACGCGGGCGAGTATCCGGCCGAGGACGCGACCCTGGCGGTCCACCAGGGCGGCCTGCGCCACCTCGCCGAGGAGAGTGAAGCCTCTGGCGTGAACGCGGAACTCCCGTACTTCTACCGCGAGTTGGTCGACCGCGCGATCGCCGCGGGCCACGCCGGAAGCGGCTACGCGGCCCTCATCGAACAGTTCCGCCGGCCCTCCGCCTGAGCCCGCCGGACCGGGCCGGCCCACCGGACCGCCTCGTCGGACCGGCCGCCCGGCGAGGCGAAGTCGAACCGGACGCGGGCCCCGGCCGTCCGCACAGCGACCGGGACCCGCGAGTCCGATGCACGCGCCCGGTTCCGAGGGCGCCCTTCCCGGGGGGTCCTACTCCACCGTCACGCTCTTCGCGAGGTTGCGCGGCCTGTCCACGTCCCGCTTCAGGGCGACGGCGGCGTGGTAGGCGAGCAGCTGGAGCGGGATGTTGAGCAGCAGCGGGTCCAGCTCGGGCTCGCTCTTCGGCACCAGGATGCAGTGGTCCGCGAGCTTCTCCTCCGGCCGCCGGTGGGCGACGGCGACGACCCGCCCGGAGCGGGCCTTGATCTCGCCCAGCGTGGTCAGGTTCTTGTCCAGCAGCTCGTCGTCCGGAACCAGTGCCACGGTGGGCAGTTCGGGGCTGATCAGCGCCAGCGGACCGTGCTTGAGCTCGCTCGCCGGGTAGGCCTCGGCGTGCACGTAGGAGATCTCCTTGAGCTTCTGCGCGCCCTCGCGGGCCACCGGGTAGCCGCGCACCCGGCCGATGAACATCATGCCCGCCGAGTCGGCGTACTCGGCGGCGAGTCCGGCGATCGCCTCGCTCTGCTCCAGGACCTCGCGGATCTGGTCCGGCAGCGCCTGGAGCGCCGAGACGATCCGGCGCCCGTCGGCGGGCGACAGGTCGTGGATGCGCCCGAAGTGCAGGGCGAGCAGCGCGAAGGCGACCACGGTGGAGGTGAACGCCTTGGTGGAGGCGACCGAGACCTCCGGACCGGCGTGCAGGTAGATACCGCCGTCACACTCTCGGGCGATAGCGCTGCCCACGGTGTTGACGACTCCGAGCACCCGGCCGCCCTTGCGCTTGACCTCCTGGACGGCGGCCAGGGTGTCGTAGGTCTCGCCGGACTGGCTGACCGCGACGTACAGGGTGTCCGCCTCGATCACCGGGTTGCGGTAGCGGAACTCCGAGGCGGGCTCGCTGTGCGCGGGGATGCGGGCCAGCTCCTCGATCAGCTGCGCCCCCATCTCGCCCGCGTAGTAGGCCGATCCGCAGCCGAGGATCTTCACCCGGCGGATCTCGCGCAGCTCCCGGGCGTCCAGGTTGAGGCCGCCGAGGTGCGCGGTGGCGAAGCGCTCGTCGAGCCGGCCGCTCAGGGTGCGCTCGACCGAGCCGGGCTGCTCGTGGATCTCCTTGAGCAGGAAGTGCTCGAAGCCGCCGGTGTCGTAGGAGTCGACCTCCCAGTCCACGGTGGACGGCTGGCGGTGCGTGGTGCGGGCGTCCGCGGTGAAGGTGCGGAAGCCGTCGGCCCGGACGGTGGCCAGCTCGCCGTCCTCCAGGTGGACGACCTGGCGGGTGTAGCGGACCAGCGCGGAGACGTCCGAGGCGGCGAACATCTCCTTCTCGCCGATGCCCAGCACGATCGGGCTGCCGTTGCGGGCGACCACGATCCGGTCCGGCTGCTCGGCGTCGAGCACCGCTATGCCGTAGGTGCCGACCACCCGGCCGAGCGCGGCCCGCACCGCGTCCTCCAGCTCGACGCCCTCGGCGACGTGCGCGGCGATCAGGTGGGCGAGCACCTCGGTGTCGGTCTCGGAGCGGAACACCGCGCCGTCGGCGGTGAGCTTGGCGCGCAGCTCGTCGGCGTTCTCGATGATGCCGTTGTGCACGACGGCGATCCGCTCGGCGTTGTCCAGGTGCGGGTGCGCATTGGCGTCACTGGGGACGCCGTGGGTGGCCCAGCGGGTGTGGCCGATGCCGGTGGTGCCCTTGAACCGGGCCGGCACGGCGGCGGCCAGGTCCGCGACCCGGCCCTTCACCTTGCGGAGCTTGATCCCGCCGCTGCGCCCGGTGACGGCGACGCCGGCCGAGTCGTACCCGCGGTACTCCAGCCGCGCCAGCCCCTCCAGCAGGAAGGGGGTCGCGTCCTTGGGGCCGATGTAGGCCACGATTCCGCACATGCGTGGTCTCCTCTTCGAAGTCTTCGGAAGGTCGGGAACGACGGCTCAGCCGTAGACGATCCGCCGCAGCTGGCGGGCCGAGAGCTCCGGCGCCGAGACCCGGCGCTGCGGCAGTTCCTCGGCGAGCCGGGCGAAGATCCGCTCGTTGGTCAGACCGCGTGCCTGGAGCTCGGTGTGGCGGCGGCGCACGTACTCCTCGGTGCTCTCGGAGAAGTACGCCAGCACCTCCGCCACGACCCGCGCCGCCTCCCGGGGCCCGAGCGGGCTGGTCCGGGTGAGGTGGGCGAGGAGGTCTTCGTGAGGGTGGGGTGAGCTCGACACGAGTGAGGAGCCTAGGTCGGGCGACCCACCGAAGCCAAAGTTCCTGCCCGAAATCGGGCAGACATTACGACTTTCGACACGCCTTCACAGCATCTCCACATTCGACCGTCAACCGGCCACCCGTTCGCCCCCGCTCCCGAAAGCCCCTTGAAGCGGCGTCGACTCCGCACGTAGCGTGACCCCTTGAACACGAAGCGGAAGACCGGAGGCTTGCTGATGTGCGGGATCACCGGATGGGTCGCGTTCGAGCGCGACCTCACCTCCGAACGGGGTGTCCTCGACGCGATGACGGCCACCCAGCTCCGCCGCGGCCCGGACGCCGGCGGCGTCCACCTGGAGCCGCACGCCGCGCTCGGCCACCGCCGGCTCGCGGTGATCGACATCGCGGGCGGCATCCAACCGATGACGGTCGAGCACGACGGCCGGCCGCTGGCCGTGCTCACCTACAGCGGCGAGGTCTACAACCACCGCGAACTGCGCGCGGAACTGGAGGCGGCCGGGCACCGCTTCCGCACCCACAGCGACACCGAGGTCGTGCTGCGCGCCTACCTGGAGTGGGGCGAGCACCTGGCCGAGCGGCTCAACGGCATGTTCGCCTTCGCGGTCTGGGACGTCCGGCGCGAGGAGCTGCTGCTGGTCCGCGACCGAATGGGCGTCAAGCCCCTGTACTACCACCGCACCCCGGACGGCGTGGTCTTCGGCTCCGAGGTCAAGGCCCTGCTCGCCCATCCCGCCGTCCGCCCGGTGGTGGACCTGGACGGGCTGCGCGAACTGCTCGGCTACACCCGCACCCCCGGCCTCACCCCGTACCGGGACGTCCACGAGGTCCGGCCCGGGCACGTCGTCCGGGTGCGCCGCGAGGGCCTCTCGGTCCGCCGCTACTGGGCACTGGAGGCACGCGAGCACGGGGACAGCCTGGAGGCCACCGTCGCCACCGTCCGGGCCCTGCTGGACGACATCGTGCACCGCCAGCTGGAGGCGGACGTCCCGCTCTGCTCGCTGCTCTCCGGCGGCCTGGACTCCAGCGCCGTCACCGCCCTCGCCGCCCGGACGCTGGGCGCCGCCGGGGCCGGGCCGGTGCGCTCCTTCTCCGTCGGCTTCGCCGGGCAGAGCGAGAACTTCCACGCCGACGACGTCCGGCAGACCCAGGACGGCCCGTACGCCCGGCTGCTCGCCGACCACGTCGGCGCCGACCACAGCGTCGTCGAGCTGGACGCGGCCGACCTGACCGACCCGTCCCGGCGCTCCGCCGTGCTGCGCGCCCGCGACCTGCCGAACGGCGTCGGCGACATGGACACCTCGCTGCTGCTGCTCTTCCGGGGCGTGCGCCGGCACTCCACCGTCGCGCTGTCCGGCGAGTCCGCGGACGAGCTCTTCGGCGGCTACCGCTGGTTCCACGACCCGAAGACCATCGCCGTCGAGGACTTCCCCTGGGCGCTCGGCCTCACCGACATCGCCGGCGGCGGCGCCACCCCGCGCGAGCACCTCCTCGACGCCGAACTGCTCCGCAAGCTCGACCTGGACGGCTACCGCAGGGCCCGCTACCGCGAGGCGATCGCCGAGGTCCCGCACCTTCCGGCCGCAGATCCACTCGAACGGCGGATGCGCGAGATCTCGTACCTCAACCTGACCCGCTTCGTCTGCATCCTGCTCGACCGCAAGGACCGGATGAGCATGGCCAACGGCCTGGAGGTGCGGGTGCCGTTCTGCGACCACCGGCTGGTCCAGTACGTCTTCAACACCCCGTGGGCGATGAAGTCCTTCGACGGACGGGAGAAGAGCCTGCTGCGCGCCGCGGTCCGGGACGTGCTGCCGCAAGCGGTCGCCGAACGGGCGAAGAGCCCGTACCCGGTCACCACCGACCCGCACTACCCGGCGAAGCTGCGCGCCGGACTGGCCCGGCTCGCCGCCGAACGCACGTCCCCGGCCCTGGACCTGCTGGACCGGCGGCGCCTCGCCGACGCGCTCTCCCCGGACACCGACCCGCAGTCCGTCCGGCTGGCCGTCGACCTCGCACTGGACTTCGACGCCTGGCTGACGGAGTACCGGGTGACGCTGGAGCTGTGAGCAGCGGAGTCGGCAGCGCCGGAGCCCCGAACAGCGGAGGGCGGAGCACCGGCGCCGCCACCCGCGCGACACCGGGGCGCCAGGCACCACCACCCGGACGGCGCAGCCGCCGACGCCCGCGCCCCCATACTCCGTCCGGGTGATTGTGCGGGACCATCCCGCCGGGCCCGGAGGTCCCAGGGTGCGGTAGCGTCGCCGACGCCTCCCGAATGGCGGACGAACTCGTGGATTACCGCTCACGTACCGTCAGGATGGAAGCGAAACGTTCACCTCGATCCGCCGGGGGATCCCGTCATGCAGCCGCGCGTCTTCGCGATTCTCACCGCCCTGCTCCTGGGCGTCCTGGGCCTGGGATCGGTGGCCGTCACCGACTGGTCGCCCGCGGCGGCCACCGAGACCCAGGCCGCCGGCGCCCGGCTTTCCGCGGCCGGCCCCGCGAGCGCCACCCCGACCGGCGACCCGGCGGTGTGGACCCGCTCCACGCTGCGCAACAAGCTGATGGCCGAGATGGACGCCACCGACCCCGGCGTCGCACTGGCCGACCTCGACAAGATCACCAAGGAGAAGCCGTACACCGTGCGCTTCTGCCACCCGATCGCGCACGAGCTCGGCCACGCGGCGGTCAAGCGCTTCAACGCCGACTTCCAGAAGGTCATCTCCTTCCCGCACGAGACCTGCGCGGCCGGCTACCTGCACGGCGCGGTCGAGGAGATGCTCAACGCCTCCACCCAGCCCGAGACGGACCTGCTCAAGCTCTGCGCGCCCAAGAACGCCGGCCCCTGTATCCACGGCGTCGGCCACGGCACCATGTTCGTGGTCAAGCAGGACGTCGCCAAGGCGCGCGACCTGTGCAACAAGTTCCCCTCCGAGCAGAACCGGATCCGCTGCTCCGAGGGCCTGTTCATGCAGCTCTTCGGCCCGGACGAGGAGGACGAGCAGGCCAAGGCCAACCTGCCCGCCGACAAGCTCGCCCAGGATCCGCTCTACCCGTGCAAGGACCAGCCGGCGTTGTTCCAGTCCGCCTGCTACTTCTACGCCCCGACCTTCTACCTGTCCTCGCACGACTACCCGAACCACCCCGAAATCTACGCCGAGGCCCTCAAGTGGTGCCTGAACGGCAAGGCCGACGGCGGGGCGGTGGACTGCAGCCGCGGCGTCGGCTCACGCACCATGAAGTACAACCTGGACCGCGAGGACTGGGCGGCCGAGCAGTGCGCCACCGCCGCCGACGGCTGGCAGCGCAAGGCCTGCGCCGAGGGCCTGGTCAGCTACTACACGGTCAACTACACCGACGGCGGCGCGGCCGGACGGCTCTGCGCCAAGATCACCAACAAGGAGATGCAGGGCTACTGCCGCTCGGCCGGCGGCCTGTCCAGCTCGTTGGACTGACGCTCCCGGTCTCCCGGACCGACGCTCCCGGTCTCAGCATGAGGGCCCGCGCCGCACGGCGAGGGTCCTTTTGCATACGATCACCCGATCATCGCCTGATCAGGGTGCGCCAAGGAAGCCGCGCCTCGCCCAGCCAGTCCCCCGGCCTCCCTGGAGCACGCCATGACCACCGAGGACTTCCGCGCCGCCGCGCACGCCACCGCCGACCTGGTCTCCGACTACCTCGCCGAACTGCCCGGTCGCCCGGTCTGGCAGCCCATGGACGAGACCGCCCGCCAGGCCCTGCTCGACGCCCCACTGCCCGCCGGGGGCCGCCCGCTCGACGAGCTGATCGGCGCCATCGGGCGGGACGTCCTGCCGTACCCGATGGGCAACGGCAACCCGCGCTTCTTCGGCTGGGTCAACTCCGCCCCCGCCCCCGCCGGGGTGCTCGCCACCCTCGCCGCCTCCGCGATGAACCCCAGCTCGGCCGGCGGCGACCACGCCGACGTCCACCTGGAGCGCGCCGTGGTCCGCTGGATAGCCGAGCTGGTCGGCTTCCCGCACCCGGCCGGCGGCGGCCTGCTCACCTCCGGCACCTCGATGGCGACCATCGTCTGCCTCGCCGCCGCCCGCAACCGCGCCGCCCGGCTCGCCGGCCGGGACGTCCGCGAGGACGGCCTGGCGGGACTCCCGCCGCTGGTCGGCTACGTCACCGGCGAGACCCACTCCTGCGTCCGCAAGGCCGCCGAACTCCTCGGCCTCGGCAGCCGGCACCTGCGCACCGTGGCCACCCGCCCGGACGGCCGGCTGGACACCGCCGACCTGCGGGCGGCGATCGAGCGCGACCGCGCGGCCGGCCTGCTGCCGTTCCTCGTGGTCGCCTCGGCCGGCACCGTCGGCGCCGGCGCGGTGGACGAGTTCGGCCCGATCGCCGACCTGTGCGAGGACCAGGGCCTCTGGCTGCACGTGGACGGCGCGTACGGCGCCTTCGGCCGGCTCGACCCGGCCATCGCCCACCGCTACGCCGGCCTGGAGCGCGCCGACTCGCTCGCCCTCGACCCGCACAAGTGGCTCGGCGTCCCGGTCGACTGCGGCTGCGTGCTGGTCCGCGACACCGAGGAGCTGCGCGGCACCTTCAGCCTCGTCCCGTCCTACCTGCGAGACGAGGCAGCCGGCACGCTCGGCTGGTTCTCCGAGTACGGCACCGAGCAGACCCGCCCCTTCCGGGCCCTGAAGGTCTGGGCCACCATCGCCCACAAGGGCCGCGACGGCCTCGCCCAGGACATCACCCGGTGCACCGCGCTGGCCCGTCGGCTCGGTGAACTCGTCGAGGCGGACGAGGAGTTGGAGCTGCTCGCCGAGGTGCAGACCTCGATCGTGGCGTTCCGCCACCGTGCGCCCGGTCTGGACGGGGCCGCCCGCGACGCCCTCAACCGCGACCTCCCCGTCGCCGTCCAGCGGCGCGGCCGGGTCTTCGTCACCGGCGCCCGCCTGGGCGGCGCCGAGATGCTCCGCGCCTGCCTCCTCAACGCCGCCACCACGGAGGCCGACCTCCACCTCCTGCTCGCCGAGGTCAGGGCCGCGGCGTCGGAACTGCTGCGGTAGACCGCTGCGCCGGGGCGGGCGGGCCACCGCCGGTCAGCGGCTCCCGGGGTCGTTGGGGTGCGGTTCGAGTGCCGTCACCGTGGCCGTCATCCACGGCCACAGCGGCAGGCTGCCGAGCACCTTCCCCCGGAGCTCCGCCTCGTCGGCCGCCCGCCGGACACCGATGCTGCGCCGCTCGCCGACCAGGCGCCACAGCCGCGCCAGGTAGCCGGCGGCGGCCGGCTCGCG
>NZ_JAHSQD010000750.1 GCF_020103755.1 Streptomyces sp. LS1784
ATCTGCGGCGCGCGGCAGGTGCCGCGGACGGCGGAAACGGCCGAGGCCGCGTGCGGCACCGGCGACAGGCCCGGTCCGCCGAGGCCGGCGCCGACCCGGCGCTCGTCCAGGCCGCGGCGCAGCAGTTCCAGCAGCTCGCTCTCGGCGACCGGGCCGTCCACCAGGTGCAGGAAGGAGAGCAGCTGCGGGGCCTGGTCCACGGCCTGCCCGGCCAGTACGGCGAACACGCCGCGCAGCGCGGCGGGCGGCACCGGGGCGAGCAGGGTCCAGGCGTCGAACAGCGCCGACCAGCCACGCACCACGGCCTCGTCGTCGTGCTCCCAGGCGTGCAGCCGCCAGCCGGGGCCGGCTCCGCCGTCACGGGCCTCCACCAGACCCACCAGCAGCGCCTGCCCCCACGCCTTGGCGGCGGCGCCGACCGTCATGGCCAGTGCCCGGCCCGCCGCGCGGGCGTCCTCCGGGAGCAGCTCACCGCGCTTGTCGACCTCGGCCAGCTCCCCGGCCCAACGGGCGACCCGGACGGCGTCCACCAGCATCCTCCGGGCCAGCGGCGCCAGCTCGGCGGGTGCCGGGAAACCCTCCGGCACGGGAACCCGGCCCCGCCCGGGAGCCGGAGCGGGCCCTCGTCGCCGGGGTACTCCGTTACGGGGGACACCCGCCCCGCCCGGCCTGCCACCGGCGGGCCGGTGGGCCGTTCCGGGGAGACGGGTCACCGTCGCACCGGTACCGATCGTCGGCGGGAGCGGGGCATCACGGTCGCGCGGGTTCCGAGACGTCACGTCGAGCAGTCTTCCCCTTGTACCGGCCTTCTGTCACATCCGGTTGTCCGTACGACCGGGCGACCGGTGGCGGCACCTCCGCAAGATCGGGCAACAACGGCAAACCGCCTGGCCGGAAACGTGTGACCTGGCCATGCCACCGGCGCTGCCCCGGTCGCCGGGAATGCTCGTCCGATCACCGTGCGTACGGGTGGGGGGTAAGGGGTCGGTCCAATTGTTGCCCCTGACGGCAGGGGGCTTTTCACGCGGGGAATCCGCTCCGCCGACTTCCGGCGGGACTGTCCAGCCCGAATCCGGACGGATGGCGGGCGGGGTGGCGGGGTCGTGCTGCACGAGAAGTCGGACCGGCCGACTTCTCGTGCACGCCCGGCGGAATGGCAGAAACGTTCATTCGTGAACGACGGAATCCCCACCGGAAAGCCGGGTGGGGCCCAGCCGAAACCGCCCGCACGGTCAGGGGGCTAGAGCAGCGGCGTGAGCCAGCGGCGGAGGAGCTCGGTGTAGTGGTCCGGGGCGGTGTTCCAGAGGGTGGCGTGGTCGGCGCCGGGGAACGCCTGGAGGCTGACCACGTCGCGGCGGGCGGCAGCCAGCTTCTCCGCGCTGCCGAAGGGGGCTATCCGGTCCTCGGGGCTGTGCAGCAGGAGGGTGGGCACGCGCAGGTCGGTGCCCTCGGCGATACGGCCGAAGTCGGCGAGGTCGACGCCGGTGCGGCCCTGGGCGGCGAGGGCACCGAGTTCGGCGGCGACACCCTGGAAGCCGGCCCGGGCGGCGTCCCGGCGGGCGGAGGCCGGGAGGTCGAGCACGGGCGAGTCGAGGATCAGTCCGCGGATGGCGTGCGACCAGGCGGAGCGGGCCGCCGTCCGGAGGACCATGGTCGCCCCGAGGGACCAGCCGTAGAGGATCACCGCGCCCGCACCGCTGTCGAACGCCAGCCCTACCGCCGACTCGACGTCTCGCCACTCGGTCTCGCCGAAGTGGCTGAGCCCGTCGGGGGAGGCGGGGGCGCCCTGGTCGCCGCGGTAGGTGACGGCGAGGGCGGGCAGGCCGAGCCGGTCGAGGACGGGGAGCACCGGGAGGGTCTGCCGGCGGTCGGCTTCGGGGCCGTGCACCAGGATCACCCAGGTGCCGCGTTTGCCGTCGAGCTGCCAGGCGGGCAGCGCGCCGAGTTCGCCCTCGACGACGGTGTCGGCGAAGGCGAGGCCGAGCGCCTCGGTGGGGTCGCCGAGGTGGACCCGGGGAGTGAGGCGGACCTCGGTGCCGGCGGTGAGGGTGCCCCGGTCGGCGCGGACCAGGCGGCGGGTGACGCCCCGTTCGTCACTGTGCAGGATCTCCTCGACGACCGCGTGCCCGCCGTCCGCCCACTCGACCGCCCAGCGGCCGGGGCGCAGGCTCTCGGGGCCGCGGGTGAAGGTGACCCGGCCGGGGGCGAGACTGTGGACCAGGAGCGGACCGGACTCCTGGACGGCGGTCGCCGGACGGACCATTCGCTCGGAGGCCCGACGGCCGATCAACAGCACGGCGGCCCCGACCGCTGCGGCCGCCACGACGGCGGCGGTTCCCCATCGCATTTCGCTCCCCGCTCTGTTGGTCACGGACCGGACGGTGTTCGAGCACCAGTCCACCGGCGCCCCGCCCGCCCGGCCACCGGGCTAGGCCGTCCGGGTGACCTCGGCGGCGACCCGACGGTGCCGAGGAGAGGCCGGAAGCGGGCGGTGGAGGAGTCGACGGTGGGGCGACGGGGGCCGCTGCGGAGCGTGCCACCGAAAGGCAGGCGTGGCGTGCGATGCGGCCCCGGCCGCCGAACCCACGAAGCGGCCCGGGGCCTGTCTCTCGGATTCCGTCGGATCGGACCGCGGCGTCGGGGTGCGTGCATCGCCAGGCGGACGTGGGGGTACCTCCCGGCCAACGGCTGGGGCGCGTCGCGGGCCCGGCAAGGATCCGGGGGACGGGCCCCGTCCCCGGGCCGGTGCCGCACCGGGCGATCCCACGGGGTGTCAGTCAGCGGCGCCCGCGTGTGACCAACCCCTCCGTGACCTCGGTTGACTCCCGGTTCGGGCCCGTGATGGGATCCTGGGGCCAAACGGAGGCATGGAGAGGAAGCCGGTGGAAGTCCGGCGCGGTCCCGCCACTGTCACCGGGGAGCACGCTCGGAACATCGCCACGGCGGGCCGTCGACGGCCGCTGGAAGGCTCCGGGGGTGCGTTCGACCCGGAAGCCAGGAGACTCTCGCCCCCGTCACGTCGATCCAGGGCGCGGACCCTGAGTGAGGACACGCACGCGATGCAGGCTGCCCCGCCCCGCCGGACTCCGAGCTGCCTTCCGCCGTGCCACCGATGACCCCGCCCGCACCTTCTCCTTCTCCGCGCCCGCTGACCCGCGCCGCCGCGTTCGCGCTCGGCGCCGTCGCGGGCTACGCCGCCGACGCCCGCTTCGCCGACCCCCGCCGGGGCCACCCGGTCGCCGTCTTCGGCAGCGCCGCGACC
>NZ_JAHSQD010000751.1 GCF_020103755.1 Streptomyces sp. LS1784
CGTCGCGGGCGCCTCCTCGACGGCGGGAGGCTGTGCGTCGGCGGCGGGCTGGGTCTGACCGGCCTCCGGCTGCGGAGCCGGCTGCGCGCCCGGTGGAGTCTGCGCGGCCTCGCCCGCCGCGGGCTGGGCCTGCCCCTCCTGCTGCTCGTCCTGCTGCTCCGGGCGCTCCTGGTCGTCCTTGCCTTCCTTGCCGCCGTGCCCCTTGCGGCGCTTGCGCCGGCCCTTCGGGTCGTCCGACTGCCGTGCCTCCTCGTCGAGTTGACGTTTCCGGTCCTGCTCGTCTCGGTCCTGCCCCTCCGGCTGCTCGCGCTCGTCGGTGGCCCGGTCGGCGGCATCGGTGACCGGCTCGGGCGTCTGCGCGCCGTCCACGTCGGCCGGGCGGTGCTCGGCGGCCTCGACCAGCTCCAGCACCCGGGTGTAGTCCGACGAAGGCAGCCGGTCCGCCAGCCGGGAAAGCACGGAGGCCTGCAACTCCGGTGCGAAGCGGGCGAGTTGCAGGCGGACCCGGCCGGAGGAGTCGGTCGGGTCCCCGCGCAGCGAGCGCAGGATGCCGGCTGCCAGTCGGTCGACCAGGGTGGCCGGATCGAGCCGCTCGGTGCGGAACCGGTCGGCGTCGACGGTCGCGTAGCGGAGCCAGCCCGGCGTGGCGCCCGGCGTCGCCGCCGCCGGCCGGTCCTCGCGCGCGCCGTGCTCCGCCTCCCGTTCGATCGCGTCCTGCGGCAGGCTGACCGCGCCCAGGTCACGGCCGGCCCGCAGCGCGCCGAGCGGGTTCGGGGCCTGGACGGTGTGCAGCAGCTCGTGGGTGAGCAGCCGCCGGCCGTCCTCACCGGCCGGCCGGTACTTGCCCTCGCCGAAGAAGAGGTCCGGACCGACGGCGACGGCGTCCGCGCCGATCAGCTCGGTCAGCGCGGCGGAGTCCCGGTCGGTGTGCACCCGGACCCGGCTGAGGTCGTGCCCGAGCCGCGCCTCCAACTCCCGGCGCACGCCCGGGTCCAGCGGCTGGCCCGCGCCGGAGACGATCTCCTTCGGCTCGGGCGTGCGGGCCTTCGGCGCCCGCGTCTTGCGCCGGGTCGCGCCCTGCTTGGCGTCCTGCCCGGAATCCCGGGCAGGAGCGTTCAGCCGGCTCATGTCCGCCCCCGCTCCGGAGCCCGGCCACCGCCGGACAGCCCGGTGTGCACGGCGCGGGCGAGCGCCTCGCCGAGCCGCTGCGCCGAGGCGTCAGCCGGCAGCGGCGGCAGCCCGGAGAGCAGGTCCAGCGCGTGGTCGCCGTCGACCGCGAGCGGCACGCCGCGCGTCTCGACCAGGCGGGTCAGCTCGCTCCGGAACGCCGCCGTCAGCCGCTCGTGGTCGATCCGCGCGAAGCCGTCGAGGACCAGCTCGCCGATCTCGACCTCGATCCGCCCGGCACCGCCCGTCCCCGCGCTGCCCGGCTCGGTGCTGCGCCGCCCGATCCCGGGCCCCTCGGTCAGATCCATCCGGAGACCTCCGAGGGCGACAGCGAGCGCTCCAGCTTGAGGTACTCGGTGCGCGCGGCGGCCAGCAGGTGCCGCATCTGCATCGGGCAGTCCTCGTCGGCGGCCAGGAAGGCGGCGGACAGCGCGATGTTGCGGATGGAGCCGCCCGCCACGGTGAGCTGGGCGAGCCGCTCCGGATCGACGTCCTGGCTGGGGGTCTGCGCGGGGATGACCCGCCGCCAGATCTCGGCGCGCTCCGGCACTCCGGGGAACGGGAAGTCGGCCACGAACCTGATTCGCCGCATGAACGCAGGGTCCAGCGCCTTCTTCATGTTGGTGGTGAGCACGGCCAGGCCCCGGTAGGCCTCCATCCGCATCAGCAGGTAGCTGACCTCCAGGTTGGCGTAGCGGTCATGGCTGTCCTTGATCTCGCTGCGCTTGCCGAACAGCGCGTCGGCCTCGTCGAACAGCAGCAGCGCGCCGCCGCGTTCGGCCGCGTCGAAGACCCGCCGGAGGTTCTTCTCGGTCTCGCCGATGTACTTGCTGACGACCTGGGAGAGGTCGATGACGAACAGGTCCACGCCGAGCTGCCCGGCGACGACTTCGGCCGCCAGCGTCTTCCCGGTGCCCGATCCGCCGGCGAACAGCGCGGTCACGCCGAGGCCGCGGCGCAGCACCGACTCGAAGCCCCACTCCTGGTAGACCGTGCCGCGCCGGCGGACGTGGGCGACGATCTCGCGCAGCGTCGCGAGCTGGCGTTCCTCAAGGACCAGGTCGTCCCAGGCGGCGCGCGGCTCGACCCGCCGGCCCAGCTCGTCCAGGGACATCCGGGCTTCCGCCAGCCCGGCGTGCCAGGCCAGTCGGCTGACGTCCGCACCCTCCCCGCCGTCCGCACCCTCCGCGCCGTCCGCGCTGTCCCCGCCGTTGCCGCGGGATTCGGCAGCCCGCCGGGCGGTCGCGGCGGCCGAGCGGATCACATGGCCGGGCAGCGAGAACTGCGCGGCCAGCGCGCGGAGTCCGCCCTCGGTGACCCCCGGCGCACCGTCCAGCGCCTCGGCCCAGATCCCCAGCTGCTCCTCGGGGCCGAGCGGGGGCACGGTCAGCCTGGTACGGTCCGAGGCCCCGGCGGGCGGGGGCTCGTCGCCGGACACGACCAGCGGCACCGCGAGGCCGGCGAGGAAGGCCTCCGCGCCGTTCGGGGCCTGCGGACGCTCCAGGCGGCCCGGCTCCCCGCTCTCCACCAGCAGTGCGGCCGGGATCAGGATCGCCTCGCGCTGCCACAGCCGGGCGAGTTGCTCGCGCTCGGCGGGCTCGGTGGGCAGGTCCTCGCGGTGCGCGGCGTAGAGGCCGAGTCCGGCGCGGTGGGCTGCCTCCGCCGCGATCTCCCAGCGGGTGCGGCGGTCGGCGCCGGTCAGCTCGGTGTGCGGCGGGCCGGACAGCCCGGCCGAGGTCCACCCCCGCGCCAGCGCGGCGGCGCACCGCTCGTGCGGGCCGGGCAGCCCGTCGGGCGGTCCTACCCGGGTGAGCAGGCCGTGCAGCCGCACGTCCAGGTACGGCACGCCGACCAGGAAGTGCAGCACCCGCTCGTCGATCCGCAGCCGGGAGGCGGTGAGCGCCGTCTCGTCGTCGAGTTCGACCAGCCGGAAGCGGCGCAGCGGGCCCACCGGGGTGAGCGCGCTCCAGTGCGGCTGGTCCAGGGCGGCGAGGGCGAGGGAGAAGGTCGGGTACGCGCGCCCCGGGTCGCCGCCCGCCGCGGCGCACCGGGCGGCGGCCGTGGGGTCGATCGCGGGGGCGGAGGTCA
>NZ_JAHSQD010000752.1 GCF_020103755.1 Streptomyces sp. LS1784
CCTCCGACGAAGTCCGCGAAGCCCTCCAACTCGGCACCGACACCCCCGTCATCACCCTCGACGCCCGCCGCCGGGACAGCGCCAAGAGCGCCCTCATCACCCTCGTCGAACACGCCCTGCTCGCCCGGCTCCGCTGAGCGCGGGGGGAACCGCACAGCCTCGACGGCCCGTCCCCTGCAACAGGCCGTCGGGGCTGCGACGCTTACCGGCCGGTGTCCTCCGGGGGCTCCGCGCAAGACCCGTGTATAAGCAGCGGATAACAGTTCGGTAGGCATTTTGTGATCAACAATGACTCAGTGTGGCGAATCAGCGTCACTCAGCGCCAGGTGACCACGGTTTTGCTCCGTCATGTCGGCGAATGTCCGGATTGTTCCGACGCGGGTGCCGGACGGCGGCTGTTTGTCCCCCATCCCTGCACGTGCTGAAATTCCAGCTGCCCCTGGATGTCTCCTGTGTCGGCCGGTCCGGCGGCACGTCAGGGCCCGGGGGTAGCGCTGGATTGATCCATGGCCGACATTCGGCCGAGAGGTAGTTGTCGAGTGAGGCGTAAGCAGCAACCCGCCCCGCAGCGGCGCTCCGAGCCCCGCCAGAGCGAGCCGAACGGTACCCCGGGGGACCCGACCGGATTCTCCGCGTTCACTCCCACCGAGGAACGCGCCCAGACCCCTGTCCCGGCCCCCGAGCCCACAGCCGCACCCACGAGGCCCCGCAGCGGCGGCTCGTCGGACGACGGCGGCGGCTCCAACCGGTACGACTTCCTCCGCCCGCGCAACTGGCGCGTGCCGACCCGTCTGATCGCGATCCTGCTGATCCCCGTGATCATCAGTCTCGTCTTCGGCGGTCTTCGCGTGAACACCTCGGTCGACGGCTACATCAAGGCCTCCCGCGCCGAGAAGACCGCGGAGCTGGCCAAGGCGGCGACCGAACTCGCCGAGGCGCTGGAGAACGAGCGCGACAAGACGCTGATACCCCTGCTCACCAAGCAGGACCCGAACAACGAGGTGACCAAGCGCCGCAACGACACCGATGCCGCGCTGAAGGCGTACAACGCCGCGTACGAGGCCTCCGACAAGTCCGGTGAGCTGCCTCGCCGCCATGACGCCTTCAAGATCCTGGTCGCCGACCTGCCGCACCTGCGGGCCAACGCGTACGGCCCTGAGCTGTTCCTCAGCGCCACCGCCAACGCCTACTCGGCGATGTTCGCCCCGCTGCTGGCCTACGACAACTCGGTCGGCCTGGGCTCCGCCAACGCCACCAGCAAGGGCCGCGCGATCTACGCGATGTCGCTGGCCAAGGCCTCCGCCTCGACCCAGCGCGCGCTGATGCTCAACCTGCTGGTCGGCATCGCGCAGAACACCACCACCCGGTACGAGAACGCCGACGCGACCCAGCAGATCGTGGTCGCGGAGAAGCTGGAGCAGGTCTCCCTCAACGAGTTCAACACCGGTAGCGCCCCCGAGGACGCCAGGAAGTACGCGGAGGCGCAGGTCGCCGTGGCCGCCGCCCAGGATCGCTCGGCGTACAAGATGCCGAACGGCACCGCGCCCACCATGCCGGGCCTGCTGACACTGGCCGCCTCGTACAGCCAGGCCGCCGCCGAGGGCCAGCTGAAGGGCAAGGCCACCGCCGACGCCGCGTTCGCCGAGGCGAAGAGCGCCGGTCTGACCCCGGACAACTGGAACCAGGCCGCCAACACGCACATCCAGGCCCTGCGGAACACCGAAGAGGCGCTGCTGGACGACGTCCTCACCGACTCCCGCAACCTCAAGGACAACGCGCTCTACGACGCCATCCTCAACACGGTCATCGTCGTCGCCGCACTGATCCTGGCCGGTCTGCTCACCGGCTACGTGGCCCGCTCGATGATCCTCGGCATGCGCACCCTGCGCAGCGCCGCCCTGGAGATCGCCGACCACCGCCTGCCGGACCTGGTCGAGAAGCTCTCCAAGACCGACCCCGACCGGGTCGACACCTCGGTGACCCCGATCCCGCTGCACGGCAAGGACGAGATCGGCGAGGTCGCCCGGGCGTTCGACCAGGTCCACCAGCAGGCCGTGGCGCTCGCCGCCGAGCAGGCCCTGCTGCGAGGGAACGTCAACGCGATCTTCACCAACCTGTCGCGCCGCAGCCAGAGCCTGATCCAGCGCCAGCTGGCGCTGATCACCGACCTGGAGAACAACGAGGCCGACCCGGACCAGCTGGAGAACCTCTTCAAGCTGGACCACCTGGCCACCCGCATGCGCCGCAACGGTGAGAACCTGCTCGTCCTCGCGGGCGAGGAGGCCGGCCGCCGCTGGAACACCCCGGTCCCGCTGGTCGACGTGCTCCGCGCCGCCGCCTCCGAGGTGGAGCAGTACGAGCGCGTCGAGCTCTCCGGCATCCCGGAGGTCGACGTCGTCGGCGCCGCCGTGACCGACCTCGTCCACCTGCTCGCCGAGCTGCTGGAGAACGCCACCTCGTTCTCCAGCCCGCAGACCCGGGTGCTGGTCAACGCGACCCGCCTGCCGGACGGCCGCGTGCTGGTCGAGATCCACGACAAGGGCATCGGCCTCACCGCCGAGGACTTCGCGGAGATCAACGAGAAGCTGGCCGAGCCGCCCACGGTGGACGCCACCATCTCCCGCCGCATGGGCCTGTTCGTGGTCGGCCGGCTCTCCCAGCGGCACGACATCCGCGTCCAGCTCCGCCCGTCCGGCGAGTCCGCCGGCACCACCTCGCTGGTCATGCTCCCGCCGTTCGTCACCCAGTCCGGTGCGGTGCCGGAGCCGGACGAGCAGTTCACCGTCTCCCGCATCTTCGCCGAGCAGGAGCCGACCGCCGAGTGGGCGCCGGACGACCGCTCCCGCAGCGCGGCCGAGCTCGGCTTCGACGACCACCTCACCGGCATCGGCAACGCCGGCTCCAGCGGGTTCAGCCCGGCCCTGGAGGCCGTCCAGCGCTCGCAGCGCCTCGACCAGGTCCGCCGCGCGGCCCTGGAGAGCGCCCCGCAGGCGCCGGTGGTGGACGCCGAGGTCGAGGAGGAGTACCAGCAGGGCTACGACCAGTACGCCCCGCAGGGTTACGACCAGCAGCAGGGCTTCGCGGACGACCAGTACGGCTACGACCAGGGCGGCTACCGGCAGGACGAGTACGCCCAGGACGAGTACGACCAGTACGCCCCGCAGGGTTACGACCAGCAGCAGGGCTTCGCGGACGACCAGTACGGCTACGACCAGGGCGGCTACCGGCAGGACCAGTACGCC
>NZ_JAHSQD010000753.1 GCF_020103755.1 Streptomyces sp. LS1784
CGGACCTCTGAGCGCGCGTCGGGAACCACCGGCCCCCGCCCGCACGGCGCCGGTCGGGGGCCGTGCGGGCGGACCCGGCGCCCCCGACGGGCGGACGACGGCCCCGCTACGGGCGCCCCATGAACATGGGGTAGTAGCCCTTGCTGATCGTCGAGATCCGGACCTTGGTCCCGGGCCGCGCGGCCTCGACGTACTTGTTGTCGCCCAGGTAGATCGCCACGTGCTGGATGCCCCGGGCGGTCCCGTTCGGCGACCAGAACAGCAGGTCACCGCGGCGCAGCTGGCTCGCCTTGATCGGTGTGGTCGCCGCGTACTGGTCGTTGGCCACGCGCGGCAGCTCGATCCCGCCGCGCCGGAAGGACTGCTGCACCAGGCCCGAGCAGTCGTAGCCGTCCGGCCCGTTGCCGGCCCGGAGGAACGGTTTGCCCACCTGGGAGAGGGCGAACTGCACGGCGGCCTCGACGTCCCGGTTCACCGCGGCCGAGCCGTCGGCGTGGCCCGAGCCCGCGGACCCCGAGGAGGAGGGGGCGCGCCCGGTGCGCTCCAGGTAGACGTCGTAGTGCGAGGTCCAGCGCCATTCGCCCTTGCTGTTGCGGAACCAGTAGCGCGAGCCGTCCCAGCCCTCCTTGATCCCGCCGGAGGACCCGGTGGTGGCCTTTGCGGCGGACGGCGAGCCGCCCCCGGTACGGGCCGCGTACACGCTGTAGTGCGAGGTCCAGCGCCACTGCCCCTGGCTGTTCTTGAACCAGTACCGCGAGCCGTCCCACCCGGCGTGCGCCGGGGCGGTCTCGGCGACCGCGGGGCTGACGCCGGTGCCGAGGCTGATCACGCCGACACCGGTCGCGATCACGGCCACCATGCCCATCCCCCGACGGAGCCGTGCGGTGCGGGACGGACGGGAGGTGCGGACGGTGGCAGAGTCCTGCTGCCCGGTCGGTTCGCCGGCGGCCGCCGGCGAACCGGTGTTGACGGTGGTCATCGTGCTGACTTCCTTCACTGCTGCGGATTGCCGTGGCCGACCGAGGCCGGCTCTGCTGGTCGGCAGAGACCCCGCTCGGCATGCCGTGGTTTCCGGTCCTGCGGCCGGAAGCCACGGCATGCCGAGCGGGGATTCGGTTCTGCCTGCGTGTCACGTTAAGCACGCATCCGCTCACTTCGCGCAGTGGAGTGCGCCAAAGGAAGGTCCCGGGCGGCGGACACCGACGGTGCATCAGGGTGATAACCCGTCACCTCGGGGGCATCCGACGCCCCCTCATCAGCGGCCGCCGGCCTCCGCCAGCAGCTGCTTCTTCAGCACCTTTCCCAAGGCGTTCCTGGGCAGTTCGGGCACCAGGACGACCCGGCGCGGCCGCTTGTGCACCGAGAGCCGCTCCGCCACGAAGGACGTCAACTGATCTCCCGTCACGGCGCCGTCCGGAACGACGTACGCGACGATCGCCTGTCCGAGGTCCTCGTCAGGCACGCCGACCACCGCCGCGTCGGCGACCGCCGGGTGGTCGCGCAGCGCGGCCTCCACCTCGCCCGCGCCGATCCGGTAGCCGCCGCTCTTGATGAGGTCCACCGAGGCACGGCCGACGATCCGGTGGAAGCCGTCCGCCCCGATCACCGCGACGTCGCCGGTGCGGAACCAACCGTCCGCCGTCCACGCCTCGGCGTCCGCGTCCGGCCGGTTGAGGTAGCCGCTGAACAGCGTCGGGCCGGAGACCTGGAGTTCGCCGACGCTCTCCCCGTCGCTGGGCACCGGCGCGCCGTCCTCCCCGACCAGCCGGGTGCGGACCCCGTCCACCGGCAATCCGACGCTGCCGGGGCGCCGCTCGCCGTCCGCCCGGGTGCTGACGGTGATCAGCGACTCCGTCATCCCGTACCGCTCGATCGGGGTGTGCCCGGTGAGCGCCGCCAGCCTCTCGAACACCGGGACGGGCAGCGGCGCGCTGCCGGAGACCAGCAGCCGGGCCGGGGCGAGCCGGGCCGCCGACTCCGGGTCCGCCGCCAGCCGGGACCAGACGGTGGGCACGCCGAAGTACAGGCTGCCGCCCGCCGCCGCATAGCCCTCCGGGGTGGGGCGCCCGGTGTGCACCAGCCCGCTGCCGGTGCGCAGGGCGCCGAGCACGCCGAGCAGCAGCCCGTGCACGTGGAACAGTGGCAGGCCGTGCACAAGGGTGTCCTCGGCAGTCCACTGCCAGGCGGCGGCAAGGGCGTCCAGGTCGGCGGCGATCGCCTCGCGCCGGATCACCACGCCCTTGGGCGCACCGGTGGTGCCGGAGGTGTAGAGCACGAAGCCGATCGACGCCGCGGCCGGCTCGGCGTGGGTGGTGGCGGAGCGCTGCGCGGGGTCGACCGGCAGCCCCGCCACCGAGGTGTCCTGCGGCAACGCCTCCCCGACGGCGTGCGCGAGCAGCGCCGCGCCCGAGTCCCGCAGGATGTGCTCGCGCTCCTTGGGGCCCGAGTCGGGCGGCAGCGGCACCACCGGGACGCCCGCCAGCAGGCCGCCGACCACGGCGGTGACGGTCTCGACGGTGGGCCGGGCGAGCACCGCGAGCGCCGGGGCGCCGGCCACCCGGTCGGCGACGGCGGTCGCCGCGCCCAGCAGGTCCTCCCGGGAGAGCGCCCGACCGTCGATCCGCAACGCGTCCGCCGCGTCGCCGAAACCGCCCTCAAGTGCCGTCAGCAGTGCCATGCCACCGTCCTCGCCTCGTCCCACGCCACCGCGCCGCGCCCGTGCGCCGCGCGTTCACCTCGCGCGCCTGCCTCCGCGTCACGCGCCGGCGCCGACTCTACGGGCCGCCGCCCAGCCCACCGTGCTCCGGGGACGACGGGTCACGGCCGAACAGGGCGGCGGACGACCGGGAACGGCGGAGGGCGCGGCACCGAGCACCCGGCGCCACGCCCTCCGAACCTTCCCGCGGGATCAGGCCTTGCGGGCCTTCACCTCGGCGGTGAGCTGCGGCAGCACCTCGAAGAGGTCGCCGACCACGCCGTAGTCGACCAGCTCGAAGATCGGGGCCTCGGGGTCCTTGTTGACGGCCACGATGGTCTTCGAGGTCTGCATGCCGGCCCGGTGCTGGATCGCACCGGAGATGCCCGCCGCGATGTAGAGCTGCGGGGAGACCTGCTTGCCGGTCTGGCCGACCTGGCTGCTGTGCGGGTACCAGCCGGCGTCCACGGCGGCGCGCGAGGCACCGACGGCCGCGCCCAGCGCGTCCGCGAGCTCCTCGACCACGC
>NZ_JAHSQD010000754.1 GCF_020103755.1 Streptomyces sp. LS1784
TCCGGTGAAGCCGCCCGTCGCACCGCCCGCGCCGGTCGCGGCCCCGGTGCCGGCCGTGCTGCCCGCAGCCGCGCCCGCCGTTCCGATGACTCAGCCAGTAGCAGGGAGTTCCCCCGTGACGTGTTTCTTCGACCCCTCGCACGGCGCCGGCACCACCGCGGTGCTGTGGTCGCCGCAGTGGGGCGTGCCGCGCCAGATCGAGGCCTGCGTGGCCTGTGCCCAGCGGGTGCAGACCAACGTCCCGCCGTTCTACACCCCGGCGCAGGCCGGCTACCCGCAGCCGGTCCAGCAGGGCCAGCCGCAGGTGCCCGGCCAGCAGGCCCAGGGCGGGCGGCGCTTCGGCACCGGTGCGCTGATCGGCGCCGGCGCGGCCGGCCTGGTCGGCGGTGCGCTGCTGAACGAGGCCTTCGACGACGACCCGCAGGTGGTCGTCAACAACTACTACGAGGACGACGGCTTCTTCTAAGCCGTCAGGCCGCAGCTCCGGAAGGGCCGTCGGGGGGTGTGCCCCGGCGGCCCTCGCTTTCGGTGCGGTGCGCTTGAATGAGGGCAGAGCACCGTTCTGACCGGGGGAGACGCACCGATGACCATGTCCGACGCCGAGCTGCTGGCCGCCGCCGGCAACCCCACCGCGGCCTGGCTGGAGTCCTGCTTCGGCCCGGGCGCGCTGTGGCGGCCCGAGCCCGGGGCACTGCCCGAGCGGCTGACGTCGCGGGACGCCCGGGCGTTCCTGAGCGAGGTCGGCGTGCCGGCCGTGGAGCTCGACTTCCTCGGCTTCGATGCCACGGGCCTGCCCGAGCGCGGGATGTGGGAGGCGGACCTGGACGACCTGTTCGGCGAGCGCACGCCGGACGACGACACCCCGCCGAGCAACTGGGGCTACTGCGTCGGCACGTTCCACGAGCGGCATCTGATGGTGGCGGGTGACACCGGCACCGTGCGGATCTACAACGCGGACGGCTGGGACCACGGGTGCGGCTACGGCGGCTGGGCGGCCGACTCGCTGCCCGCGGCGGTCGGCGCTCTGGCGCTGCTGGCGCGCCTGGAGCAGCGGATCCGCGAGGGGGACGCCAAGGCCGCGCTGGACGAGTTCGAGGCGCTGGTGGCCGAGTTGGGGCAGGGGCCGGACGAGTCGGACCTCTGGGTGAGCCTGCTGGAGAACCTGCGCGAGGAGTACGAGGACCTGGACGAGGACTGACCTGGTCCCCGGGCCCCCGGCCACCCGGGCCCTTCCGGACCGACGGCCGCACAACGCCGGTGCGCTGTGCGGCCGTTCGCTTTTCCCCGGCTCGCGCGGTCAGTCGCCGCGATGCCGGTACGCCCCGGCCCGGGCCGCCGCCTCGGCGGCCTCCGCCGCGCGGTCGGCGGCCGCCTCGTCCAGTGGCTCCGCGGTGGTGAGCATCCGGTAGTAGAGCGGCGCCGAGACCGCCCGGACGACCTCGAACCCGTCGGTGTCCGGCGGGAGTTCGCCGCGTTCGACGGCCGCCGTGACGCATGGCGCCCACTCCTCGACCCGGCGCCGGTAGAAGTGCCGCAGCGCCTCGGCCGCGTCCGGGTCGCAGTTCGCCGCCACGATGACGGCGCGGAACAGGGCGCCCTGCCGCGGGTCGGCCAGGGTGCGCTGGACGAGCCGGGCGTTGGCCCTCAGGTCCCCCGCGAGGGAGCCGTTGTCGGTGCGCGGCAGCGACTGCTCGGCCATGTCCGCGAGCAGGTCCGCGACCAGCGCGGTGGTGCTGCCCCAGCGGCGGTAGACGGTGGTGCGGCCGACCTCGGCCCGCTGGGCGATGTCGCCGAGGTCGAGGCCGCTGAAGCCGTGCTCGACCAGGGCGTCCTCGGCGGCGCGCAGGACGGCGGTGCGGACCCGCGCTGTCCGGCCGCCGGGGCGGACGGTGCCGGGCGTGGAGGGTTCGGGTGGGGAGGGCTGCTCGGGCTGGGAAGGCTGGACGGCCATTAACGGGATTCCTGTTCCATTAGAGGGGTGGACTCTGTTAGGTTTGAGGCATCCTAACGGAATGGGAGTCCCATTAGGGGCTTGAGGGGAGATTCGCCATGACCGTCACCACCGACATGGAGTACCGCCGGCTCGGCGCGTCCGGACTCAAGGTGCCCGCGCTCAGCCTCGGCACCGGCACCTTCGGCGGCCGCGGCCCGCTGTTCGGCGCCTGGGGCACCACCGGCGTCCAGGAGGCCCGCCGGCTGCTCGACATCGCCATCGACGCCGGGGTCACCCTCTTCGACACCGCCGACGTCTACTCCGACGGCGCCTCCGAGGAGGTGCTCGGCCAGGCGATTCGCGGCCGCCGCGACCAGGTGCTGATCTCGACCAAGGCCGGACTGCCCACGGGTGACGGCCCGCAGGACGCCGGCACCTCCCGTGCCCGGCTCGTCCGGAGCGTGGACGACGCGCTGCGCCGCCTCGGCACCGACTACCTGGACCTGTTCCAGCTGCACGCCCACGACGCCGGCACCCCGATCGAGGAGGTGCTCGCCACCCTGGAGGACCTGGTCCGGGCCGGCAAGATCCGCTACACCGGCGTCTCCAACTTCTCCGGCTGGCAGCTGATGAAGTCCCTCGCCCTCGCCGACCGGCACGGCCGCCCCCGGTACGCCGCGCACCAGGTCTACTACTCGCTCGTCGGCCGCGACTACGAGTGGGAGCTGATGCCGCTCGCCCAGGAGGAGGGCGTCGGCGCCCTGGTCTGGAGCCCGCTCGGCTGGGGCCGGCTCACCGGGAGGATCCGCCGGGGGAAGCCGCTCCCGGACGGCAGCCGGTTGCACGACACCGCCGACTACGGCCCGCCGGTGGAGGACGAGCTGTTGTACCGGGTGGTCGACGCGCTGGACGAGGTCGCCGCCGAGACCGGCCGCACCGTCCCCCAGGTGGCGATCAACTGGCTGCTGCGCCGTCCCACCGTCTCCTCCGTCATCATCGGCGCCCGCAACGAGGAGCAGCTGCGCCAGAACCTGGGTGCGGTCGGCTGGTCCCTGACGGAGGACCAGGTGGCCCGGCTGGACGCGGCCAGTGCCCGCACCGCGCCGTACCCGTACTTCCCGTACCGCCGGCAGGAGGCCTTCGCCCGGCTCAACCCGCCCATCGCGGGCTGAACGGCTGAACGGCGGAGCGGCGGAGCCGTTCCGCGTGGGCCCCGGCCCGGGAGATGTCCGGGCCGGGGCCGGACCGGCTGCCGCGGGGCCGCGGTCGGCCCCGCGCCGGC
>NZ_JAHSQD010000755.1 GCF_020103755.1 Streptomyces sp. LS1784
GGACCGGCCGGCGTCACCGGCCGCCCGACGGCCCGGCTGCGCGCCGCGCCCGCTCTCCGCAGGAGCCCGCCCTGCCCGAACTCACCCAACGGGAAAGGGAGATCCTGGCCCTCAGCGGCAAGGGGCTGACGAACCGGCAGCCGGCAGATCGGCGAGCGGCTGCACCTCGCCGAGAAGACGCTCAAGAACCGCATCTCCCGGCTGCTCGCCAAGCTCGGCGCGGAGCGGCGCGTCCGGGCCGCCCTCATCGCCACCCGGACCCTCGCCCCCGCGTAGTGCCGGCTCCCGGCCCCGGTCCGGGTCCACTCGGCGGTCGGGCAGGGACCGAACGACCCTCCCCCGTTCCCCGCGCGATGCGAACAATCGAAGGTATGGAACCCGACCGCATCCCCGCCGCGCACCCGGCCCTGGACGAGCAGCACTGCTTCCGCCTGCTGGCCGGCAGTTCGGTCGGCCGCGTGGTGTACACGGTCGGCGCGCTGCCGGCCGTCCGACCGGTCCCCTACCGGATCGGCGGCGACGGCAGCGTGCTGGTGCGCGCCGCCGCGCACTCGGAACTGGTCCGCGCCGTCTCCGGCGCCCTGGTGGCGTTCGAGGCGGGCGAGATCGACGAGGCGGACGGAACGGGCTGGAGCGTGACCGTGCTGGGACGGGCCGATGTCCGGGAGCTCCCCACCGAGGAGGTCCCGCCCGCCCGGGAGGACCGGTCCGCCGGGGAGGACCCGTCCGCCGGGGAGGACCCGTCCGTCCCCGCGGTCCGGCCGCCCCGCCAGGTCTCCATCCGGATCCGGCCCGAACTCGTCACCGGGCTCCTGCTGCCGGACACCCGGTCCTAGGACCACCCCGTTCAGACCGGCAGCGGGGCCGACCAGACCACCCGGGTCCCGCCCTCCGCCGGGCGGACCAGCTCGAACGACCCGCCCAGCGTCCGCGCCCGCTCCGCCAGGTTCGACAGCCCGCTGCGCCGCCCCTGTTCGGGGACGCCGACGCCGTCGTCCTGCACGGACACCAGCACCCGCCCGCCGGAGGCCTGGAGCACGACCTCGACCCGGCCCGCCCCCGCGTGCCGGGCCGCGTTGCTCAACGCCTCGGCCAGGACGGCGAGGACGTGCTCGGCCACCTCCGACGGGACATCGGTGTCCAGCAGGCCCTCCATGCTCAGCCGCGGTGCGAAGCCGAGCACCGCCTGCGCCTGCTCCACCGTACGGACGGCCCTGGCCCGCAGGCCGTGGCCGGCGGCCTCCTCCCTGGCCCGGAGGCCGAAGATGGTCGACCTGATGATCTTGATGGTCTCGTCCAGGTCCCCCACCGCGCGCAGCACCCGGTCCGAGGCGGTGGCGTGGTCGATGAACCGGGCGGCGCTCTGCAGCGTCATCCCGGTGGCGAACAGCCGCTGGATGGCCAGGTCGTGCAGGTCGCGGGCGATCCGGTCGCGGTCCTCCAGCATCGCCAGCTGTTCGGCGTCCCTGCGGCGCTCCGCCAGCTCCAGGGCCAGTGCGGCCTGATCGGCGAAGCCCAGCAGCGGCCCGGTCTCCCCGTCGGAGAACTCGGGCCGGCCCGCCTCCCTGGCCAGCAGCAGCACGCCGTCGATCTGCCCCTCGGCCCGGCCCAGCGGCACCGCGACCGCCGGTCCGAGGCCGCCGAAGCGGCTCGGCCCCGCCGAGAGCCGGGGGTCACCCGCCAGGTCCACCGTGGTCACCGGCACCCCCGAGGCACAGGCCGCACCCGACAGGGACCCCTCCAGAGGCACCACCAGGCCCGCCCGGCCACTCGCGTCTCCGCCGAGTGCCAGCTCCACCCGGACCGTCCCGGTCCCGGTCACCGGTACGGAGACGTCCGCCAGGTCCGCGCCGGTGATCTCCCGGGCCCGCTGGGCGATCAGCTCCAGCACCTCGGAGCGGGAGCCGCCGGACAGCAGCGCGCGGGTGATCTCCGCACTCGCGCTCAGCCACCGCTGCTGGCGCTGGGCCTCCTCGTACAGCCGGGCGTTGTCGATCGCCACCCCGGCCGCCACGGCCAGCGTGGAGATCACCGCCTCGTCGTCGGCGTCGAACTCCTCCCCGCCCTGCTTGTCGGTCAGGTAGAGGTTGCCGAACACCTCGTCACGCACGCGCACCGGCACCCCGAGGAAGGTCCGCATCACGGGGTGGTGCGCCGGGCAGCCCACCGACGAGGAGTGCTCGGTGAGGTCGGCCAGCCGCAGCGGCGCCGGGTGGTGGATCAGCTCGCCCAGCAGGCCCCGGCCGGTCGGGTAGGGCCCGATCCGTTCGATCTCCTCGTCCGACAGTCCGACCGTGTGGAACTGCGAGAGGGTCTCCCCGTCCGGCCCGATCACCCCGAGCGCGGCGTAGCGGGCGTCCACCAGGACGGCCGCGGCCTCCACGATCCTCCGCAGCACCTGCGTCAGGTCCAGCTCCCGGCCGACCGACAGCACCGCCTCCAGCAGGCTGTGCACCCGGTCCCTGGTGCCCCGGGCCACGTCGATCCGTGCCTGGAGTTCCTCCAGCAGTTCGTCCAGCCGCAGTTGCGGCATCCGTGACCGTACCGTCTCGCCGCTCACGGGCACCCTCCTCGTCGCCGCGGTCGCGGCCGATTGTCGCAGACGGGGACGAACCGCGGGGTGTCAACCGTGCGGCTTCCGGCCCTCCCGGCGGACCCTCGGGCCGGGACCTTCGGTGCGCGACCGGGGCTGGTCGGCCCCTGGGGCTGACCACCGGTCCGGCGGGAGTCTGGTCACCGGACGGGACCGCGGCTGCCGACGCCGGGGCCGTCCGCAGACCAGGGAGGTCGCTGACATGTCGCACGACGTGCTGGTGGGGATCGACGGTTCGGTGCAGAGCGCCGCGGCGGCCGAGTGGGCCGCCCACGAGGCCCACCGCAACGGGCGCGCGCTGCGGATGGTCCACGTCGCGGGAGGCGAGGTGGACGCCCTGGAGCGCGACCTCGGCGGCGGGAGCCCGCTGCCGCAGCCGGTGGCCTCGATCCGGGACCGGATCACGGCCGCGCTGCCGGAGCTGACGGTCTCCTGCGACATCGTCCCCGGGAACCCTGCCTACGCGCTGGCCGCCGCCTCCCGGCGGGCCGCTCTGCTGGTCCTCGGGTCGCGCGGCCTGGGCGGCTTCGCCGGGCTGCTGGTCGGATCGGTCGGGCTGCGCGCCGCCGCCCGGGCCGAGTGCCCGGTGGTGCTGGTCCCCGCCGGCCCGG
>NZ_JAHSQD010000756.1 GCF_020103755.1 Streptomyces sp. LS1784
CGGCCGTCGCGGCCCGAGGCGCCGTCCGGGGAGCCGCTGGCCGGGCAGCGCTACGAGGTCGAGGTCGGCCCGGTCGCGCACGGCGGCGGGCACTGCGTGGCCCGGCACGAGGGGCGGGTGCTGTTCGTGCGGCACGCGCTGCCCGGTGAGAGGGTCGTCGCGCTGGTGACCGACGGGACCACCACCTCGCGGTTCCTGCGGGCCGACGCGGTGGAGGTGCTGGAGCCGGCCAAGGACCGGATCGAGGCGCCCTGCCCGTTCGCCGGTCCGGGCAAGTGCGGCGGCTGCGACTGGCAGCACGTCACCCCGGGCGGGCAGCGCAAGCTCAAGGCTGCGGTGCTGACCGAGCAGCTGGCCAAGCTGGCCGGGCTCACCCCGGCGGAGGCGGGCTGGGACGGCAGCGTCGAGCCGGTCGGCGGCAAGCTGCCGGCCGGGCAGGTGCCGGCCTGGCGCACCCGGGTGCAGTACGCGGTGGATGCCGAGACCGGGAAGGTGGGCCTGCGCAAGCACCGCTCGCACGAGGTGCAGCCGGTGGACCGCTGTCTGATCGCCGCCGAGGGCGTCACCGAGCTGGGCATCGAGGCCCGCGACTGGCCGGGTGTGGCGAGCGTCGAGGCGATCGCCGCGACCGGCTCCTCGGACCGCCAGGTGGTGCTCACCCCGCGGCCGGGCGCCCAGCTGCCGCTGGTCGAGCTGGACAAGCCGGTGTCGATCGCCCGGGTGGACGAGCAGGGCGACGTGCACCGGGTGCACGGGCGCACCTTCGTGCGCGAGCGGGCCGCCGGGCGGACCTGGCGGATCAGCAACGGCGGCTTCTGGCAGATCCACCCCGAGGCGCCGGACACCCTGGTCGACGCCGTGCTGGACGGCCTGGACCCGCAGTGGGGCGAGAACGCGCTCGACCTGTACTGCGGCGTCGGCCTGTTCGCGGGCGCGCTGGCCGACCGGGTCGGCGAGGACGGCGCGGTGCTCGGCATCGAGTCCGCCAAGCAGGCCGTGGTCGACGCCCGGCACAACCTGGCCGCGCTGGACAACGTGCGGATCGAGTGCGACCGGGTCGAGACGCTGCTGCCGCGCACCGGCATCACCGCCACCGACCTGATCGTGCTGGACCCGCCGCGCTCGGGCGCCGGCCGCGAGACCGTCGCCCACCTGGTCGGCCTGGAGGCACGCCGGATCGCGTACGTGGCCTGCGACCCGGCGGCGCTCGCCCGGGACCTGAAGTTCTTCCGCGAGGGCGGCTACCGGCCGGTCTCGCTGCGGGCCTTCGACCTGTTCCCGATGACGCACCACTTCGAGTGCGTGGCGATCCTGGAGCCGGCCGGGGAGTGATCCCGGGCACCGGGGAGTCATGGAAGGAGGCGGTCACCCGTTCCGGGTGGCCGCCTCCGCCGCGTCCGGGACCGGCTACTCGTTGTGCTCCTCCTCGTCGACGCTGTGCGGGAGGTCGATTCCGTGCTGGGCGGCGAGCCGCAGGAGCGAGGCGACCCGGCCCTCGTACGCCTGGACGCCGTCGGCGTCCCCTTCGGCCCGGGCCGTCGCGAGGTCCCGGCGGGCCTTTGCGAGCTGCTCGCGCAGCTCCTGATCGAACATGGCTGTCATCGGTCGGCCTCCGCACCGGTAGGCGCCCGCTCGGGGGAACGCGGGGGAATTTCAGCCTCCCGGACGGTGGGGCACTCTTCAAGTCCCGCTTCTCCTGGTGCGGCGCGGCGGCCGGGAACGGGGCCCGGATCCGGGCGGAAGGTCAGGGGGTGGCAATGCGCTGGTAAAAGGTGGTGCGAGGAGTGCCCCCGGGCCCCGGGAGGGGGCTTGACGAGGCAATTCACGGGGGTGAAGGTAAGCCGCTGACATGTCATGTGTGCTGTTGCACCGCCCCCTGGCGACAGCCGCCCCCGCGCCGTCGACCGGGGCCGGCCGGTGCGTGAGGGGGGAGCGTCATGGAGCTGGAGCTGCGGCACCTGCGCGTGCTGTGCGCCATCGCCGACACCGGGAGCGTCGGCCGGGCCGCCGTCCTGCTCGGCGCCTCGCAGCCGGCGACCAGCACCCAGCTGCGCCGGATCGAGCGTCATCTGGGCGCCCCGCTGTTCGAGCGCACCGCTGTCGGTGTCGCGCCGACCGGCTTCGGGGTGGAGGTGGTGGCCGCCGCCCGGGAGCTGCTCATCCGCGCCGACTGCCTGGGGCGCCGCCCGGAGGCGCCCGCCGGGGCCGCGCCGCGCGAGCTGCGGCTGGCGGCGACCAACTCGCCGATCCTGCCCGGGCTGGTCACCAGGGCGCGGCACCAGCGGCCCGAGCAGCGCTTCACCGTGACGTCGGTCTACCGGTCCTCGGACATCGTCGAGCTGCTGGAACAGGGCGAGGCGGACGCCGCGGTGGCCGTGGACTACCCGGGCCGGGAGCTGCGCCACGCGCCGTCCGTCGCGCACCGCGGCATCGTCACCGAGCCCGTCTTCGTCGCGCTGCCGGCCGGCCACCGGCTGCGGCACCGCACCGAGGTGGCCCTGGCGGACCTCGCGGAGGAGGAGTGGCTGCTGACCCCCGATGACGGGGCCGGCTGGCACGGCGTGTTCCACGGGGCCTGCGCCGCGGCGGGGTTCACCCCGGCGACCGTCCACGAGTTCCTCGGCGGTCGGCTGGAGCTCCAGGAGATGATCGCCGCCGGGCTCGGCATCTCCGTCGTCCAGGCCACCACCCGGCCGCTCGCCGAGGTGGTGGTCAAACCGCTCGCGGGAACCCCGATCTGGGTGCGGCAGCTGCTGGTCTGGCGGTCGGCCGGGGTGGGCGCGGACGTGGTGGAAACGCTGTTCGGGGCCGCGGCCGCGGCGTACCGGGACCTGATCGCGGTCGCGCCGAGCTTCCAGGCGTGGGCCGCGCGGACGTACCGGCCGGCCCGGCCGTAAGCCGGGTGCGGTGTGCCCCGGCGGGGTGCCCGCCCGTCCGTGTTATGGCCGGAGAGGTCAATGTCATATGACCTGTGACATTGTTCCGGCCTTCCGTCGCTGGCAGGATCATGACGCGTTCCCCCAACGTCTCGGCAGTCCTCCCAGCCTCCCCCCACAGGAGAAGGACCCCACCAGTGCGCCCACGGATAGCACTCCCCACCCTGCTGGCCGGCCTCGTCGCCGGCTGTTGCGCCGCCGCCACGCTGCTGCCCGCCACGGCGTCCGCCGCCCCGGCCGTCTCCGGTGCGGCCGCCCGG
>NZ_JAHSQD010000757.1 GCF_020103755.1 Streptomyces sp. LS1784
ACCGCGCGGGCCTCGGCCAGCTTGTCCGCGCTCACGCCGCCGTCCCGGGCCGCGTCGCGGACCTGGTCGCGGAAGCGGTCGAGCAGCCGCTCCAGCTCGCGGGCCGGGTCCCCGGCCGGGTCGGTGCGGGCCCATGGCGGCAGGTCCGCCGGGGCGCCGGGCTCGTCCTTGTCCAGGTCGATCCGGGTCACGGTGACCCGTTCGGCGGGCTCGGCGGGCGGCTCGTCCGCCCCGTGGCCCCAGCGGGCCGCGTCGGCCAGCCCGGCGAGGCCCTTGGTCAGCTCGGACAGGCCCTCGGCCAGTCCGGTCGGCCAGTCGCCCTTCGCGGCGTGCTCGCGCACCTGCTGCTCGACCCGGCGCTTGATCCGCAGCGCCTCCTGCTGCGCTGCGGTGCGCGAGGCCTTGGCCTGCTCGCGCAGCCGGCGGGCCTCCTCCTCGGCGGCCTTCGCCTTGGCCTTGGCGGCCCGCTCCTGCTCCCGGGCGCGCTTGGCCTGCTCCTTGGCCTGCTGCTTGAACTGGGCGAACTCGTCCTTGGCGCGCTGCCAGGACTCGTTGTCGCCCCAGGGCCCGGCCCACGGGTCGCCGCTCTCGGTGCGCTCCGGCCGCGGTGCCTGCCTGGCGGCGTTCCACAGCTCCTCGCGCAGGTCCTTGGCGCTGTCCCGGACGTCCTCGCGGATCGCCCCGGCGAGCTGCGCCACGGAGTCCCGGATCTCCAGCTCCAGCTCGTCCAACTCGCCCTGCCGGGCTTCGAGTTCGGTGCGTCCGGCGTCGGTCAGCCGGTACACCTTGCGGCCGCCCTCGGTGCTGTGGGCGACCAGGCCCTCCTGCTCCAGCTTGGCCAGGCGCGGGTAGACCGTCCCGGCCGAGGGGGCGTACAGGCCCTGGAACCGCTCCTCCAGCAGCCGGATCACCTCGTAGCCGTGCCGCGGGGCCTCGTCCAGCAGCTTCAGCAGGTAGAGGCGGAGCCGGCCGTGGCCGAACACCGGTGTCATCTCAGGCCTCCTTGGTGAGGTTCGGCGTGCCGGGACCGGCCGGGAGCTCCTTGACCACCACCGGGCCCTCCTCCTCCGAGTCGGGGCGGCGCAGCACGGTGACCGCGCCGGAGACGGTGGTGACGTTGAGGCTACCGCGGCCCTCGCCGAGCCGGCCGGAGATCTTCTTGGCGCCCCAGGTGCTGCTCATCTGGAGCTGCTCGAAGGTGCTGGAGACGTCGCCGCTGGTGGAGCCGGCCTCGACGGTGGCGTCGGCCAGCGAGGGTATCCGGACCACGACCGCGCCGCTGACGGTGTTGACCTTGACGTCGGTCTCGCCGGCCACGTCGAGGTCCAGGGTGACGGCTCCGGTGACGGTGTTGGCCTGGACCCGGTCGGCGGTGCCGGCGATCACGGTGAGCTGCCCGGAGACGGTGTTGACCTTGAGCTGTCCGCCCACCGCCTGGGCGTCCACGTCGCCGGTGACGGTGCCGGCCTCGATGAGGCCGGTCACCCCCGCGAGGGTGGTGTCGCCGTTGGCGCTCTGCACCGAGACGTGCCCGTCGACGCCGCTGACGGTGGCGTCGGCCGACACGGTGCCGACCTTGACCTCGACCTCGGTCGGGACGGTCACGGTCACGCCGGCGATCCGCTTGCGCTTGAAGGAGCCGAAGAGGCTCTTCACCGCGCCGACCGACTTGAGCCGGTCGCCGAACTCGCTCCAGCTGTTGATGTCCTTGTAGGTGACCGTCAGGACGCCGTCCACCAGGGTCACGTGCAGGGGCTCGCCGACCAGCTCGGTGACCTCCAGACGGGCCGGGCCCTCGGCCGCCACCACGTTCACCGTGCCCTCGATGGTCCGCACGTGCAGCGCGCGCACGGGCTCGTCGAAGGTGATCCTCTCGGGGCCGTCGACCGTCCACTGGCTCATCTCTGCCGCCTCCCGTTGCCGATCGCGATGTATCGCGTTCTCTTTTAAAGACGATATATCGCGTGCGGGCAGAGTCAAGCGCGCCGGCCCCCGATCCCGACCCCGATCCGCCCCCGAGGTCTCCCCTACGGGGCCGTGGGGCCTGCGTACCCGGACACGCGCGAGGCCCGGGAGGCGGTTGCCTCCCGGGCCTCGCGGCGGCCGTCACTGGGTCACTCGTCGTCCTCGTCGTCGAGCCGCGCCAGCCAGGTGGCCAGCCGCTCGACCGGGACCTCGAAGTCCGGGTTGAGGTCGACGAACGTGCGCAGCTGCTCGGCCAGCCACCCCAGGGTGACCTCCTCCTCGCCGCGCCGGTTCTCCAGCTCCTCGATGCCTCGGTCGGTGAAGTACACGGTTCGCTCCGGTCCGGTGGGGATTGACCTGGTCAGGATAGTCCGGTCAGCTGGCCCGCCAGGTGCTGACGGTGACCTTGGCGGCCCCGGTGGTCGGGTCCGCCTGCTCGATCACCGCGACGGCGATGTTGCGGGTGACCCGGTCGCGGATGCACAGCAGACGGCCGGGCGCGACCCGGTTGTACGAGAGGTCGGTGTCCGGCCGGGAGTCGATCGCGGCGGCGCACTGCTCGGCGGTGACGGACGGCTCGGTGATCACCGCGAAGTCCGACTTGTTGTCGCCGTAGCTGGTGAAGGAGTTGGCCTTGCTGCCGGCGCCGCCGACGTTGACCACCCCGAGGCCCCACTTGAGGTCGGTGGAGCGGGGGACCACGGTGCCCGAGTCCAGGTCGATCCGGTAGGCGTCGGAGGAGTACTCGGCGCTGGGGATCGCCAGTGACTTCTTGTCCAGCATCGGGGAGTAGCCGGCCGGCCGGGCCGGGGCCGAGACGGTGCTCTGGCCGGGCTTCGAGGGCGCGGCCGTCACCGGGTCGGCGGAGGCCGAGGCGCTCGGGGAGGAGTTCGCCTTGGTCGCGTCCGGGCCCTGGGTCACGGTGACCGCGGCGGCCGGCTTGTTGTCCGACTTGGTGTCGTCGCCCAGCTTCTTCATCAGCACCACGCCGCCCGCGGTGCCGCCGACCGCCATCACCAGGGCGACGGTGAGCAGCACCTTCCAGGACACCCCGCCCTTGCGCTTGGGCTCGGGCTCCGGGTCGGCGGTCACCACCGGGCCGGGCGGCGGAGTGTCGTACGACGGCGGCTCCGGCTGCTGGAGCCGGGCGGTCGGCGGGGCCGGCAGCACCGGCGCGGTCGGCGACTCGGTGGGCGGCTGCGGGGCGCCGTACGAGCCGACCGGCGGCGG
>NZ_JAHSQD010000758.1 GCF_020103755.1 Streptomyces sp. LS1784
GGGCTCGGGGTGCCGTGGCTGCACGTCGAGCTGGCGTACCGGGTGCGCGCCGAGCCGGCCCGGCGCGCGGCGGTGGCGGAGGTGCTGGCGGAGACCGTGCGCAGCTGGAGCGGCCGCTAGCAGGGGCGGTCGCTAGCAGGGGCGGCGGCGCAGGTCCATCACGTAGTCGTGCGGGGCGCCCGCGCTCTCCGCGGCGTCGGCGATCAGGCCGAGGTAGCGGGCCGCGGGCAGGCCGCCCTCGTAGTCGTTGAGCACGTACGTCCAGACCGGGATGTCGCCGTCCAGGGTCTGCGCGCGCAGCTTGATCTTGCGGTAGATGCCGAGCTGGACGCCCTCCCAGCGGTCCAGGCCCTCCTCGTCCATCGGCGCGACGTCGTACAGCGAGACGAAGACCTGGTCCTTCTCGTCCTCGACCACGGTGGCCAGCGAGCCCTCCCAGCCGAGCTGCTCGCCGCCGAAGGTGAGCCGCCAACCGGCTAGCCACCCCGTGCCGCGCAGCGGGGAGTGCGGGGCTCGGCGGGTCATCTGCCGGGCATCGAGGTTGGTGGCATACGCGGCGTAAAGGGGCATGGGGGCCAGCGTAGCCCGGGCGGCGGGCGGGCCGGGGCGACTGGACGAAGCTACGGAAGCCAGGACCCCGACGTGGCCGCGGTCCTGGCGTGCGGGACAATGGGGAACGTGACTCGGATCGTGATCATCGGTGGCGGACCCGGCGGCTACGAGGCGGCCCTGGTCGCCGCACAGCTCGGCGCGGAGGTGACCGTCGTCGACACCGACGGTCTGGGCGGATCGGCGGTGCTCACGGACTGCGTTCCGTCGAAGACCCTGATCGCGACCGCGGAGGTGATGACCACCTTCGACAGCTCGTACGAGGAACTGGGCATCCTCGTCGCGGACGACACCCCGCCGGTCGAGCAGGCGGCCCGGGTGATCGGCGTGGACCTGGGCAAGGTCAACCGCCGTGTGAAGCGCCTGGCCATCGCGCAGTCCCACGACATCACCCAGTCCGTCACCCGGGCCGGCGTCACCGTGCTGCGCGGCCGCGGCCGGCTCGGAGCCGGCGGGCAGGCCGTGGACGGCTCCCGCGAGGTGCTCGTGGACGCGCCCGACGGCACCGTGCAGTCGCTGCGCGCCGACGCGGTGCTGATCGCCACCGGTGCCCACCCGCGGGAGCTGCCGGACGCCCAGCCGGACGGCGAGCGGATCCTCACCTGGACCCAGGTGTACGACCTGGAGGAGCTGCCCCGCGAGCTGATCGTGGTCGGCTCCGGTGTGACCGGCGCCGAGTTCGCCGGCGCGTACCAGGCACTCGGCTCCAAGGTGACCCTGGTGTCCAGCCGCGACCGGGTGCTGCCGGGCGAGGACCCGGACGCCGCCGAGGTGCTGGAGGACGTCTTCCGCCGCCGCGGCATGAACGTGATGGGCCGCTCGCGGGCCGAGAGCGTCAAGCGGATCGGTGACCGGGTCGAGGTCATGCTGGCCGACGGCAAGGTGATCGAGGGCACCCACTGCCTGATGGCGGTCGGCTCGATCCCCAACACCTCCGAGATGGGCCTGGAGGAGGCCGGGGTCAAGCTCAACGACTGGGGCCAGATCCAGGTCGACCGGGTCTCCCGCACCAGCGCCCCCGGCGTGTACGCGGCGGGCGACTGCACCGGCGTCTTCATGCTCGCCTCGGTGGCGGCCATGCAGGGCCGGATCGCGATGTACCACGCGCTCGGCGACGCGGTGCAGCCGCTGAACCTGAAGACCGTGGCCTCCAACGTCTTCACCGACCCGGAGATCGCCACCGTCGGCTACACGGCGGCCGACGTGGAGTGCGGCAAGATGGACGCCGTCGTGGTCAAGCTCCCGTTGCGCGGCAACCCGCGGGCGAAGATGCAGGGCATCCGGGACGGCTTCGTGAAGCTGTTCTGCCGTCCGGGCACCGGCATCGTGGTCGGCGGCGTGGTCGTCGCCCCGCGGGCCAGCGAGCTGATCCACTCGATCTCGCTCGCGGTGGACGCCAATCTGACGGTCGAACAGGTGGCCAGCGCCTTCACTGTCTACCCGTCCGTCTCCGGCTCGACCGCCGAGGCCGCCCGGCAGCTGCACATCCGCAAGCGGGCCGACGGCGAATCCTGAGCGTCCGGCGCACAGTTGGGGGCGGCTGCCGATCGGCGGCCGCCCTTTGCGCGGGCATGGCTGTCACCCGGACGGCGGGCGTGGTTCCGGGCCATTGGCGGCGCGTATTGTACGGTCACGCGCCGCTCGTGCGTGAGCAATTCCCGCTACTAGCTGCAAACGCCTGAAAGCAGACGGTCACGCAGGTTACCGTCGGTTCTGTGTTTGCAGCAGAACGTCGCCAGTTGATCCTCGAAATGGTGCGCGCCAACGGAGCCGTCTCGCTCCGGGAGTTGGCCCGCGTCGTCCAGACCTCCGAAGTGACCGTGCGCCGTGACGTGCGGGCGCTGGAGGCAGAAGGGCTCCTCGACCGCCGGCACGGCGGCGCGGTGCTCCCCGGCGGCTTCAGCCGCGAACCCGGATACCCGCAGAAGACCCACCTGTCCGCGGCGGAGAAGAGCGCCATCGCGGACTTCGCCGCCGGCCTGGTGGAGGAGGGCGACGCGGTGGTGGTCGGCGCCGGCACCACCACCCAGGAGCTGGCCCGCCGGCTGGCCCGGGTGCCCGGGCTGACGGTGGTCACCAACTCGCTGCTGGTCGCCCAGGCGCTGGCGCACGCCAACCGGGTCGAGGTGGTGATGACCGGCGGCACCCTGCGCGGCTCCAACTACGCGCTGGTGGGCAGCGGCGCGGAGCAGTCGCTGCAGGGGCTGAGGGTCACCAAGGCCTTCATCTCCGGCAGCGGGCTGACGGCCGAGCGCGGGCTGTCGACGGCGAACATGCTGTCCGCGAGCGTGGACCGGGCAATGGTGCTGGCGGCCGCCGAGGTGATCGTCCTCGCCGACCACACCAAGCTCGGCGCGGCCGGCATGTTCCAGACCGTCGCCACCGAGACCATCACCCGGCTGGTCACCGACGAGCAGGCCACCGCGGACGACACCACCGCCCGCGAACTGGACGCGCTCGCCGACTGCGGGGTGCAGGTCGACCTGGCCCCGCTGGGCGCGGCCCCGAGCGGCGACGCCCCGGTGCACGGCACCGGCAGCGGCCCGGTCCACCAGACCCAGCCCGGCCCGATGGCCCGCCGCGGCG
>NZ_JAHSQD010000759.1 GCF_020103755.1 Streptomyces sp. LS1784
GGACGCCGCGGACGGCGGCCCCGGGCCGTCGCGGCCGGCCTGGCCGCAGGCCCCGTCGGCGGACACCGAGGCCTGGCGCCCTGTGCTGGACTCGCTGGCCGCGGGCATCCTGGCGACGGCCACGCCGGAGCGGACCGACCGCCTCTTCCCGGGCGACGTCGAGCAGTTCGGTCCGGTCCACAACGGCCTGGGGCTCGCCCACGGTACGGCCGGCGTGCTGTACGCGCTGTGGGCCTGCGGCCGGCCCGCCCCGGCCGAGCACACCGACTGGCTGGTGGCCCGGGCGAACGCGGAGCCCGACCTGCCGTCCGGGCTGTACGACGGGCTGACCGGCATCGCCTGGGCACTGGCCCGCCTCGGTGCGCCGGAGGCGGCCGGCGCACTCGTCGATCGGCTGCTCGACGCCGAGCCGCCGCTCGATCCGGGGCTGGGTTCCGGACGGGCGGGCATCGCGCTGGGCCTGCTCGACCTGGCCGGCGCACTCGGCCAGGACCGCCTCGCCGACCGGGCCCTGGCCCTCGGGCAGGAGCTGGCCCGGGAGGAGCGAGCGCCGCTGCTGCGCGGCCTGCTGGACGGCTGGAGCGGGCAGGCCTCGCTGTTCCTGCGGCTGCACGGGCAGACCGGCGAGCCGGTCTGGCTGACGGCGGCCGAGGCGGCGCTGGGCCGGGAGCTGGACGAGGCGGACATCACCGACGGGATGCTCTTCCTGGTCGAGGACCGCTACCGGCGCAAGCTCCCGTACCTGGCCGCGGGTGGAGTGGGCACCGCAGGCGTGATCGCCGAGCTGGCCCGGCGCACCGGCGCCGACCGGCTGCCCGCCCGGTTCGCCGAGGCGCTGACGGCCGCCGAGCGCGCCTGCCGCCCGGAGCTGGTCGCCGCGTCGGGCCTGTTCGAGGGCCGGGCCGGGCTGCTGCTGCACCAGCTCAGGACCGGGCACCGGGCGGAGGCCGACCGCCACCTGCGGCTGCTGGAGTGGCACGTGATGGACCATCGCGGCCACCTGGCCTTCCCGGGCCGCCGCTCGATGCGGCTCTCGGCGGACCTGGCCACCGGCGCGGCCGGGGTCCTGACCGCACTGCACGAGGCGGTGCTCGGCCCGGTGCCGCTGCCCGGCATCACCGACCTCGCCCGGCCCTGACACCCGCCATCGACGCCCGGCACCGCACGACGCTGCCCGGCATCACGGACTTCCCCCGGCCCCGTGCCGGGGGAGCACGACGGTCACCACCCGGTGGCCGGGACCACATCACCGAAAGGAACGGACCATGACGCAGATCCTCGCGCTCCAGGGGCTGGAGACCGAGACCGGCACGTCGGCCTACACCAGCACCATCCTCCCGCCCAGCCACACGAGCAGCGCCCTGCACATGCGCTTCGACGCGCCCGTCTCGGACGAGACGGCGCGCTGATGTCGAAGATCCTGGCCCTCCAGGGGCTCGACACCGAGACGGGCGCGGCGACCTACCCGCCCACCGTCGAGCTGCCGCCCAGCCACTGGAGCGGCGCCGCGCACCTGCGCTTCGAGGCGCCGGTGACCAACGAGGAGAGGACGCACTGATGTCGGAGATCCTGGCCCTCCAGGGGCTTGAGAGCGACACCGCACCGTCGGCCCTGGCGAGCAGCTTCCTCAGCACCCAGTCGCACGACTGGGTGGACGGCCCGGTCGAGGCCGAGAAGTAACCGCCAGTCGGCGGCCGCGGGTGCCCGTCGGTCCCATCCCGACGGGCACCCGCCCTTCCGCACCCGGCGGACGGCACGGCGACCCGCCTCAGCGCGGCACCGGGACGTCCGCAGGGACGTCCACAGGGACGGTCAGCCCCTCGCGCTCGGCCAGCACCCCGGCCTGGAACCGGCTCTGCGCCCCGAGCCGCGCCAGCAGGTCGGCGACGTGGCGCCGGCAGGTGCGGGTCGACATGCCCAGCCGCCGGGCGATCGTGTCGTCCTTCTCCCCCGCGGCGAGCAGCAGGGCGATCACGTCCGAGACGTCGCGGGTCACCGTGCGGGCCGCGGTCGGCGCGGTGTCGTACGGCACGGCCTGGCCCCGCTCGTGTTCGAAGAGCCGGACGAAGTGCGCCACCAGCGCCGGTTCCCGGACCATCAGCGCCCCGCCGGTGGCGCGCCGGGCCGGTACGAAGGCCGTGGTCCGGTCCACCACGACCAGCTTGGCCGGCACCTCGGCGCGGGTGCGGATCTCCGCCCCTTCGGCGATGACCAGCTCCGCGTAGGAGCGGGTGGGCGGGTCGAACCGGGTCAGGTGCTGGTACACGCTCCGCAGCCGGACGCCCCGTTCCAGCATGCCCAGGTCCCGGGGCAGCAACTCGGCCAGGGCCGCCTCCGGGTGCCCGCCGCCCGGCCGGATCGCCAGCACCTCCTCCTTCGCGGCGCCCACCACGGAGTCGAGGGCCGAGCGGAGGACGTACGCGTCCTCCAGCAGCCGGACCGAAGCGTCCGAGCCGCCGCCCTGCGACTGGTACACCGGCGCCAGCGAGGCCACCTCCGCGCGCAGCCTGGCCAGTTCCGCCTGCCGGCGGCCCAGCTCGGCCTCCTCCAGGCGCAGCCGTGCCTCCTCCTGCCCGGTCAGCCGCGCGGCGGCCGCCTCCGGCCCGACCGTCGCGTAGCAGCCCCGTTCGGCGCCCGGACGCCGGACCAGCAGGCAGAGCGCCGCCAGCAGGTCGACGGCCCGGCGGCACCGCGCCTCGGTGAGCCCGAGATCGCCGGCCATCCGCGCCGGGTCGGCCGGCTCGACCCGCCGCTGCCGCACCGCCCACTCGTAGACCAGCCGCGTCTCGTGATCGAGCAGGGCCTCCCGCCCCGACGGCCGGATCGTGTCCGTGTTCACCGGATTCATCCACCCCTCCTCAGTCGGCCATTCATCTTCCTGACCCCCTTCGGCCCTTGGCCGCCGCCGCGAACTGTGACGACTATCGGACAACCGCTCCGGAGACCTGTCGTTCACCGGACGCGTCGTCAACCGCCACCTGCTGTCAAGAGGACCGCCATGAGAGAACGTGGAACCGCCCGGGTCGCGTTCACCGCACCCACCCCGGCGGACCCCGGAACCGTGCGTGCCGTGGTCGGCGACCGGCTGCGGCGGGCCCGCCGGGAGGTCCTCCTCTGCTGCCCCGGCGGCGACCCGACCGCGGCGGCGCTGGCCGAGCTGGTGCCGGCCGAAGTGCCGCGCACCGAGCCCGCAC